>JBBJLY010000099.1:0-26593 GCA_037720695.1 Kofleriaceae bacterium | reverse complement strand
CGCCGGCTTCGACGGGCGCGGTCCTGCAGTCCGAGACGTAGACGGCACCCGTCCCCTCGTCGCGGGGAGCGCCGACGACCGCCCGTGTCGCCGTCGACTGCGACCGACTGGCCGAAGATCTCGTTGACGGCGCCGTCGGAGGCAACTTCGTGCAGGGGCTAGAGGTCACCGCCCAGAACCAGGCGAAGACCCGGGCTCGTGCGTCGAGCGAGGCAACAGAAACAGCCGAAGCCGCGCAGCGGTTTCTGGTCGAGGCGATTCCGGTCCAGGTCTGGACCTCCGACCCTGCGGGCAAGCTCGACTTCGTGAGCGAGCGCGTCGTCGCCTACTTCGAGACCCCCGCCGCGGAGATCCTCGGCAACGGCTGGCTGGCGGTGATCCACCCCGACGACGTGAGCGACTGCGTGGCCCGCTGGACGACCTCGCTCACCACCGGCGTGGCGTACGAGGTCGAGTTCCGGCTGCGTCGCGGCGACGGTGCGTATCGCTGGCACCTCGGGCGAGCGAACGCACAGCTTGACGCCGACGGCCAGATCGTTCGTTGGTTCGGAACCAACACCGACGTCCACGAGGCCAAGCTCGCGATCGCCGAGCTGCGCGCCCGGTCCGAGTACGAACAGCGGTTGCTCGGGATCGTGAGCCACGATCTCAGGAACCCGCTGAACACGATCGCGCTCGGGGTCGCCATCCTCGGAGACCGGGAGGCTCCGCCCGCTGACCGCAAGATCATCGCGCGCGTCTCCGGCGCCGCCGCGCGTGCGGTTCGGTTGATCAACGACCTGCTCGACTTCGCAAAGGCGCGCAGCGGGTCGACGATTCCGATCAACCCGCGACCCACGAATCTGCGCGAGATCGTCGAGCAGATCGTCGACGAGTTCGATACGGTCGCGCCCCAGCGAATCATTCGCGTCGGGCACGGCGGCGTGGAGGATGGCCGATGGGACGCCGACCGGATCGCGCAGGTACTGTCGAACCTGGTCGGCAATGCGCTCCAGCACGGAGCGCGAGAGGCGCCGATCGTGGTCGAGTCGCGGATCGATGGCGACGATGCCGTGTTCGCGGTGACCAACGAGGGACCGTTGATTGCACCGGGCGATCTCGAGGCGGTGTTCGAGCCGTTCAAGCAGGGGAATGGGACGTCTGCCTCGGTCGGAGGAAGCATGGGGCTTGGCCTGTTCATCGCCCGCGAGGTCGTGGTCGCGCACGGCGGAACGATCGAGGTCGAATCGAAGGCCGGACTGGGCACACGGTTCACCGTCCGGCTCCCCCGATATGCGAGCGCCGAAGGCGGGCGCTGAGCCTTCAGGCGCCGCGTGAGCGCCCGTTATCGGGCGTGATCACCCGCGCATGGTAGCGCTCTCAGCCCGGCTCAGTACGCGACGTGGACGTGGTCGCGGTGGCCACCGATCGCGCCGACGCTACGTCCGTGCTTGATCCCGCCCGACGGGTCGTAGAACAGCTCTGTCGGGTTGGTGCCCGCCATCTCGCGATAGAACTTGCTCATCGCCGAGTGGCTGCCTGCCGCATCGAAGGCGCGACCTTGATAGTGATACGAGCGTGCCGCGTGGCGCCCGCCGGTCGTCGACGTGATGCGGAGCCCGAGGTCTTGCGCGCGCTCCATCGCAGAGGACAGCTGGCTGCCGCCGGCGACGCGCGTGAGGAGAGCGGGATCGAGGGTCTCGAACGGATCGTGTGAGGTCATCATCTACTCCTTGGTTGAGTGGCGAGCAGACGAGGTGCAGCCGCGATGCCGGCGCGAACCGAAACCCGCGGTCGACACGGTTGTCACCCGCGGGAGACGACAACGCGACGCGCGATCGCGCAACTGCGCGAGTCGTCGTCGCAGCGCAGCGATCGCGCACGCGCGCACGGCGACAACTCCAGACGCCATGGCGAGCCGACTGGTCGTTACTCGATGATCACGCGGTCAGAGGCGCTCCGCCCGAACGTCTCGGGCATGTACATCTCCTCGGCCTTGGTTGGCGGGACGACGAAGTTTCCGGGTGTCGTCGCGCGGGCGATGTACTCGTAGCTGTGGACGCCTTCCCACAGCATCGAGGCGAACGCTTCGTTACGCTCGTCGCGCATGTTCTGGTGCTCGTACCACGGGCCGTACCACCACCAGTACCGACCCCGCGCCTGCTGCTGGTTGGGATCGAGCGGGATCGGACCGGTCACCGCGAGCGCCGGGTTCATGGTCTCGAGCCCCGCAGGTAGCGGGTCGACGAGCGCGACCATGTAGCGCCGGTTCTCGTTGACCATGGTCAGCTTGACGCGCACGCGCGCGCCGGCCTTCATCTTCCACGTGCCATCCGGCTGCTTGACGACGTCCTTCACGTCATCGACACCCTCGTAGCTTCGCGTCACCACGAACCCGTAGTCCGCGGCGGCCAGCTTGAGGTCCGCCGGCGCATAGGTCATGCCGATGCGGTAGTACAGCCGGCCCTTGCCGTCCTTCTGGATCGTCAGGTCCTGCTTGTCGTGGGCGGCGACGTCCTTCATCGGGATCGGGATCCTGAAGTAGTCGGTGGTCCGCCCCTTGAACGCCTTGTCGCCCGCGTAGTCGGCGCCGAGCCACACGCGCGCCACGAAGTCCGGTGTCGTCTTCTCGTAGGTGTTGAAGTAGAGGTCCATCGCGAGCAACGCGAACGAGTTCTCCTGCGTGTTCAGCCAGCGTCCCGCCTTACGCTGCGCGAGCAAGCCAGTGACGAGCTTCGGGATCAGATCGAGATCCTTCTGCTCCTGGATCAGCGACTCGAGCAGCACCGCGTCGACCCGGCGGTCACTCGCGAGCAGGAGGTGGCCGCCATCGGCGTACGAGGTCGTGAAGTTCGCCGCACCGGCGGTCTCGCTGACCTTGTTCATCACGTGGCGCAGGATCGCCTTGCGCTCCTCGGCCGCGCCGGCCTGCTGCGCGAACATCCCGAGCAGCCAGCCGTTGGCCTCCATCGACAGCTTCTGGACGCCGCCGGCCTCGACGATGATCCGCTTGCCCTTTGCCAGGTCGACGTCGCCGGCGAGCTTGCGCACGTAGAGCGCGTAGCTCGAGATCGTGCGCCGGATCTCCGGGCCGTAGTAGTGCGGGTAGTGGTTCTCGATCGTCGCGAGGAACGCGAGCCCGCGCGCGAGCATGTCCGCGGGGACCGCATACCCCTTCTTGTTCGCACGCACGAGAGCGTTCGCCACGTGGACGGTCAGGTACGGCTCCGACGGGAAGCCACGCTCCCAGTACACGAAGCCGCCGTCCGGGTTCTGCATCTGCGTCAGCCGCTCGAGATCGAGATCGACGCTGGTATTCATCGCCGCCACCGACGGCATGTCCTTGGTCTTGAACGCGGTCAACACGTCACGCAGCGCGGCGATCGCGAGGATGCGAGACGACCGCTGCTCGGCGCACTCGAACGGATATCGCACCAAGTACAGCACCGCGTCGGTGAGCGACTGGAGATTGGTCGACGCCGTCGTGACCTCGAGCCCGCCGAACTGGGTGACCACCTTCCCGGGTAGCGCGATCGGCTGCTTGGTCGCGCCGTCGTCGATCACGCCGTAGGTCGCGAAAGCTTCGGTCGTCGCCGGCGTCCACACCGGCAACGCGAGCTCCGCCGCGTCGGCGCTGCGGCCCGCCGTGGCGACGAACTGGAACCGCGCCGTGCCGGCCATCTCGGCCGAGGTCGGGAACAGCACCTCGACGCGATCGTTGGCGGGCACGCTGACCTCGCGCCCCGCGCCATCGGTCAGCGTCGCGTTCGTGGTACGCGCGGCGACCCGCACGGTCATCGGCACATCGGTCTGGTTCTGCACGACGACCGGCAGCAAGAACGTATCGCCGAAGTTTAGGAACCGCGGCGGGCTCGGGCGCACCATCAGCGGCAGCCGCGCGGTCACGGCGCTCTCACCCTTGCCGAACTGCTTCTCGCCCGCCGACGCGATCGCGATGATGCGATAACGCGTCAGGTTGTCCGGCAGCTTGACGTCGACGGTCGCCCGCCCCGCCGCATCGGTCATCGCCGCCGGCGCGAAGGCCGCGAGCGGGTTGAAGTTCGACCGGATCGCGATCGCCGGGCCCGTGGGTTGCCCCCCACTCGCCGATCCCGACCCGACCTGCTTCGCGACCTCGCGCGACTCCTCGTCCTTCCCGCCGCCCGGCATCTTCGGCGGTGCCGGTGATGCAGGCGAACGCTTGGTCGGTGTGGTCGTCGCGGGGGATGGTTCGGACTGCGCGACCATGCCCTCGTTCGCGGCCATGTCGGCACCCGGTCCGCCGTTGTCACGACGCATCTGGCCGTCTGCCAGGGCGCCGGCGTCGGGCTTCGCGAGCTTGACGTAGCTGCGCTGGTAGAAGTCGCGCGTGTCGGCGCTGCGACCCGGATAGAACGCGCCGATCGGATCGGGGAACGTGTAGCCAGTGAGCGCGAGGATCGCCTCGTCGACGACGATCACCGCGGTCTCGGCATTTGCCACCGGGCGACCCGCCGCATCGATGACGGTCACCGTGAGCTTGGTCGATTCGCCGGGCGACAGCTTCGCGGCCGCGGGCGTCACGGTCACCTTCAGCGTCCGCAGCTTGGGCGGGATGGGCAGGTTCAACGCACCGACCGCATACGCCGGACGTCTGGGCAGCTTCGGATCCGGAGCGCCCTTGTCGGCGAGCCGCGCGGCCGCGCCGCCCAGATCCACCTGCACCGTCAGGTTCGGGACCATGGTGTCCGCGATCGGGACCTTGATCACCTTCGTCGGGCCGGTGAACGTGATCCGCTCGGTCTTGACGATGCCGCTGCGGCGCCAGCTGACCAGGCCCTCCGCGGGATAGAACGGCGCCTGGAGCAGGAGCTCGGCGGTCTGGCCCGCGGCGTACTCCTGCTTGTCGGGGATGATCTGGACGCGCTCCTGCGAGACATCGCGCGCGAGCGGAACGTCGCCGCCAGTGACCCAGAACGTCAGCTTCGACTGATTCGGACGCCCCTTCGCATCGACGATCGTCGCGGTCACCTGGTAGGTGCCGCCCTCCTTGGTCTTGAACGAGCACGGCGAGGGCGCCGCCGCCGCGACCGCATTGCAGGTCTGCGGATCGACCTCCTTCTGCGTGTACTTGCCCTTCTTGTACTCCCAGTCGAGGCGGACGGTCTTGACCTCGATCTTCGCGCCGGGTGCGGCCTTGCCGTCGAGATCGACGCCGATCACCTCGAGGTCGAACGGCTGACCCTTCTCGACGAATGGCTTCTTGGTCTTCAGGCCGACGTACAGCGACGACGGATGGACGATCAGTGCGGTCGACGCGGTCCAGGTCTGGCGGTTGACGTCGGTCACGCTCGCGTGCGTCAGCACCGACATCGGTACGGCGGGCTTCACGCTCAGGAAATCGAGGTGCAGCGTGTGCGCGCCGGTGGCGTCGGTCTTCGACGTCAGGGCCCACTGCTTCGGGGGCTTGTACGAGCCGCCGCCGCGATAACCGTACATCTCGTCGCCGTAGCTGTCCGTGTAGCCCCACCACGGCGTCCATGCGCCGAAGCTGTAGCCGTCGCGATTCGGCGGCGTGTAGTTGGTCTGGCTCGAGGTGACGCTCCAGTTGACCGGTGCGCCGGGCAACGGGCCGCCGGAGTAGTACTTGGCCTTGACCGAGACGTCGCCACCTTCGGCGACGAGGAACGGGCCCTGGCTCGCCTGCGCCGAGACCTCGAACTCCGGGCGGCGGAACTCCTGGATCTGGAAGTTGTGATAGTGCTCGCCGCCCGCGGTGCGCAGGATCATCGTCGCGTTGCCGAGGTTCGGCGTCTTCGGCAGTACGAGCCTGGTGGCGAAGCCACCGACCGCGTCGACGGCCGCGGTGCCCGTCGCGATCTGGTTGCCCTGCGCGTCGTTGACAGCGTAGGTGAGCGTGGTGACACCGGCGGCCGCGCCGACATCGCCGTGCTTCGCCATGTCGACCGAGCGTACCCAGCCCTTGAGGGTCACTTCCTCGCCGGGCTTGTACATCTTGCGGTCGTCCACCACGTACCAGGCGAGGTGCTTGCCGCGCGGCTGCTTGGTCCAGCTGCCGTAGCCGCTCCAGTAGTGCGCGTTCTCGGCGACGAACGCGACGTCATCGCCGCGCCGTGCGATCAGGTACTGCGCGCCGCGCTCCGCACTGCTCGGGAGCGCCAGCGTGGCGAGTCCCTGGTCGTCGGTCGTGGCCTTGAGGCCGGTCGGCCGGAGCTCGAGCGCGACGCCCACTGCCGGCTTGCCGGTCGCGAGATCGGTGACGAACGCGACGAGGTTCTCGCTATCGACGTATGCGTCGACCGCGAGCTTCGTCGCCTGCACCCAGCTGATCATCCGCGGTGGCTCGTGGGTCTCGTTCCACGGATACGGCTCCACGATCGCGATCGCGTGACCGAAGCCCTGCTTGCCGAGCGCGGACCGGAGATCGACCGCAGTCTCGACCAGATCGTTCGGCGTGCCCGTCGTCTTCACCAGATCGTCGAACACCTTGCGGCCCGGCAACGTGGGCGGCTTGTCCTTGTTCCACCGGTTCTGCAGGTAGAAGCCGTAGGCGTCGAAGTCTGCCGGCGTGACCTGGTGGAGGCGGATCTTCAGCTGCGTGTAGTTGGTCGAGAAGAAGTCGAGCGTCGGCTGCTTCGCCGCAGGATCGAGCACGACGAGCCCCTGCGGCCCGAAGAAGCTCGGCGTCGCGTCGGTCACCGTGAAGGACAGCGGCTTGTCGGCGCCGAGCGTCTGGCCGAACTCGTCGCGCAGCTTGCCCGAGACGATCACCTTGTAAGTCGTGCGGGCCTTGGTCGCGCCCTGTACCGCGAGGTAGCTGTTCGACTGGATCACGCGCATGCCCGGGATCTCCGGCGACACGGTGACCTGCGTCTCCTCGAACTTCTCGACGTCGAGCGGGTTGTTGAACTGGATCGAGAACGCCATCCCGGGCGGACACTTGCCCTGGTAGCCGCACTCCGACTTCTCGAGCTTGAGCGGCGGGTAGGTCCGGAACGTGTAGCTCTGGGCGGCCTTCGTGTGATTCGGCCCCTCGGCGGACGGGGTGCCGGCGCCGATCTCGACCTGAACCGACGCGTCGGCCGGCAGCTTCTGCGAGGTCCGGAACGCGATCCAGCGCCCCGCCTGCTCGGCATTCTCGAGCGCGTCGATCGTCGCGGTGAGTTGCTTGTCCTTCGCAAGCTCGGCGGGCTCCATCATCCGGATCGCCTGGGTGCTGCCGTTCGCCTTGACCGTGAGCTTCGCGAGCACGGCCTGCCGATCGATCTTCTGGTCGAACACGACGAACATCGGCACGTCGAGATGCTGCGGACCGCCGCTCGGCGGCGAGCTCGTGATCACGGTCGGCGGTGGAGTCTGGAACGTGAACTTGGTCGCGCTGTTCAGCGCGCCACCGGTTGCGGCCTTCGTGCCCACGGGGATCTCGACCTGGTACGTGGTCGCCTGCGGGAACCGAACGTCGGGGTCGAACAGGATCGTCCGCGTGCCGATCCACCGCCAGTTGCCCTTTGGCGTCGGCGTCAGCTTCACCGGCTGGACGCCGGCAGCATCGCCCTGCGAGGTCACGGCGACCATCGGCTGACTGAAGGTCACGCTCAGCTCGGGCGCGAGCGGGACCTCACCTTCTGGCATGTAGCGGAGCACCGTCAGGTCCTTGCCCGCATCATTTGCCTTGGGCGGCAACAGGGACGATGGCGGCGGCGGGAACGCACCGGTCACCGTGGTGCCCGTCCGCGGCGGCGGATTCGATCGGGGCCGGAGCGCGAACGTCTGCTGATCGCTGACGTCGCTCTGGATCGGCTTGGCTCGCGACATCATCGCGCTGACGTCCGCGTCGCCGAGCTTCTTCGCGGCGGCGAGCTTCGCGCGATCGAACGCAGGCTTGCCCGCCTTGCCATCGGACACTCGCAGATCGAGCCCGTCGGGTGCATCTGCGGACAGGGCGTACGCCTGGTCTGCGAGCGGAGCCCCCGAGCCCGGGCCAGGCGTTGGTTTCTTGCCGCCACAGGCGACAAGCGAGACCAGCGCGGCCCAGGTGGCCGCCTGCGTGAGTGCGTTCTTCATTCGAGCTCCTATTCGATGATCACGCGGTCCGAGCCACCGCGTCCGAAGGTCTCCGGCATGTACATCTCTTCCGCCTTGGGCGGCGGCACCACGAAGTTCCCGGGCGTCGTCGCGCGGGTCACGTACTCGTAGGTGTGGACGCCTTCCCACAACAGCGAGGCGAACGCCTCGACCCGCTCGTCGCGCAGGTTCTGGTGCTCGTACCACGGGCCGTACCACCACCAGTAGGCACCCTTCGCCTGCTGGACCTTGGGATCGGTGGGAATCGGGCCGGTGACCGCCAGCGCAGGGTTCATCGGCTCGAGGCCCGCGGGCAGCGGATCGACGAGCGCGACGTGGTACCGCCGGTTCTCGTTGACCATGGTCAGCTTGACGCGCACGCGCGAGCCGGCCTTGATCTTCCACGTGCCGTCGGCCTGCCGCGCGACGTCCTTCGGATCGTCAGCGCCCTCGTAGACGCGGGTGACCACGAAGCCGTAGTCCGCAGGGTCGAGCTTGAGGCTCGCCGGTGCGTACGTCATGCCGACCCGGTAGTACAGCCGGCCCTTGCCGTCCTTCTGGATGGTGATCGCCTGCTTGTCGTGCGACGCGACGTCCTTCATCGGGATCGGGATCGAGAAGTAGTCCGTCGAGCGGCCCTTGAACTTGTGGTCTCCCGCGTAGTCGTTGCCGAGCCACACGCGCGCCACGAAGTCAGGCGTCACCTTCTCGTAGGTCTGGAAGTACTTGTCGAGCGCGAGCAGCGCGAACGTATTCTCCTGCGTGTTGAGCCAGCGGCCCGCCTTGCGCTGCGCGAGGAGCCCGGTCACGACCTTCGGGATCAGGTCGAGATTCTTCTGCTCCTCGATCAGCGACTCGAGCAGCACCGAGTCAACGCGGCGGTCACTGGCGAGCAGCAGGTAACCGCCGTCGGCGTACGACGTGGTGAAGTTCGCCGCACCGGCAGTCTCGCTGACCTTGTTGAGCGCGTGGCGCACGATCGCCTTGCGCTCGGCTGCCGCCGCCGGATTGCCGGCGAACATCCCGAGCAGCCAGCCGTTGGTCTCCATCGTCACCTTGGTGACGCCGCCCGCTTCCTTCAGCAGGCGCTGGCCCTTCGCGATGTCGAGATCGCCGTACTGCTTGCGGGTGTACAGCGCGTAGCTCGAGATCGCCCACCGGACCTCCTTCGAGTAGTACCAGGGGTAGTGGCGCTCGATGTCCTTCAGGTAGGGCTTCGCCTTGTCGATCATCCCCTGAGGGACGGTGAAGCCCTTCTTCTGCGCACGCACCAGCGCGTTCGCGACGTAGACCGTGAGGTACGGATTCGACGGATGACCGCGGTCCCAGAACGCGTAGCCACCGTCGTAGTTCTGCATCTGCGACAGCCGCTCGATGTCGACCTTGACGCTGGCCTCCATCGCGGCCGGGCTGGGCAGGTCCTTGGTCTTGAACGCGGTGAGCACGTCGCGGAGCGCCGCGATTGCCATCACGCGCGACGCCCGCTGCTCCGCGCACTCGTACGGGTACTTGACGAGGTAGAGCATCGCGTCGGTCAGCGCTTGCAGGTTGGTCGACGCGGTCGTGACCTCGACGCCACCGAACTGCGTGATGACCTTGCCCGGTAGCGACACCTGCTGCTTGATCGCGCCCTCGTCGATCACGCCGTAGGTCGCGAACGCCTCGGTGGTCGCCGGCGTCCACACCGGTAGTGCGAGCTCCGCGGCGTCGGAGCTCGGGCCGGCCGTGCCGACGAACTGGAACCGCGCGGTCCCCGCGAGCTCGGCCGCGGCGGGGAACAGCACCTCGACACGATCGTTGGCGGGGACCGTGACCTCGCGACCCGCGCCGTCCGTCAGCACGGCGTTGGTCGTGCGCGCCGCGAGCCGGACGGTCATCGGCGCGTCGGTCTGGTTCTGGACCACCACGGGCAACTTGAACGTGTCACCGAAGTTCAGGAACCGCGGCGGGCTCGGCCGCACCATCAGCGGCAACCGCGCGGTCACGGTCCCCTCGCCCTTGCCGAACTGCTTGTCGCCCGCCGTCGAGATCGCGACGATCCGATAGCGCGTCAGGTTGTCGGGCATCTTGACGCTGACCGTCGCGCGCCCCGCACTGTCGGTCTTGACGGCCGGCGCGAACGCGGCGAGCGGGTTGAAGTTCGAGCGCACGGCGATCGCCTTGTTGGCAGCGCCCATCGCGTCGTCGTCCATCCCGCCCTTGTCGCGCTCGCCCTTCGATTCCTTCTTCGCCATGTCCATCACCCGTGCCGGCGCTGGCGCCGCATCGACGGCGGCCTCGGCCGCAGGCGAGTTTGGCGGCATCGCGCCGCCGCTCGGCGCCTTGGAAGCGTCGGCCGTTGTCCGCCCCCGCACGGCCGTCTGCGCGAGCATCGCCCTGTCCGGCTTCGCGAGCTTGACGTAGCCGCGCAGGTAGTGGTCCCGGGTGTCGGGGCCGCGCTTGCCGTAGAACGTGTCGATCGGGTTCGGGAACTGGTAGCCGGTCAGCGACAGGATCGCCTCGTCGACCACGATCACCGCGGTCTCGGCATTCGGCACCGGGCGGCCCAGCGCGTCCTTGACCAGCACCGACAGCTTCGCCGTCTCGCCGGGCGCGAGCTTCGGCGCGCTCGACGACACGGTGACGGACAGCGTGCGTGCCTTCGGCGGCACCGGCAGCTCGATCGAGCCAACGGCGTACGCGGGTCGCTTCGGCAGCTTGGCATCGGGCTGGCCCTTGTCGTCGACCCGCGACGCCGAGCCGACGAGATCGACCTGCACGAACATGTTCGGCACCATCGCCTCGCTGATCGGCACCTGGATGATCTTGGTCGGGCCGGTGATCTGGATCCGCTCGGTCTTGACGATGCCGCTACGCCGCCAGCTGACGAGCGCTTCCGCCGGATAGAACGGCGCCTGGATCAACAGCTCCGCCGTGCTCCCCGCGACGTACTCCTTCTTGTCGGGGATGATCTGGACGACCTCCTGCGCGAGCTCGCGCGCCGGCGGCTGATCGCCACCCGAGACCCAGAACGTCAGCTTGGTCTGGTTCGCGCGACCCTTGCCGTCGACGATCACGGCCGTCACCTGGTAGGTGCCGCCCTTCGCCGTGGGGAACTTGCACGGCGACGGATCCTTGGCCGCGGTCACCGAGCAGGTCTGGGGGTCGACCTCCTTCTGCTCGTACTTGCCCTTCTTGTACTCCCAGTCGAGCCGCACCGCAGTGACCTCGATCTTCGAGCCGAGCAGCACCTTGCCGTCGAGATCGACGCCGATCACCTCGATATCGAACGGCGTGCCCTTCTCGACGAACGGCTTCTTGGTCTTGAGGCCGACGTACGCCGACGACGGATGGATGATCATCGCCGACGATGCCGACCAGGTCTGCCGGTTGACGTCGGTGACACTCGCGTTCGCGGTGACCGACATCGGCAGCGTCGGGTTTGCCGACAGGAAGTCGAAGTGCAGCACGTGGGCGCCGGTGGCGTCGGTCTTCGAAGCCAGCTCCCACGTCCTGGGCGGCGCGTAGCCAGCACCATCGTCGTCGTAGCCACGGCCACCACCGTGGTGCCCCCACCACGGTACCCACTCGCCGAACGTGAAGTCATCGCGGTTCGGCGGCGTGAAGGTCGTGCGATTCGCCGTGACGTACCAGTTGACCGGCGCACCCGGCAGCGGGCCACCCGCGAAGTACTTCGCGTTGACCGTGACGTCGCCGGCGCCTCCGACGAGGAACGGGCCCTGGCTGGCCTGCGTCGTGACCTCGAACTCGGGCCGCCGGAACTCCTCGATCTCGAACGCGTGGCCGTAGCTGCCCTTCATCTGGCCCTGGGCCTCGAACGCGACGTAGGCCGTGCCGAGGTTCGGGGTCTTCGGCAGCGTGAACTTGGTATCGAAGCCACCAACCGCGGACACCGCCGCCGAGCCCGTGATGATCTTGTTGCCGCGCGAGTCCGTCACCTTGTAGGTGACCTGGGTGACCGCGCCACCGGCGCTGCCGACGTCGCCGCCCTTGCCGGGGGCGATCGAGCGCAGCCAACCCTTGAGCTTGACCTCCTCACCCGGCTTGTACATCTTGCGATCGTCGACGACGTACCAGGCGAGGTGCGACGGACGCGGCTGCTTGACCCAGCTGCCGTTCTCGTTCCACCACCCGCCATCGTCGGACACGAACGCGACGTCGGTGCCCTTGGTCGCGACGAGGTAGTGCGCGCCCTTCACGCCGCCCTTGCCGAGCGCGATCGTGGCGAGCCCCTTGTCGTCCGTCGTGGCCTTGAGGCCGAACGGGCGCATCTCGAGCGCGACGCCCGACAGCGGCTTGCCGGTGCCGAGCTCGGTCGCGAACGCGATCAGGTTATCGGCGTCGACAAAGGCGTCCACCGCGAGCTTGGTCGACTGCACCCAGCTGATCATCCGCGGCGGCTCGTAGCGCTCGGTCCAGGGATACGGCTCGACGATCGCCATCACGTGACCGAGGCCGGTCTTCGCGAGCGCGGACGCCAGATCGATCGACGTCTCGACCAGCTCGTTTTGGCCCGCGGTGGTCTTGACCAGCTTGTCGAACACGAGCTTGCCGGGCGCCTTCGGCGGCTTGTCGTGGTTCCAGTAGTTCCGCATGAAGTGGCCGAACGCGTCGTACTGCCCCGGGGCGACCTGGTAGAGCCGGACCTTGAGCTGCGGGTAGTTCGTGCTGAAGAAGTCGAGCGTCGGCTTCTTCGCGACGGGATCGAGGACGACCATCCCGTTCGGTCCGAAGAACGTCGGCATTGCGTCGGTCACGCGGAACTTGAGCGACTCCGGCTTGCCGAGTGTCTGACCGAACTCGTCGCGCAGGCTGCTCGCGAGCGTCACCGTGTACGTGGTGCGTGCCCTGGTCAGCCCCATCACCTGCAGGATCGTCCCCGCGTGGATGACCTTGACGTCCGGGATCGCGGGGCTGATCGCGAGCTGCTCCTCGTCGAACTTGTCGACGTCGAGCGGGTTGTTGAACCGGATCACGAACGCGGTGCCCGGCGGACACTGGCCGTTGTAGCCGCAGTCGTGGTCGATCACCTTGAGCGGCGGATAGGTGCGGAATGCGAAGTGCTGCTCCTTGGTCGTCGTGTTGGGACCCTCGGCCGACGGCGTACCCTTCGGGATCTCGACGTCGATCTGCGCGTCGGTCGGAAACTTGTCGACCGCGCGGAACGCGAGCCAGCGGCCCTGCTGCTCGTTCTTGGTCGCGCCCTCCACGACCGCTTGCAGCTGCTTGTGCTTCGCGATCTCGGTAGCGTCGAGCATCCGGATCGCGATCGGCTTGCCGTTTGCTGTGACCTTCAGCTTCGCGAGCACGGCCTGTGGATCGATCTTCTGATCGAACAGCGCGTACATCGGCACGTCGAGGTGCTGGGGCGTGTGCACGCCCGGGAACCGCGAGACCAGCCCCGGCGGCGGGGTCTCGAACGTGAACTTCGTCGGCTTCTTGAGCGCGCCGCCGTTGGTCGATCGCGTGCCGGCCGGGATCTCGACCGCGTACGTCGTTGCCTGCGGAAATCTGATCTCGGGATCGAACAGCACCGTGCGGGTGCCGATCCACCGCCAGTTGCCCTTCGGGGTCGGCGTCAGCTTCACCGGCTGGACCCCGGCGGCATCGCCCTGCGAGGTCACGGCGACCATCGGCTGGCTGAACGTGACGCTCAGCTCGGGTGCGAGCGGGACCTCGCCCTCGGGCATGTAGCGGAGGACCTGGAGATCCTTGCCCGCGTCATTCGCCTTGGGTGGCAGGAGCGAGGACGGCGGCGGCGGGAACGCGCCCTTGATCGTCTGGCCCGTGCGAGGCGCCGGCTGCGTTCCCGGCCGCAGCGCGAACGCCTGCTGATCGTCGGGGTCCTTCTGCAGCGGCTTGGTCCGGGCGAGCAGCGCCTCGGTTGCCGCGGCGTCGAGCTTTTTCGCCGGCGCGAGCTTCGCGCGGTCGAAGCTGGGTGGGCCCGACTTGCCGTCGGAGATCCGCAGGTCGAGCCCGGGCGGCAGGTCCTTCGACTGCACGAGCACCTGATCGGACAGCGGGGAGCCACTGCCGACCGACGGGATCGGCGCGGTGGGGCCACGCTTGCCGCTGCAGGACGAGAACGCGAACGGGAGCAGGGTCAGTAGCGCGATGCCACGGACACCAGTGGAACGAGGGCGAAATCTCACGAGTCCTCCGGAATGACGGGGTACCAACGCACACCCGTACGTTTCGCCCTAACGCGCACGGTCTCGCGGCAAACCTGACAAATCAAGCCAACTCGGTCCCAAGTCCGTTCGGTGAGGTGGTGTCGCGGTTGCCTCGCGACGGCGCTTGACCAGTGCGCGCACCGTCGAGGACAGTCCGCATATGGCCAACGCGCCGAGCGCAGATCCGAAACCCGCGGGCACCGTCGAGCCGTACATCCCGGCGAGCAAATCGCTGCCGGAGCTGACGATCGGCGTCCTCATCCTCGGCTCGTTGCTGGCGATCATCCTGGCCGGCGCCAACGCCTACCTCGGCATGTTCGCTGGCATGACGGTCTCGGCCTCCGTGCCGGCCGCCGTGATCTCGATGGCGATCTTCCGGGTGCTGCGCACCGGCAACATCTTGCAGAACAACGGCGTCCAGACCGCCGCTGCCTCGGGCGAGGGGCTCGCCGCCGGCGTCATCTTCACGCTGCCCGCGCTGATCATCCTCGGGATCTGGTCACGCTTCAGCTACATCGAGACCACGCTGATCGCGGGCTTCGGCGGTGTGCTCGGGGTGCTGTTCACGATCCCGCTGCGCCGCGCGCTGATCATCGATCAGCCGCTGCAGTTCCCCGAGGGCGTCGCGACGGCCGAGGTCCTGAAGGTCGGGGCCGAGGGCGGTGGTGGCGTCGGCGTGCTCGTGCTCGCGAGCGTGATCGGCGCGGTCGCCAAGCTCGGCGCGACCGGGCTCAAGCTGTGGGCGGAGATCGTCGAGTTCGGCACGCTCGTCGGCAGCAAGGCGGTCGGGGCGACCAAGATCGCGGCCGGGACCAAGGCCGGCGCGCCGGTCTACATGGGCATCAACGCTTCGCCCGCGCTGCTCTCGGTCGGCTACATCGTCGGCTTCAACGTCGCGGTCGTGATCTTCGCGGGAGCCGCAATGAATCGCTGGATCGCGATGCCGCTGTTTGCCACGTTCGGCGACGGCAGCACGCTGATCGTCGATCCGGACACCCACGCCGCAGCGATCGCATCGGCGAAGGCGATGCTCGATCCTTCGGTGTTCGACGCCACCATGGCCGCCGTGATCGGATCGCTCAGCGAGGCGCTCAAGTCGCGGGGCGAGATGATGGACCTGCTCGGCCTCGTCGACCCGTGGGGCTTCGTCGACCGCGCGCACATGATGCTGGTCCCGCGCGGCGACACGTTCGAGATCATCACGCTCGGCCACCGGTTCGTCGCCGCGACCCAGCCGCTTCCGGATACCGACGCGATCACGCAGGCCGGGGTCTATCACGGACGCGCGACGCGCTACCTCGGCGTCGGCGGCATGCTCGTCGGTGGCATGTGGTCGCTGTTCAAGCTTCGCAAGTCCCTGCTCGGCGGGATCACGGCGGGTCTCGATGCCTACAAGCGTGCCCGTGCGGGTGGCGCCGAATCGGTCCCCCGCACCGAGCGCGACATGCCGATGAACATCATCCTGATCCTGATCGCGTTCTCGGTCGTGCCGCTGTTCCTGATCTTCTGGCACTTCACCGGCTCGCCGGGCATCAGCGCAGTCATGGCCGTCGTGATGGTGATCGCCGGCTTCCTGTTCTCCGCGGTCGCGTCGTACATGGCCGGCCTCGTCGGCTCGTCGAACAACCCGGTCTCGGGTATCACGATCTCGACGATCCTGGTGTCGGCGCTGCTGCTGCTCGGTCTGGGCATGGAGAGCCCGGCCGGTCCCGTGGCGGCGATCCTGATCGGCGGCGTCGTGTGCTGCGCCGCGGCGATTGGCGGCGACAACCTGCAGGACCTCAAGTGCGGACAGCTCGTCGGGTCGACGCCGTGGAAGCAGCAGGTGATGCAGATCCTGGGCGTCGTCGTCGCGGCACTCACGATGGCGCCGATCCTGAACCTGCTCAATGACGCCTACCAGATTGGCAGCCCGGGCCTTCCGGCGCCGCAGGCAAACCTGATGGGCACCGTCGCGAAGGGCGTGTTCGCCGGTGGCTTGCCGTGGTCGATCATCGGGGTCGGCGCGGTGATCGCGGTGGTCGTGATCGTGATCGACATGGTGCTGCAGAAGCGCGAGTCCAAGTTCCGCATCCCGGTGATGGCCTTCGCGGTCGGCGTCTACCTACCGTTCGACCTCAACGTGCCGATCCTGCTCGGCGGCATCATCGCCCTGCTCGTCCAGCGCCACCTCGACAAGGCCAAGGCGTCGCCCGAGCGACGCGGCGAGGTCGAGCGGATGGGGCTGCTCGCAGCCGCAGGCTTCATCACCGGCGAGGCGCTGCTCGGCATCGGGCTCGCGGTGCCGGTCGCGGTGGCCCACGATGCCAACGCGGTGGCGCTGTTCGGCGGCCACTACGAGACGTTCAAGATCCCCGCGCTGGTGATCGTCGTGCTCGTGATGGTGTTGCTCTACAAGCTGTCCCTGAAGCGCGAACCGGTGCGCCCCGGACCCGACGGCGGAGACGACTTTCCGACCGCGACCGCCAGGTAGCGCGGGCTCAGCGCGCGGCGCGCTGCGTGGGATCGAGCGGGCGGACCATGCGCAACGCGCGCTGGCCGCGGTCGTACGTCGACGCGCCGTCGGCGATCCGGAACCCGTTGCGCGCGTACAGCCGCTGCGCCGACGTGTTGGTCTCGGCGACGGTCAGTCGCAGCGTCGCGATGTGGCTGGTCGGCGCGACGCGCTCGGCGACATCGATCACGTGAAGCAGGAGCTTGCTGCCGATCCCTTGCGCTGAAACGTCGGCTGCACGGCGAGCGCGAGCAGATCCGCGACGACCGGGCTGGGATTGTGGGCGCCTGGCATCGAGGCCGGCTCCTCGAGGTAGAAGCCGAGCTTCGCGAAGCGGGGTTCCTTTGTGGTGGTCGTGCTCGATCCTGGCGAGCACACCCGGCGGGTCGAGCCACGACGGCAGGATGCGCGTGTAGTCGCCGAGGTCGTGATACGCCTCGGCGCCGGATGCAACGATCCAGGGATGGTCGGCAGCATCGGCGCGCCGGATCATGAACGCGGGCTAGCTGGCGAAGCCGCCGCCCTGCACGTCGCTGTCCGTGCGCGCACGGGGCGCGCTGGCGGGCGAGGCAGCTACGGCCGGCTTGCGAGCGCCGATCGTTCCAAGCGCGGCGACGCGAGCGGGCAGCTCGTTCGCATCGCTGGCGTCGCTCGCATCGTTATCATGGGTACCGGAGACAGGCATCGCAGCGAGCACGCGCAGCGTGTAGCGACCGGGCGACGTCCGCGCGAACAGCGAGCTCTCGCCCTTCCGCTTGATGTCCATCGACAGGTCGCGTGCAACGACGGTGTCTGGAGTCTTCGACTTGCTCGGAAGGCGAACGCCCGCACGCTCCACGATCTCGCGAACGGACATCGGAACCGCGGTCTCGCGCAAAATCTCTTCCACCACAGCAAGCGTGCTCATGAGCGTCGTGCCTCCCTCGAAACTGGATCGTTCACCGCCGAGACCCGAGCCATCCTAGCGCCGTCGGTTTCCTGAACCAGTCTTGACATCATTTTTTTTCAGGGAGTTTTCCTGCGGCGTGACAGCAGCGTGAACGTCGGCTGATGTTGGTTGAAATTTTCCATCACCTGGGCGCCTATGAGCCGATCGGTGCGCGAACCGCAGCGGTCCACACACAGGGAGAACGGGAATGCCGGGAATTGTCGAGATCATCGCGTTGCTCCTCGGGCTCTCGGGGTTGGGGCTCCAACCCAACCCGCGCGCGCCGACGCCAGACCAGTCGCTGCGCTACGCGATGCCGGACGCCGACGTCGTCGTCCACCTCGACGCGCAGAGCATCATCCCCGGCAACTACAAGTTGCTCTCGACGCTCGGCAACCAGCCGCAGATCAAGGCTTCGCCCGAGCTCGCGCGGATCGTGAGCAAGCTCGTCACCGAGGTCGAAGCGGCGCGCGGGCTCGCAAAGTCCTCGACCGGCATCGACCTGACGACGGACATCTACGACGCGACGATGTTCGTCAAGATCCTCCCCGGCAAGGACCCCACGTTCGTCGCGGCGGTGCGCGGCAAGCTGACGACGCAGGTGATCGAGAAGATCGGCAAGATGGTGCAGAAGCAGACGATCAAGGTGGGCGGCGGGATGATGATCGAGATGGGCGGCGACGAGCCCGCGATCGGCGTCACCCGGGACGGCGTGATGCTGGCGGGTGCCCCCAGGCTGGTGCGCGAGCGGCTCGCCGATACCTGGAAGGTCCCGGCCCGCCCGGTCGGCTCGAACCTGGCTTATGCCCAGGAAGTGCTTGCCGCGCGCCCGGTGTTCGCCGTCGCACTCTCGATGTCCGCCACCGCGCGGAAGGAGGCCAACGCGAAGATCGGTGGCAAGAACTTCATGACCGACGTCATCAGCCGCCACAAGTTCGCGACGTTCTCCGTGTTCCACGATGGCATCGGCTGGTCGTGGGGCGACACCACGAAGGCCGGCCTCGAATCGATGGCGCTGATGTCCGAGGGCACGATCGACCTGCTTCGTGCCGCCCAGATCGCGCCACGCGGGGTGGCCAAGCTGCTGCTCGGCGCGCTCGACTCCTACAAGGGCGACAAGCAGGTCGACGAGCTGATCCGCCGCAAGGCAGATGTCTTGAAGATCATGCAGGCCTACTCCGGTGACGGCAGCTTCAAGGCGGCGGTCAACAAGGACCCGGTGAAGCTCCGGCTCGACGTCCGCGCCACCGGCAAGACGCTCAGCGAGGTCGTCCCTGCGGGCGCGCTGATCCCGATCGCCGTGCTCGGGCTGCTGACGCGCGACTTCAGGGAGCCGCCGATGCCGCCCCCGCCCGGCAAGACCCAGCCGCGCGTGATCCCGCGCCCGGCCCCACCCCGCGCGCAGCCCAAGCAGGCCGTCCCCGCGCGCTAGCTCGCCGCTCGACCGGCGCAGCGACCGTTCGGCGCGCCGCCGAGCCATCCGTGTAGTTGTTCCGGGCCGACGTCGCGTGGCCCGCATGCTCGCCGGCATGAAGCTTTCCACGCGCCGCACGACACTCAGCCTCTGCTCCCTGCTCAGCGTTGTCGCCTGCGGCAAAGAATCCGCGCCAGCGGATGACGAACCCACGCCTCCGCCTGCGTCGTTCGTCGAGGTCGGCCCCGCCCTCGCGGCGCAGCGCACGCCGACCGTCGCAGCCGCCCAGGCGGCCATCACCGAGCTCCGAAGCGGAGACTTCGACGCAGTGCGGAGCCGGTTCTCTGCTGCACTCGCAGCTCAGATCTCGGCCACCGACCTCGAAGCTGCCTGGCTGGCGGTCGAGGCCGAAGCGCCCGTCGGAGACCTGTTGGCTGACAGGTTCATCGCGGCTGCGCGCTTCAACGGCAACGCCTATGTCGCAGAGCACGCGTGGGCTGCGGCTCGGCTGCAATTCCGCATCGAGCTGGATGGGGTCGGAGATTTTAGCTTCTTCGAATTCAGTGCGGCGGAGGTGCTGCCGGTCGACACCAGCCCGACGACGCGACATCAACTACGCCCGCCATTCGAGGGCGTTTGGTTGGTGGGAGAAGGTCCCGCCACCGAGGTGCTCAATCACCACAGCGTCGAACCGACCCAGCGCCACGCCTCCGACATCGTGGTGTGGCGTAACGGCAGGACGTTCGTCGGTGCCGGGACCGCCAACACGGACTACCATGCGTGGCGACAGCGCGTGCTGTCGCCGGCCGCGGGCACCGTCGCGTTCGTCCTCGATGGCGAACCTGACATCCTTCCGGATCCCGAGGCAGAGCTCGGGCCCGGCGCCCATCCGGCCGGCAATCACGTCGTGATCGCGCTCGGCGATGGAGAGTTCGCGCTGCTCGCCCACATGCAGGAGGGCAGCATCCAGGTGCAGCCCGGCGACGCTGTGGCTACCGGCGATGTGCTGGGCCGGGTCGGGAACTCGGGCAGCACGACGGAGCCGCACATCCACTTCCACATCCAGGATACCGCCGACTTCTACCAGTCAACCCTCGGGTATCGCGCTCCGTTCTCGAACTTCCTGCTGGATGGGAGACTCGAACAGCGGAGGGAGCCAGGCTCACCGCAGTTCGTGCAGCAGCCGGTCCGCTGAGCTCATGGGCTGAGGCGGGCGCGGAACGTGCGGGCCTGACGACGCGAGACCTCGACCTCGGGCCCACCACGGAGCTGGACGTGCAGTCGCCCGCCATCGCCGTCCTCGAGCGACTCCACGAAGTCCAGATTGAAGATCCGGCCGCGGCTCGCGCGTACGAACCGCTGTGCGTCGAGGCGGCTCTCGAGATGCGCCAGCGAGCGCCCGACCAGCGGCCGTTCGTGACCCCAGTACAGCCGGACGTAGTTGCCTTCCGCCTCGAGCAACCGCACCTCGTGAAGCGGGACGACGAGACAGCGCCCACCGTCTCGCACGAACAGGCGCTCGAGTGTGGCGACGGCGGTCAGTCGCGGCTTGGGAAGCCGGGCGACCGCGGCCGCCAGGCGCTCGGGCTCGATCGGTTTCAGCAAGTAGTCGACCGCCCCGACGTCAAACGCACGCACTGCATGCTGGTCGTAGGCGGTCGTGAAGATCACGTGAGGCACGTGGTCGAGCTGCACGAGCAGATCGAAACCGGTGCCGCCTGGCATCTCGACGTCGAGGAAGATCAGGTCAGGATCCAGCGCGGCAACCTGGCGCCTCGCATCCTCGACATGCTCGGCCTCGCCGACCACCTCGACGGAGGGCTCCCGCGCGAGCAACCGTCGTAGCTCTCGACGGGCCAGCGGCTCGTCATCGACGATCAGCGCTTTCATGGCTGCGGGATCCAGGCGCGAGCGGTGGCATGCCCCGGAGCCGCCAGATCGAGCCGCAAGGTCGCGGTGGGCCCGCACAACAGCCGCAGCCGCTCCGACGCGTTGGCGAACCCGATGCCGAGTGAATCAGCGGTCTCGCCACGCAGCTCACCCGGCAGGATGGGTCGCGGATTGGTGACCTCCAGCATCAACCCGCCGTCGCGCAGCAACGCGGTCAGCCGCAGCGAGCCTCCCTCGGGGAGTCGCGCGATCCCGTGCTTGAGCGCGTTCTCGACCAGGAGCTGCAACAGCATCGCAGGAATCAGCGCAGGTCGCGCATCCTCCGAAACTTCGCGGACCACGTGCAGCCGGTCGTCCAGGCGCAGGGCCTCGAGGTCGAGGTAGTCGCCGACGACCTGGAGCTCGCGATCGAGGGTCACCAGCTCGTCACGCCCCACCGGCCCGAGCGCATGGCGCAGCGTCCGGGCGAGCTGGGTGACCGCTCGTTGCGCGCGCTCTGGATCCTCCGAGATCAGCGCGCGAACGCTGTTGAGGCAGTTGAACAGGAAGTGCGGATCGAGCTGCGCTCGCAGCGCGCGCAGCTCGGCGGTACGCAGGTCACGCTCGAGGCGCACGGCCGTGAGCTCGGCGTTGCGGCGCTGGCGCGTCATCATGGCGCCGAAGTACAGCGCGAGCCACAACAAGAACACCAGGGTCCACCGGAGCACGGCGCCGACGACGAGCAGCACCGGGTCATCGGGACGATCGCCGAAGATCATGATCTCGGCGGCGGCGACCAGACCGACGTGCACCACCGCGAGCACCGAAGCCGCAGCGAGCATGCGGACGAGTAGCGAGCCCGCCGCCAGTCGTCCCCACTGGCGCCGATCCGCGCGTCGACGAAACGCGTGGGTCAGGGCAATTCCCAGACATGCCACGCCGAGCGGTTCGCTCAGCGCTCGCGCTGCCGTGGTCTCGTCCTCGACCCCGAGCTCGTACACGGTGACCACGAAGTACAGCCCCCAGCCCACCAGCTGGCATGTCCAGTATGCCCACGAAGCGCTGGGCACGGCGGCGTTGGCGCTGGCCACCTTCGTCACCCGCGACCGTTCAGCAACGGCGCCAGCAGCAGCCCCGTCCGCGGATCGCTGGCGTCAGCCGGCAACAGCTGCGAGAGATGCCAGGCGTGAGCGCGCAGGCGTTCACGCGCCGCAAACATCTTCCGGTTGGTGGCAAGTGCAAAGCTCGCGATCACGACGAGGAGCAGCGCATTCGAGAAGCTGAGCGCGATCACGTCGATCGAGCCACGCGTCACGAAGATCGGCGAGCTCACCACGAACGTGCCGTGACCCACGCCCAACGTGTCGGTCAGGAGACCCGCGTACTCCAGCACGACCGGGAGCGCTGCCACCACCACCACCCACGCGTGCAGGCGAAACCGGCCCGCGCGCACCCAGGGATTGGCCGACATCGCGAACAGGCACCCGGTGATGACGGTCGGCGTCAGCATGTACGAGCCCAGCACGCGGGAGAACGCCAGCACGAGCGCGCCCGTCACGACGCACACGTCGACCGGACTGAGCGCTCTACCCTGGTGTGCGGTCACCCACCACAGCCTCACGATGCAGAGCCCGAGCACACCAAGCGAGCAGCCCATGACGGTCCAGCTTCGCACCTCGAGGAACGGCATGATGGCGATCAGCCCGAGGAAGCAGACCAGCCCGGCGAGCGAATGCCTGACGTTTTGCTTCAGGTCCGCTTTCTCGAGTGCCTTGAGTTGGATGTCGAGCTCGGCGGGTCGCGACTCCGCGGGGTCGACGAGCACGGCCGTGATCAGCGCGGCAGCGTCACCCGAGCTCGGGTCGAGGGCGAGCGCGCGGCCGGCGCATCGCATGACCACCGCGCTGCGCTCGGGATCGCGCGACGCGTATGCTGCCCGCGCGAGGTCGAGCTGTTGTGCTGCCAGCACGCGGCGCCCCTCGAGGTCCCGGTCACCATCGAGATAACGTTCGACCATCGCCCCGAGTGACCGCGCCGAGGGACGACGTGCAGGATCCTGACTCAGCGCCTCGAAGCACGCGCCGTCGAGCTCCGGTGGTACGTCCCGCTCGGGAGCGCGAACCGACGGCAATACTTGCGGCTGCTCGAGCGTCGATTCGATCGCAGCCATCCCTCGCGGGTGCAGCACGCCTCCCGTGAGGATCTCGAACAGGATCACGCCAAGCGCGTAGACATCGCTGGCCGTGATGGCCGCGTGTCCTTCGCACTGTTCCGGCGACATGTAGCCCGGGGTGCCGAGAACCGCCCCAACGCTGGTATCTCCATCGATCGTCGCAACATCCTCCCGCTCGCGGACCGCCCCGTCCTCCAGCGCGCGGGCGATCCCCCAGTCGAGCACGTAGACCTCGCCGTACTCGCCCAGCATGATGTTCGCGGGCTTGAGGTCGCGATGAACGACCCCGCGCTCGTGTGCGAAGCCGACGGCCTGACAGATGTCGCAGAACACCCTCAGCAGGCGGGTCAGCGCGATGTCGCTGCCGATGCGGTCGGCGAGGGTCACCCCCACCAGGCACTTCATGACGAAAAACGGCTGACCGTGCTCGTCGATTCCAAGCTCGTGGACCGGAGGAATCGACGGATGCTCGAGCCGGGCCTGGATGCGCGCCTCGCGCAGAAACCGCTGGAGCGCATCGCTACTCATCGCATCGCGGCGCATGCGCTTCACGGCGACATCGCGACCGATCCGGCGATCGTGAGCGCGCAGCACTTCGCCCATTCCGCCGCGTCCGATCACGGCGCCGAGATCGTAGCCCGGGGCCGGGAGCACGCCAGGCTCGGCGACTCCGGGTCCAGTCGTCGAGACCGTGTCATGGAGCTGGTCGTCGGCGCCGCGCAGCACCGCCACCGTCGGACCGTCACTGTCCACGTCCTCGTCACGCATGACGAGACAGTAGAGCAGCACACCGTGCATCGCACGACGGCGCCCGGGGTGATCGACCCCCGCCACGACATCGATCACGAACGCGCGACCACTCGTCAGCTGTCACGACCGTTCGCCACCGAGCGGGAGCACCCCGCGGTCGCTCAGCCCGCGACGCGAACGTCGAGCTCGAGCGCGATCAGCGAGCGGATGCTCGTCAGCTCCTCGAAGTCGACCTCGCAGCTGCCATCGCCCGGGTCGAGCGTGACCTCGATGATCATGTCGTCGTCGACGGTGGGATAGTCGGAGCGAGCCGCCCGACGATCACCGACCCGGCGCTCGTACTGGAACATCCGCACATCGGCAGACCCGATCCTGCGGTCCTTGGCCCGGCGCTCGCGCGACACGGCCTCGCGCAAGGCGGCGAGCGTGGTCGGGAACGTCGTCAGGTTCGAGATCTGGCCGTTGCAGTTGAAGCACATCGGCTGCCAGGCTCCATAGAGCTCGGTCAGCTTGAGGACGCGGCGCCGTTGCTCGCTGCAGGTCACGCAGCGCGCGCCGACGCCGACCGGGCGCGCATTGACCCAGCGGCTGTAGCAACCCCAGCAGCGACCCCGCCGGAGTTCGTGGACCTTCGCGTTGCAGAGCTCGCAGGTGTGCACGCATCGGTGGTAGGGCAGCCACGTCGCGGTGGCAAGTTTTGAGCTACGCTGGGCCGTGCCGTCGACGCGCGCGTTGATCCACGCACCCTGGTCGGCCTCGAAGGTCGCGACGGCGTTGCGGTGTCCGCGCCTGTTCCACTTCAAGTACGTCGAGAAGATTCCGGAGCCCGAGGTCATGCCGGAAGCGCGGATCGGCAAGGCGATCCACAAGGCGCTCGAGCAGGTCCTGATGGGCACCGCGATCGCCGAGGCAACCGCGGCCGTGCGCGCCGAGCTGCCGAGCGAGAACGACCAGTTCCGGTTCGATCGGCTGGAGGATGGCATCCCGGCGTTCGTGCACCGGATCGGGCAGTTTCGCCGCCGGCGGCGGGTGGCGCGCCAGCTCGTCGAGTACTCGCTCGCGATCCGCGAAGACCTCACGGTGACGCAGTTCTACAGCGGCGATGCGTACTATCGCGGGGTGATCGACCTCGGGTACTTGTTCGAGGACGACTCGCTCGCGCTCGTCGATCACAAGACCGGCGCGCGGCTGCCCGGGACCTCGATCACCGACCAGCTCGAGGGCTACGTCGTGCTGGGCGCCGCGGCGTTTCGCCATGTCCGCAAGTTCTGGCTCGGCGTACACTGGATCGCCGAGCGCGCCGTCGAGTGGGGCTCGGCCGTGTCGCCGGAGCACGTGATCGACGAGCTGGTGCCCGACCTGCTCGACAACATCGAAGCGGCCGCGCTCGCCGTCAGCGACGGTCCGCGGCCCAATCCCGGGCTGTGGTGTGATCGCTGCAGCTATCGCGACCGCTGTCCCGCCAGCAAGGAGCTCCGCTACGAGCCCGTCGAGTACTATGAAGATGACGAGGACTGAAGCCCTACTCTCGCTCGCTCAGCGCCAGCGCCGCTTCGAGTGGCAGCTCGCGCGCGACGAGCAAACCCGTGCCGCGAGCGCCGTCGTCGCGGGCAAGACGCACGACCTCCTGAACCTGGTGCAGATCGTCAACCTGGTCTCGTTCGAGCTCGAACGCAGGTCCGATCCGTCGGCGCGCGAGTTCCTCGACGACCTGCAGCGCGCGGCCGATGACGCGAAGGTCTCGCTCCGCGCGCTGATGGAGACCGCGCGGCCAGTTCCGGTGATCGTGCACGCGCCGATAGGTCCCGCGATCGAAGCCGCCAGGCATGCGCTGGACGAGCTCGCCACGATGGAGCTCCGGATGCTCACGGCCCCGGCGACCGTCACGCGATGCACCGAGGAAGAGCTCGAGCATCTCGTGCTCGGGCTCGCGCTCGACGCGATCGACCATCCGTTCGAGCTCGAGATCCGCGAGCGCATGATCGACGGCAAGCGGCACGTCGAGCTGCTGCGCTGCTCGCGGGTGTCCTCCGAAGGCGAACGGTTCGAGCTGCGTGCCGTCGAGTCGATCGCGCAGCGCGCGGGAGGGGAGCTCGCGGTGTCGGAGCGGCGCGGCGGTGGGGTCGAGGTCGTGGTCGCCTTGCCGGTCGACTGACGGCGACCTACCGACCCGGTCCACGCCAGCGCAGCAACCGCGCCGGCCACACCGCCAACCCATCCTCGCGACGCTTGGCGGCGCCGCGCGCGACCAGGCGCGCTTGCATCGTCAGCATGTCATGAAGCTCGACGGGCGCGCCGGAGGGATCGACCTCGAGCGCGCCGTCCTCGCACAGCCGCGCAACCGTCGTGAACGTCGCGTCCGGCGTGTAGATGGTGGCGCGATACGTCGCGCGGGTCGCCTCGACGAGCTCGCGCTCGAGCAGGAAGCGCGCCCCGACGCTCGGCGTCAGTGACATCTACTCGCCGAGGTCCGCCGCGAAGCGGTTCGACACCACCGCGGCGTTGCCCCACTGCGACTTTTTCCACTCGACATTCCACTGGCGCAGGATCCACATCGGATCGAGCAGCAGGCGCGATGCGATGCCGCTGCCGGGCTTGCCCCACAGGTTGGAACGCTCGCCCACATCCTTGGCCAGGTTGTAGAGCTCGGGCGTCCCGGCACCGGCGAGGCGGAGCTTCCAGTTGCCGAGCCGGCCGCCGTGAAAGTTCTCGTACTGCGACGAGCTGGCGAGCAGCGGATAGCCATGCG
>JBBJLY010000302.1:0-9285 GCA_037720695.1 Kofleriaceae bacterium | reverse complement strand
ACGCGGCCAAGCTGCCGCGCGTCGAGCTGCTGAAGCCGCCCAAGGTGGTCGCGCGCAACACGATCACGTCGATGCAGGCCGGCCTGATCTACGGCTATGCAGGCATGGTAGATGGCCTGGTCGGCCGGATCCGCGCCGAGCTCGAGTTCCCCGCGCGCTGCATCGCCACCGGCGGGCTCGCACCGCTGATCGCGACCGAGACCAAGACGATCGAGGCCACCGACGAGCTGCTGACGTTGAAGGGCCTGAAGATCCTCTACCACCGCAACATCGCGTCATGATCCCGCACACGCCCCTCGACGTCTCGCGGCTGTCGGCCGCGGCCCAGCGCGCGCTCGGCCCCGGCCCGGGCCGCACGATGGCCGCGCGCGGGATGCTGCCGCTGCCACCGGCCGATCAGATCTGCGTGCTGTACCAGCTCGCGATCGAGGGCGATCCGCTGATCGCGCAATCGGCGCGCCTGACCGCGAGTGGGCTGCCCGAGAAGCTGGTCGCGGGCACGCTCTCCGATCCAACCACGGATCCGCGCGTGCTCGACTACTTCGGCCAGCTCGCGATCGACAAGCCGGCCGTGTTCGACACGATCGTGCTCAACCCGGCGACCGCGGACCCGACGATCGCAACGCTCGCAGCCAAGGCGGGCGCGCGCGAGATCGACCTGATCGCGCAGAACGAGCAGCGGCTGCTACGGCACCCCGAGATCATCACCGCGATGTACATGAACCGCCGCGCGCGGATGTCGACCATCGATCGCGTCGTCGAGCTCGCCGTGCGCAACCATGTTCGCGTGCCCGGGCTGGCGGCCTGGGACGAGGTCGCGCGCGCCCTGACCGGGAACACGACCGGCAACCGCCCGGCGAGCCCCGATGCCGACGCGGTGTTCGCGCAGGCGGTCGAGATGCTGACCGGCGACGACAGCGTGCTCACGGTCGGCGATGCCGATCAGGTGATTCCCGACGAGGAGCACGTCGCCCCGCCGCCGACCGGGCCCGAGAAGGACGTCCAGATCAACAAGCTCTCGATCCCGCAAAAGATTCGCATGGCGACGCTCGGGAACGCGTTCGCCCGCGGGATCCTCGTCCGCGACCCGATCCGCATGGTCGCGGTCGCCGCGATCAAGTCGCCGGGCGTCACCGAGATCGAGGCCGCGCGGTATGCCGGTAACCCGGGGTTGGCGGAGGACGTAATCCGCTACATCGCCACCCGGCGAGAATGGACCAAGCTGTACGGGATCAAGTTCTCGCTGTGCAAGAACCCAAAGGCACCGGTCGCCGAGACCACGCGCATGCTGCCGTTCCTTCGCGCGAAGGATCTGGCAACGCTCAGCAAGTCGCGCGGGATCCCGTCGGCGCTCGCCGCCCAGGCGCGCAAGCTGATGTTGCAGCGCCGGGGGACGTGATGCCCCTGGCGGTGGGCTTCCTCGCACGCATCGGCATGGCGGTCGGGTCGCCACGCCACGCGATGGCCGTCGTCGGCGATCGCCGCCACCAGGGCCGCTCGGGCAGCGATCTGATCACGCTGATCCTGCTCGTCATCCTGGCGACCCGGCTCGCGCCGATGCTCGAGGCCGGCTGGCAGGCCGCTTCGATCAGCCCCGGCCATGGCATCCGATTCGCGCTCCACACGCTGACCCGGATGCTGACGTTCGATCTCGCGATGCTCGTGCTCGGCGCCGCGACGCTATGGCTGGCGGGTGGCCCGCGCCGGGACCTCGGGCGCGCGTTCGACTTCGCGTGTGTGGCGGTCGTCCCGCTGCTCGTCGTCGAGCTGGTTGCCACGCCGATCGCCACCGTGTTCGAGCTCGACGTGCCGCGCCTGATCGGCTGGCTGCTGACCGGGCTCGCGTCGAGCTGGACCGCGGCGCTCGTCGGGCTGGCGGTGCGGCCGATGCGACGGGCCGCGATCGGTGCGCCGACCCCCGCGGCGATCCTGCGCGGCCGCAAGGTCGGCTGGGCGGTGATTGCCGTGGTCTCGATCGGCGCCGCTAGCCAGGCCGTGTGGGTCGTTCGCAACTGGGACCAGATGCGCCCGGTGACCGAGGACATGCAGGCCCCGCACTTCGCGCTGCCGGCGATCGGGCCGCACGGGACCGATGGCCCGATCAAGCAGCTGACCGATTACCCCGGCAAGATCGTGGTGCTCGACTTCTGGGCGACCTGGTGCGAGCCGTGCGTGAAGTCATTGCCGAAGCTCGACGCGCTGGCGCGCGCTGACGGTGTCGCGGTGATCGCGATCAACATCGATGACGATCCAGCAGAGGCGAGGGCGCTGTTCGATCGCAACCGCTACGTGATGGAGCTCGTGGTCGACCACGGGCTGACCGTCAAGCGGCGCTACAACGTGATCACGATCCCGCACACTGTGGTGATCGATGCGCGCGGGATGGTGCGCTTCGTGGGACGCGCCGGTGGCGTGGGTGTCGCGGAGGCCGTCGCGGCCGCGCGGCGCTGATCCACGATGCACTTCCACAAGTAGATATCGACGTGAGGTTCGTGCGACGTCTTCGTTCGCACGCCGGCTCGTGCTACCACCAGGCATGGCCAGCCTGGTCTGCGCCACGTGCCGCAAGCTGATTCCCCTCGGGACCTCGGCGGTTCGCTGCACCGTGGCCTCGTGCAACACCGGTCGCTTGAAGCTGCGATTTTGCTCGGTCACGTGCTGGGAGAAACACATCCCCACCGCGCGGCATCGCAACGCGGCTTACATCGTGGACGTGCTGAACGACACCGCGCCCGAGTAATGGGCCAACTCCACGATGGAGTTTTTGCGAGAAGTTTCGCGCGCATGATATTTTTTCGGCGTGCGACTGGGGACCTGTATCGCGCTCGAGCTCGCCGTCGCGATCGGCGGGATCTCCAGCGTCTGGCTCGGCGTCGGCCACCTGGCCACGTCGGCGGGTGACTACCTCGCGACGCGCGAGGCCATGGCGTCGACCGTACCGGCGATCCGCGCGCCGAGCCCGGAGCCGCTGGCGCACGCGCAGCTCGCCGCGAATCACGCGGTCCCGCGGGTGGCCGAGAACGTGTTCGGCGCGCCGGACGCCGACCTGTTGGCGCCGATCGGCACCACGCGCGTCACCCGGCTGAAGCTCAACCACGGCGGCACCTCGCTGTCGTTGCGGCTCGACTTCGAGTCGGGTGCGCGTGCCGCGTTCAAGCCCGAGCAGATCCATCCACAGTCGGACCCGCGCCGCGAGCTCGCCGCGTAGCGGCTAGATCGGTTGCTCCAGAGCGCTCATGTGCCGCCGGCGAAGCCAACGTCGATCGCGCTCGCGGAGCTGGTCGCGGCCGCCGACGCCGGGTTCCGCTCGTTCACGGCCGGCCGGCTCGCCACCGAGGCGATCGTGCGCCGGGGCGTCGTGCACGGCGAGCTGTCATGGTGGGTGCCCGAGATCAAGGTCGCGAAGATCGGGGCGCACAAGATCGACGAGCCCGAGGGCAAGAAGCTGTGGTTGGCCGCCCTCCAGATCGGCGCGAAGCGCCCGCCGGACACCGCCGGGTTTTTCGCGCAGATCGCCACCTGCATCGTGTTCGACCTGTTGACCGACAACTCGGACCGCTGGAGCGGGGCCAACACGATGATGTCGCCGGACGGCAAGATCCTGTTCTTCATGGACAACACGCTCGCATTTTCGATCAACAAGCTCGGGCACCGCCGGAACGTGCTCGCGCTGCGCCGGCTCCAGGTGTTCCCGCGCAAGCTGATCGAGCGGATCCGCGGGCTCACGCTCGAGGGAATCGAGGCCACGCTGGCACGCGGCGGGGACTCCGCGCTCGGCACGCTTTTGCATCCCGATGAAGTCCAGGCGATCATTGCGCGCCGCGACCACATCCTCCGTCACGTCGATCAGCTGATCGAGCAACACGGCGAAGATGCGGTGCTGGCCCTGCCATGACCAACTGTCACGTTTGCCAGAAGGCGGTCGATCCGCTGCGCGCTCGCTCGGTCGGGGTCCGCGCGGGCAAGGTCGTCGCATACTGCAGCGCCGAGTGCGCCGCGGCGGCGGAGACCGGCCCGGTCTCGAGCGTCACGCCGACGTTGTCGATCGGGCCGGGAGTAAATCCCGGCCCCTCCACCTCCGGCCCTGTCGCCGCACCGAAGTCCGCTGCGCCACGCGCGAGCCGCGACGACTACGAGAGCGGGCCGGTGATCGAGATCATCCACGAGCCGGTCTCTGGCGTCGTGACCAGCGCGCGCGACCCGCGGGACGATGCCTCGGGCAGCATGCCGGCCGTGCCACCGGATCCGCTGATCAAGCTCGACAAGAAGGGCAAGGCGAAGTCGGCTCAGCCCCGAACGTCCGAGCAAGCGACAGCGATGTCCGGCGAGCGGACGAGCTCGACGCAAAACGCTACCGTCAAGGCCAAGGCCTCCGACAGCCAGGTCATCACGAGCGCCGAGCCCGGTACGCCGAGGCCCGCGACCGCCGTCGACGACGCACCGCAGCGACCCGGCGCGCGCACCCAGCGTCGGCGCAAGGACAGCATCGACGCGAAGGCCGCGTGGGACTGGGTCGACGAGGAGCCCGCAGAGCTGGGCAAGCGCGACCGGGCCGATCCACGGCGCTCGCGCTCCAGCAGCGTCATCATCACGCTGGTCGTGCTCGCACTGGTCGTTGCGGGCGGATACCTCGTCTATCGCTACGTCACCGAGCGCGGTGCCCAGGATCAATCAGCGGCCGATCCAGCCGTGCAGGGCGCGACCGTCGCAGATGGCCAGACCGCGATCGACGCGAGCGCACCCGAGGTCGGCTCCGATCTGGCGAGCGCCGTCGAGCGCTCGATCGCGACCCTGCGCAGGTTCCTCGGCTCGAAGTCGGTGCGGGTGCAGCGCGAGGCGGCGGCCTCGCTGGCTCGCACGGGAGACACCGAGGCGATCGAGACGCTCGCGAAGCTGCTCGAGACCGAGCGCATCGGACAGATCACGCTCGCCTACTACCTGGCGCGCAGTGGCGACGCGCGCGGTGTCAGCTATCTGGTCAAGGCGACCCGGTCGGCCGACCGCAGCGACAAGCTCGAGGCCGCGGCCAAGCTCGCCTCGCTGGGCGACAAGCGAGGTGCCGATCCGCTCGCGAGCTACCTGACGGTCAAGCAGCACAAGTTTGATGCCGCGAAGAACCTGGCGATGCTGCGCGACCCGCGCGCGATCGCGTTCCTCAAGCAGATCCGCACGAATGACAAGGCCACCGCGGACGACAAGGCGCGTGCAGCGATCGCGCTCGCGCTCGCAGGCGATCGCGAGGTCGCGCCCGATGTCCACGCGCTGCTCGCCGGTCGCAACAACCAGGAGGCCGCTGCCGCCCTGGTCGCGCTCGCGGACCCGGCGGCCAGGCCGGTCCTGGTCGCACAGCTGCAGAGCCCGCAGAACCAGATCGAAGCCGCGCAGCTGCTGCGTAAGCTCGAGCCGTCGCTCGACGCCTGGCCGATCGTCGAGCCGCTGGTCGCTCAGCTCGGAGCGGCGGACCCCGACGGCAAGCAGGACGTGAACAAGACCAACAAGGACGTCAACCAGATCTCGATCGCGGGGACGATCCTGTTGCTCGCCGGGCCACCGCACTGGGCGGACAAGCCATGACGCCGAACCCCGACGTCACCCGCACGCGCGAGGTGCTCGAGCGGCACGGCATCGGGCGCGCGCTGCGCTGGTTCTACGTCTACCGGCTGCTCGCGACGTCGTACCTGTTCGTCCCGATCTTCATGCTGTTCCAGCACGAGCGCGGGCTGTCTTATCTGGACCGCCTGGTGCTCGGCGGCATCTTCAGCGTCACGATCGTGCTCGCCGAGGTGCCGACCGGCGTGTTCGCCGATCGCTTCGGCCGCCGGCGATCGATGCTGATCGGCGCGCTGGTCATGGTCGTATCGTGCCTGGTCGCGGCCCGCGCGAACGGGTTCGCGAGCTTCGCGATCGCCGAGGTCCTCGCCGCGCTGTCCCTCGCGCTGTGCTCGGGCGCCGACTCCGCGTACCTGTTCGACCTGCTCGCTGCGCACGATCGCAGCCACGAGTACAGCCGCCGCGAGTCCGCCGCCAGCGCGTGGCACCTGCTCGGCAGCGCGCTCGCGTTCGCAGGCGGCGGCATGCTCGCCACCGTCGACCTTGCCCTGCCGTACCTCGCGACCGCCGTGGTCGCCGGTGGCGCCGCGATCGTGGCGTGCCTGATGAAGGATGAGGCGCGCGATCCCGCGCGTGCGGTCGGGCGGGCGTCCGTCGGCATCGCGATGCGCGCGTGGGGCACGCAGACGGTCGGTGCGCTCGCGACGGTCGGGCGCAACGGGCGCCTGATGTGGCTGGTCGGCTATTCGGCGGTCGTGTTCGTGCTGCTCCGGGCGACGATCTACATCTACCAGCCGTACCTCGCCGAGCGCGGGCTCGGCACGATCGAGATCGGGATCCTGTTCGCGGCGGTCTACGCGGTCGCTGCGGTCGTCGCATCGCGCACGCACCTGCTGCGCGCCCGATTCGGAGATGACCTGTTGCTGTGGGCGCTGCTCGCCGTGCTCGCGGCCAGCTTCGTCGGCCTCGCCGGTGCGCACAGCGGGCCATGGATGCTGACGCTCCTGCTGGTGCAGGCGATCGCGAACGGTGTGTACTCGCCGCTGACCAAGCCGCTGATGAACCACGAGATCGCCGACTCGCGTGCACGGGCCGCGGTGCTGTCGGTCGAGTCGATGGTGCGCCGCGCGGCGATGGGGCTGTTCGCCCCGCTCGTCGGTCTCTACGGCCAGAACGACGTCATGCTGCTGTGCGGTGGGGTCGGCCTCGGGGGCCTGGGCCTGCTGGCGCTCGCCCGGGTGCGCAGCCGCGAGGTCGTCCCGGTCGTCCCCGTCGATCCTCGTTGACAGCTCCCGGGTCGCGGACCAGACTGCCCCGCCCGATGGCGACCCGACGCTCCAGTGCTGCCGCGACCCCCGAAACTGCGGGTCAGCGCATCTACTTCGTCTCGCTTGGTTGCCCCAAGAACCAGGTCGACACCGAGCTGATGCTCGGCCAGGTCGCGGCGGCGGGCCACTCGCTGGTCGACGCCCCCGAAGGGGCGGACGTCATCGTCGTCAACACCTGCGCGTTCATCGATGCGGCCAAGGAGGAGAGCGTCGACACCATCCTCGAGATGGCAGCGCACAAGAAGGCCTCGGGCGCTCGCAAGCTGGTGGTCACCGGCTGCCTCGCGCAGCGCTACGCGGACGAGCTCGCGAATGACATCCCCGAGATCGATCACATCCTCGGCTCGGCTGACTTCCAGTCGCTTGCCACCGCGCTGACGCCGGCACCGCTCGTCCAGCTGCCGTCGGGCCGCAGCAAGACGCGCAAGGCGCTGCCGGTGATCCAGGTCTCCGAGACGCCCACCTACATCTACGATCACGACGCCCCGCGCGTGCGGATCGGGGCGCGCCACAGCGCCTACGTCAAGATCGCGGAGGGCTGCGATCGCCCGTGCTCGTTCTGCATCATCCCCAAGCTGCGCGGCCCGCAGCGCAGCCGCAGCGTCGAGGACATCGTCGCAGAGGCGCGCGCCCTGGCCGCCGAGGGTGTGCTCGAGATCAACCTGATCGCGCAGGACCTCACCCGCTACGGCTGGGACACCGGCAGCTCCCCCGAAGCTCGCCAGACACTCGCGCAGCTCCTGCGTGGCCTCGGCCGGGTCGACGACCTCGAGTGGATCCGCCTCCACTACACGTTCCCGAGCGCGTTCGATGACGAGCTGATCGACGTCATCGCCAGCGAGCCGCGCGTCGTCAAATACATCGACGTCCCGCTCCAGCACATCAGCGATCCGATGCTGAAGCGAATGCGCCGCGGCCACTCGAGCAAGGTCACCCGGGAGCTGGTCAAGAAGCTCCGCGCGCGGATCGACGACGTCGTGCTGCGCACCACGTTCATCGTCGGCCACCCCGGCGAGACCCCCGACGAGTTCGAGGAGCTGTGCGCATTCGTCGAGGAGTCGCAGTTCGACCGCGCCGGCGCCTTCACCTACTCGATCGAGCCCGGCACCACCTCCGCCATGCTGCCCAACCGCGTCGACGCCGACGTCATGGCGGAGCGCCAGCAGCGGCTGATGGAGATCCAGCGCAAGATCAGCCGTGCGCGCCACGAGGCGATGGTCGGCAAGGAGCTCTCGGTGCTGGTCGAGGGCGTGTCCTCCGAGTCCGAGTATCTGCTCGAGGGCCGCTGGTACGGCCAGGCGCCAGGCATCGACGGCGTGACCTACCTCAGCGATGGCCAGGTCCCGCCGGGCTCGCTGGTCCGTGCCCGCGTGACGCAGGCCAGCGACTACGATCTCGCGGCGACGCTCGAGCTCTAAGCGACCGTCCCGTAACGCTCGCCGGCTCGGTGAAGAAACCACACGGCATGAAGCGTGTCAGGTGGAGTCCAATGACAGGACCGCGTAGGACAGGCCGCGGCCAACAAGCGCCTCAGTGGTCGGGGCCTGGCACGTGGTGGGTCGAGATCAAGCCATGCTTGGTCCATCCGAACTGCAGCAGCCAGGTTCGTGGCCGCCAGGTGACCAACCCGAGGTAGGTCCGCGGTGGTCGATACAGCGTCGGGTGGCCTTCGCGCTCGCGCCAGCCCCAGAACGACACGGCTGACGAGAACGGGTCCACGGCCCAGGTCCGGGCAACCGAAGTCCGATCCTCGCGGTGGCGCCGCCAGTTGAGGAGGACGTACGCGAGCGCGTTGCGGACCGCGCGCGGCGTGGTGAGCGTGCGCGCGTGATAGCGGTCTGGAAACACCCGGCCCGATCGGCGTTGCCCGGTGCGCTCGCTGACCGCCGCGTTGATGTGCCGGGCGGCCGAGATCTGGAACCCACGCATCCCGTTGGAGATCGCGCGCCGATGCTCGCCCTCGACCAGCAGGTGCAGGTGGTTGCCCTGGACGCTCGCGTGGACGATGCGGAAGTCCTCGCGTCGTGCGGTGACCATCGTCGCCTCGCGAACCGCGAGGAACATCCCGCGCGTGCGAAGTGAGCCGATATCCGGTGCGACGCGAATCGTGATGTGGAGCGGGTGGCTGCGGCGATGGGTCGGGCGTCGGGCGTGCGGCTGACCCGCTCGCTGTCCATTCGAAGGACGCCCCGCACCAGCGCGCTTGCCGCCGTGGGTGCGCCAGGTGAGCTCTTGCTGGTGAGGTGACTTGCGTGGACGCGACATCAAACTTGAATTAGCGAATATTGGCATAGGATGCGATCGGTGGCAAGCGGATGGGCTTGTGCACAGGCACGCACGCCAAGCGGAACCCGAGAGCGTGTGGATGGTGACGCCTGTGGCCAACCGCTACATACGAGCTCATGGC
>JBBJLY010000301.1:0-9292 GCA_037720695.1 Kofleriaceae bacterium | reverse complement strand
CGCATCCTGCACGGCGGGGCCGGCGGCCGGGTCCGTGTTCTTCGCGAGGACGCGATCGTAGTGCGCCTTGGCCTCGTCGCACTCGCCGAGCTTCGCGTAGACCTGGCCGATCGCGTACAGCAACTCGGGCTGCGGATCGAGCTTGTACGCTGCCTGCAGCTCGGTCAGCGCGACATCGTACTTGCCGTCGCCGTGTGCGCGGGTCGCGGCCGCGAGGTGCTTCTTCGCCTGGTCCTTGGGACCAGCGACGGCATCGTGCGCGAGCACGAGCAATCCAAGGCACGCGAGCACGTGGGTGGCCTGCATCTCACTTCTTGTTCAGAAACAACGAGTCTGGATCGTAGGTGGGGACCTTCCCGCTCTTGGTCACAGGTTTCTTCGCCTTGGATGCCGGCTTGGTGGCGATCTGCGGCCGGGCCGCTGCCTTCGGCTTCGCCGCGACCTTGACCGGCTTGCTCGCGAGCTTCCGCGCCGGCTTCCTGGAATTGCGGGGCACGAACGCGGCGGGGCGGTCCGGTGGTGACTCGGCGGCCGGCACGACCGCCACCTCCTCGATCGGCGCTGGCTCGACCGGGGCGACCGGCACCGGTTCGACCGGTTCGACAGGCACCGGCTCGGTGGTCCCGCTCCCTGCCGCGACCGGCTCGCGATCCTCCGCCGAGGCTGGGTCCGCGACCGGCACGGGATCCGGATCGTCGGCGGGACGCGGCAGGCTCGGCTTCTCGGCGACCGGTTCGTGCACCGGCGTGGCGTACGACGTGGGCCACAGGATGATGACGAGCGGGATCAGGATCGCGGCCGCGATCGCGCCGGCGATCACGAGCTTGCGGTGCGACCGCGGTGTCGCGCCGACCGCGTCGAGCTCGCCGGGACCCGGTGGGAACAACGTCCGCGCCGTGGGTGGTCGGGTCGCGGTCGGCGAGGGCAACGGCTTGACGACTGCGGTCGAATCGCCGATCTCGGCCGCGGTGCTCGCGATGACGAGCGGCGGCGGTGGCGGCGTCGTGATCATCGTCGGCTCGCTGGGCTCCGTGTCCGGTCCCGCCGCCTCGACGGCGGCCGCCCGCGCGAGGATCGCCTGCACCGCGGATTGCGCCTTCGGGCGTGGTGCCTCCAGCGCTGGCGCGCTCGACTTGATCGGCACGACCGGCGGCGATGGCGGTGGCAGCGCGGGCTTGCGGATCGGACCCGATCGCCCCGCGATCCGCGAGACCGACTTCAGCTCGTCGAGGTCGGGCGATGGCGTGATCGCGGTTGGTTCGTTGTACTCGTCGCCGCTTGGCACCACGGTCTGCGTGGTCGGATCGACGCCGGCGAGCTTGGTTTCCGGAGCGACCGGGACGGGCGTCGCGAGACTGCGCGCGCGACTCGGTGACGCGACGGTCGATGCGCGTTCCGACCTCGGGACCGGCGCGCCGAACGACCGACTCGCATCACTCGGCGCACCGCCGGTCACCCACGGTTCGTCACGCCGCGGGAACAGCGTCTTCAGATAGGCCGCGATCGAGTCGGCCGAGAACGCCATGCCGGCCTTGGTCGCGAACTGCGCGAGCGCGGCGCGCAACTCCTCGGCGGTCGCGTACCGTTGGGCCGGTTCGCTCGCCAGCGCCTTCATCAAGATCCGCTCGATCTCGCTTGGCAGTCCCTTGCGCATCGACGACGGCTTCGGCACGCGCTGCGGCTTGTCGGTCTTGAACAGGCGATTCAGCGTCGCGCACTCGAACAGCACGATGCCGATCGAGAACACGTTGCTGCGGCGATCCTGCACCTCTTCCGGCGCGCGGTACCCGACTCGCGGCGCTGCGCCGACGCGACCGAGGTCGACCTTGATCCGACCGTCGTAGCCGAGCAGCACGTTCGCCGGGGTGATCGCGCTGTGGATCCCGAGCTCGCTCGCGTGATGCATTGCTTCCGCGAGCGCGCTGCCGATCGCGAGGATGTGCTGGAGCGGGATCTGCTTGCCGCGCTCCTCGAGGCGAGCGAGGACCTGGACGAGCGCCTCGCCGTGAACGTACTCGCTCGCGATGTAGTGGCGACCCGCGTCCTCGCCGAGGTCCTCGATCTCCGCGATGCACGGATGGCGGAGCTCGCCGCTGACCCAGGCGTCCGACAGCTTCACGAAGCTCGGATCGGCGGTCTGCGGGGCATCGACGACCCGCAGCACGACGTGCCGCGGCACGCCTTCGTCGGTGTGCGCGATCCACAGATCGGCACCGTGGAGCGGCGCGGTGCAGACGTACCGACCGAGCTTCGTTCCCGCCAGCACCTACCTAGGTTCCGCCGTTCAATCCGCTTCGTCAAGCGGCGTCGCGCGCCCCCGCAGGAGCACGAGGTACACCGTGGCGCCCAGCACGGTCATCGCGAGCCCGAGCGCGCTTGGCCAGAACGCGGTGTAGATCGTGTTCACGAGCAGCAACACCGCGACCGCGACAAACACGATCGGCACCACCGGAAAGCCCGGCACGCGGAATGGGCGCGGGCGCGCAGGGTCGCGGCGACGCAGCGCGAGCACCGAGCCCGCGTTGAGCGCGTAGAACAACCACGACGCGAACACGACTGCGTTCGTGATCTGATCGAACTTGCTGGTCAGCACGAACGCACACGACAGCACGCCTTGCACCACGACCGCGACCGCAGGAATCCGTGCGCGATCGGAGAGCTTGCCGAGCACCTTCGGCGCGAGGTTGTCGCGCGCCATCGCGTACGGTACGCGGGCGCCAGTCAGCATCGAGCCGTTCATCGCCGACAGCGCACATAGCGCCATCGCGACACCGAGCAGCGCCGCCGTCGTGTCGCCGAAAAACTGCGCGGCGGTCAGGCTCGCGACCGACGGCTTGCCAGAGGTCGCGTCGGAGCTCGCACCGGCGACCGTGTCGAACGGCAGCGCATGAAAGTAGCCGAGGTTGATCACCAGGTAGATCGCGAACACGACGATCGCACCGCCGACGATCGCGCGCGGCAGGTTGCGCGCTGGATCGCGCACCTCGCCGGCAGCCATCGGCAGGTTGTTCCAGCCGTCGTACGCCCACAACGCCGAGATCATCATCGCCCCGAATGCGCTCCACCCGGGAAACGGGCCGCGCTCGTTCACGCTCGACCAGTTGCCGTGCGGCGCGAGCAGCGCGCCGGCCGCGAGCGCGAGGACGAGCACCACCTTCAAGATCGTGAGTGCGGTGTGCAGCCGGCCACCCTGGGTCACGTTGATCAAGTTCAGCCCGCTGAACACGACGACGAAGGCGAGCGCGATCGGGATCGGGCCGCCGATCGTGTCGAGCTCGATCGCGGCCGCGAGGAACGTCGTCGCGCCGACGGCGTACGCGGCGACCGAGCCTGGGGTCGCGATCCAGAATCGGTTCCAGCCGTAGAGGTAGCCCATCATCGGGCCGTAGCCGCGTCGCAGGTAGACGTACTCGCCGCCGGCCGCCGGAAACATCGCGCCGAGCTCCGCGTAGGTCATCGCGCCCGCGAGCGAGAGCACGCCGGCGGCCGCCCACGCGACCAGCACCCAGATCGCCGAACCGGCGAGCTGCGCCATCGGCGCGGTCTTCAGGAACACCCCGGTCCCGATGATCGTGCCGACCACGAGCGACGACGCTCCCCAGAACCCGAGCCCGCGCACGAGCGAGCGCTGGGTCATCGACTCGCAACCCAGTCCGCGACGAGCGCGCCGAGCACCGGCAGCGTCACGGCACCAGCACCGAGCACGACGGCGTGAAACGCCGGGAGCTCGAAGCGCGCCCCGAGCGCGACCTCGGCTTCCGCTCGCAGCTTCACGATCTCGAGCTGACCGACCTTGTACGCGAGCGCCTGCCCGGGCCAGCCGATGTAGCGATCGACCTCGTTGGAGATGTTCAGCTCGGTCAGCGCGGTGTGCTCGCGCATGTATGTCTCGGCCTCGGCGCGAGTCCAGCCGAGCGCGTGAAGCCCGGTGTCGACGACCAACCGCGACGCGCGCCACGCGTCGTAGCTGATGCGTCCGATCCGATCGAGGTCCGACGAGTAGAGGCCCATCTCCTCGGCCAGCCACTCGGTGTAGAGCGCCCAGCCCTCGACGTAGGCGGTCGAGCCGTCGAGCTTGCGAAATGCCGGTAACGCGCCGAGCTCCTGCGCGATCGCGATCTGCAGATGATGCCCGGGGATCGATTCGTGCCAGGTCAGCGCCTCGAGCTCGAACCGCGGCCGCGTGTCGGGCCGATACGTGTTGACGAAGTACTCGCCGGGTTTGCTGCCGTCGTAGTGCGGCTGGCGGTAGTAGGCAATCGTGGTGTACGGCGCCTCGTACGCCGGGATCTCCCGCATCACGCAGTCCGTGCGTGGGAGCACGGAGAAGAAGCGAGGCATCGCCGCCTTTGCGCGATCGAGCGCGGCCTGCGCCGCGGCGAGCAGCTCGGGTCCGGTCTCGAAGTACAGCGCGCGATCGGTGCGCAGCCGCGCGATCGTCGACGCGAGGTTGGACGTCCCGAGGACGCGACCTCCGAGCTCCGCGAGCTCGCGGTCGGTGCGTGCGATCTCGCGCCGGCCAAGCGCGTGGAGCTCGGAAGGCGCGAGCGGCAGCCCGACGTGCAACAGGATCGCCGCGCGGTACGCCACGTCGCCATCCGGTAGCCCGGCCAGGCCTTCCCGACCGGAGCGCGCGCGCGGGATCACGAGATCGCGCAGGAAGTCACGCTGGCGCACGAGCGCGGGCATCACGCCGGTCGCGACGATCTCGCGGAGCTCGCCGAGCAGCCGCACGCGTGTGCCGGCCGGCCACGGTTCCGGCGCGGGCGCGACGGCCCAGCCCGGCATCGTCATCGCCCAGCCTTCGATCGGCTTTGCGAGCTCACCTTCGATCTGGTCGACCGCGCGCCGGACCTTTTCCGCTGACGCGGCCCGACCCTGGCCGAGCCCGCGGGACCAGTTCTCGATCGTCGCGTCGATCAGCGTCGCCGCCTGGCGCAGGCGCGCGAGCAAGTGCTGCGCGTCCTGGGGCGTGTTCACGGTGTGCGACTCGACCAGGTACGACAGCTCGCCGAGCAAGCTGAAGCCACCGCTGTCGACCGACCACTCGTGAAACTTGCACGCATCAAAGCCATGCTCGGCGACCAGCCGGTCGTGCAACAGCGCGTGCGTCACCCGATCGACGCGACCGAGTGTGGTCGGCACGATCGCTGCGAGGCGCTCGATCAGGGAGCCGCGCTCGTTCGCGACCGCCTCGTACGCGGCCACATCACGCGGCGCGAGCCGATCGTCGTAGCGGTGGTCGCCGAGCGTGGTCGCGTAGGTCGGCGCCCAGCGCATCAAGTATTCCCAGTGCTCGGCGACCACGGCGCGCAGCTTCGGATCGGTGATTCCCGCGACGGCATCGGCTGCGAGCGGAGACTCCATTCGCGTGGTTGTACCGTGTAGTGTGTCGCACGTGCAGGTCCACCTGATCGACGGCACGTACGAGCTGTTCCGCGCGTGGTTCGGCGCGCCTCCCGCCCAGCATGCCGGGCGCGAGGTCGGCGCCGTGCGTAGCCTCGTGCGGAGCCTCGCGATGCTGCTCGGCCGCGGCACGATCACGCACGCCGGCGTCGCGTTCGATCACGTGATCGAGTCGTTCCGCAACGACCTGTTTGCCGGCTACAAGACCGGCGAGGGTGTCCCCGAGGGCCTGTTCGCACAGTTCGAGCTCGCCGAGCGCGCGGTCACCGCGATGGGGCTGGTCGCGTGGCCGATGATCGAGTTCGAGGCCGACGATGCGATCGGGACCGCAGCGCACCACCTGGCGAACGATCCGGCGGTCGAGCAGGTCCGGATCACCGCGGTCGACAAGGACATGTGCCAGTGCGTGATCGGCACGCGCGTCGTGTGCTGGGATCGGTTCAAGGACGTCGTGCTCGACGAGGCGGCCGTGGTCGCGAAGCACGGCGTGATGCCCGCGTCGATCCCGGATCTACTCGCGCTGGTTGGCGACACCGCCGATGGCATCCCCGGTCTACCGGGCTGGGGCAAGAGCTCGGCCGCGAAGGTGCTCGCGGTGTACGGCACGCTCGACGCGATCCCCGACGATCACGCGACCTGGAGCCTCAAGCTCCGCGGAGCCGATCGCCTCGCGGCGACGCTGCGCGAGCAGCGCACCGAGGCCACGCTGTATCGCCTGCTCGCGACGCTCGCTCGATTGTCGATCGTGTGCGACGCCGTCGCCTGGCGGTCGATCGCCGCGATCAGGCCTGGTGATCGAGCTCGGTGTCGGCTCGATCCTCCCACCGCGATAAGGACACAAATGGTTGTGGATTTGGCGGCACGCGCCCAGGGTCGTGCTGGTTGCGCCGTGGGTGCGCGCAGCTCCGGTCCGCCGGGCCCGGTACGGCGCTTGCTGAACAACAGCTCGTGCGGTTACTCGTCGCCATCCTGCTCGCGACTGCGGCCCCCGCCGTAGCGTGTCCGGACCGCACAGTGCCTCGTCGATGACGCCGCGCATCGAGGAAGTCCCCGCGCGCAAACGCCCGGTTTCGCTGCGCGTCGAACATGCGCTCTCCGACGATCCGTGGAACCTGCGTGCTGCTACGCCCGAGCGCAAGTCCGCGGCGAGACGCTGCCGCCGGCCGCCGCGTCATCATGGCCAAGCTGCCGGGCTATCGCGACGAGTCGGTGTCGATCGTGGTCGCGCCCGTGGTGATCCGTAGTCGTGCGTTCAAGACGATCGCTGCGGTCGGCGTCATCATCGATTTTTAGTCGAACGCGAGCGTGCCTCGAAGGTCGCGTCGATCGGCCACTCGATCTTCTTCGCGACGTTATCGACGCACGCCTTGATCGTCGCGCTGCGATTGCCGCTGCCGCTCAGCGCGGTGGTCGTCTTGGTCTTGCGCACCGAGATCTTGATCGTGACCTTCGATGCCTTCGGGTCAGGCACGCCTTGAATTCGGCGCGGTGATGCTCGGCGAGTTGCTGCGGGCGGATCACGACGGCGACCTTGTTATCGGCGGCGCGATCTTCTTCGTGGGCTCGGCCGTTCCTTCATCGGCAGCAGCGACCTCCTTGTCCTGGTCCATGCTGCGTGGCGCTCGCGGTTCTGCCCTTCGATGCACCCACGATTTTCGTCGGCGGTGGTGGTGGCGCACCACCTCCCGACGCGGCCATCGGTGCTGCCGCGGTGGGCAGGTCGGCGGCGACGGCAACGGCCTCCGGCTTCTGCTCGCGCCCGTCGTGGTCGCGGTATCCGCGGCGCTGCGCCGCCGTTGCGACCGGCCGCGGCGAGTTGTGCTCGACGCCAATCGACGCTTGCTGTTTGTCGAGACCCCACGAGCGACGAGTCGACGCGCGCGGTCTTGTTGCTCACGACGGCCCACTTCGCGCCGTTGTGAAACAGCTCGATCGTCACGCTCGCATCTGCCGACGTCGCGATCTGATCGTCGGCGAAGACGTCGCCACCCATCACGAGCGGCGGGTCGCACCGTTGCGCGTTGCGGAACCTTGCCGTTGATCCCGACGACCTTGCCGGCCGCCGTACCCACTGCAACGGTGGGTGCGTCAGTCTTGCTCTTGCAAGCCGCACCCGCAGAAACCGCGAGAAACCCTACGAACAGCGCGCGTAGCATCATTGGATACTACGCACATGCGACGCTCGCGGTCTCGCCTGTGATGCGCGGGCCCTCGGGCGGATTAGATAGTGACAGGTCTCGCGCTCTTGGCTCGCCGTCGGGCACGGTCCATTCTCGTCGTGTGCGTCTCCTCGTGCTCGTCCTAGTCCTCGCGTCGTGTGGCGGCGGCGTCCTCGCAAGCTCGCTCGCGTTCGTCCACGGGCGGGATCGCCGGTCTCGCGCGCGACCACGACAGCGGTGACCCGGTCGCAAAAGCGGAGATCCGCGTCCGCGCCACCGGTGAATTCAAGCCGGTCGCAACGCTCTCCAGCGAGCGCGGTCAGTTCGACATTCAGAAGCTCCAGCCCGGCCGCTACACGCTGTCGGCATTGTTCGCAGGTCAGCCGGTCGAGGTCAGCAACATCGAGGTCCGCGCAGGCGAGATCACGATCGTCGACGTCACGTTCACGCTCGGCCGTCCCGAGCCGATCAACTACGACTACAGCGCGAAGGGCGGCGAGATCGATCGCTATCGCCCGAAGGCGCTCGCGACGCGGCCGGTCTCGCTGATCGAAGGCACCGTCAACGATATGTCGACCCGCCAGCGCGTCGCCGGTGCGGTCGTCACGGCCGTGCACGACCAGAACATCTCGTCCACGCAGCAGACCGTCAGCGACGACAGCGGCCGTTACCGCTTCGATGCGGTGCCGCCGGGCATTTACTCGATCAGCGCGTACTACTCGGTCAGCGGTCGCGCTCAGATCGAAGTGCGTCGCAGCGGCATCGAGGTGGCCAGCTCGGAGGCTGTCGTCGTGCCGCTGTGGATCGAGATGCAGCGCTAGTCAGTTGAACCAGAACCGCGCGCCGATCGATCCTTCGAGGTGAATGCCGAAGCGGTCGCCGTAGTACTCGTCGAAGAAGAAGTCGGCGACGAACGTTGCTGCAAGAAGATATCGAGCGGGATGTCGTTGAAGTCGAACGCGATGCCGAGCGGCGCGCGCACACCGATCACGGTGCCGTTGTCCTCATAGCGATCGTCCCACGACCAGACGCGGAGGCCGACGCCGACGTAGAACGGCAGCTTGAACGCCTCGCCTTCCGTCAGCATGAACGGATGCCACAGGTGATCGAGGTAGAGGTGAACTCCCGGCGGCGGTACTGGCGATAGCCGTAGTACCGCTCGTTGTCCCAGCCGATGCCGAAGTTCAGCGCGGTGGTGGGGAAGTATTTGCCGTTGAGACCGCTGGGCCCGCCAAGCTCGATGCCGAGGCCGAACTTGCCGTTCGACTGATAGTTCGAGCGACTGCCGCCGCCGAACGATCGCTTACGGCGCGCATCGGCGTCCGGAGACATCGCAACGAGCAGCGCGAGTGCCACTAACGAAGTTCGTCCTGTCATGGCGTCGATCCTAAACGTCGGCGCGCTGCGCATCGATCGTTCGTGTCACAATAGGGTGTGGTTCATTTCCACACGGTGGTCCTCGTCTTGACGTGGGCTACAGCTTGTGGCTCTGGTGCGAGCGGCCCGAAGAGTGCACCGACCGAACCGCCTACATCACCGTCGCAAGTAGCAGCGCCGGCCAGCGTCGACGTGATCAACGTTGCTCCGACGCTCGCATGCGATCCGGGCACGACGCTAAGACCTGCGAGTGCGCCGGAGTCCACGTGGTTCTGTGCGCGCGCCTATGGCACGAAGCACGGTCCGTTCAACACGCTGTTTCCCGACGGCACGACGCAGATCGCCGGCAT
>JBBJLY010000300.1:0-9294 GCA_037720695.1 Kofleriaceae bacterium | reverse complement strand
AGCAGCCCGACAGCGTGCGCTACACCGTGCAGTATGTAGAGCGTCGTTCCGTGCGGGTGATGCATGATCACCGGGTCGTAGTTGGCGGGTGGCTTGATCCAGAAGCCGTTCAAGCTCGGCTCGAGCCAGGTCGACAGCCAGTGGGTGAAGCCCGGCAGGCCGCTGATGTGCGGCATCCCGATGAAGCCCGCCACCGTGGCGAGCAGTGCGAGGACGACGAGCGGTCCCGTCATCGTCGCCGGCGACTCGTGCGCTTCCTTCGCAGGCTCGGTCCGCGGATCGCCGTGGAACACGAGGAAATACAGCCGCCACATGTAGAACGCGGTGCCGAGCGCCGCGATCAGGAGGCCGACCCACAGCACCTTGCCGTAGCCCGCCATCCAGCCGGGTGGTGAGACCGAGAACGCGCCGCCGAGGATCTCGTCCTTCGAGAAGAAGCCGGCGAACGGAAAGATGCCGGCGATCGCGAGGCACGAGATCAGGAACGTCGCGTGCGTGATCTTGAGCCGCTTGCGCAGCCCGCCCATCTTCGTGATGTCGCCGGGCGCATCCGAGCCGGCGTGCTCCATCGCGTGCATCACGGAGCCCGCGCCGAGGAACAGGCAGGCCTTGAAGAAGGCGTGGGTGCCGACGTGGAAGATCGCGGCGACCCAGTTGCCGGTGCCGACCGCGACGAACATGAACCCGAGCTGCGAGACCGTGGAGTAGGCGAGGACCTTTTTCAGATCGGTCTGGGCGAACGCCATGAACGCTGCGGCGAGCGCGGTGAGGAGGCCCACCGTCGCGATCACGGCCATCGCGGCCGTCGACGACGCGAACAGGTACGACATCCGGCAGCACATGTAGACGCCCGCGGTGACCATCGTCGCCGCGTGGATCAGCGCCGAGACCGGCGTCGGGCCAGCCATCGCGTCCGGCAGCCAGACGAACAGCGGCAGCTGGGCAGACTTGCCACACGCGCCGATGAACAGGCAGATGCCCGCGGCGAGCGCGAGCCGGTCGCCAAACCACGGGCCGTCGGCGGTGAACTTGTCGGTCTGCAGCTCCAGCCCCTGGAAGTCGAGCGTGCTGGTGTGCTGGAACAGCAGGAACATCCCGAGCAGGAAGAAGAAGTCGCCGATCCGATTGACGACGAACGCCTTGCGGCCCGCCGACGCGTAGTCCGAGCGCTCGAACCAGAAGCCGATCAGCAGATACGAGCACAGCCCGACGCCCTCCCAGCCGATGAACATGACGGGCATGTTCGCGCCGAGGACGAGGATCAGCATCGCGCCGGTGAACAGGTTCAGGTAGCCGAAGAACGCGGCGGGGCGCGGGTCGTGGGCCATGTAGCCCGTCGAGTAGATGTGGATCAGCGTGCCGACGAACGTGACGATCAAGACCATCACGGCCGACAGCGTGTCGAGCCGGAACCCGAGGTCCGCCTTGAACGCGCCGACCTCGATCCAGGTGTAGACGCTCTGCGCGATGCCTTCGCCGCCGCGCGCGTGCTCGTAGCGGAACTGGGCGAGCAGCGGCCCGAACACCATGTAGATCGCGATGCCGCACGCACCGGCGACTGCGGCGACCGCGATCGTGTGAACCGCCTGGCGCGACAGCCTGCGGCCGATCGTCAGGTTGATCAGCGCGCCGAGGATCGGCAGCAGCGGGATCCACGCGAGCAGCGGGAGGCCGGCGAACTTCGAGGCCGCAGCGACCTGCTGGAGACTTGGAATCTGGACGGGATCCATTAGTGCCTCAGGGTCGTCAGGCGATCGACGTCGACGTTGCGCCGGCCGCGGAACACCGCGACCACGATCGCGAGACCGACCGCGGCTTCCGCAGCGGCGACCGCGATCACGATCAGCGCGAACGTGTGGCCCGACAGGTCACCCCACATGCGGGCGAACGTCACGAGCGTCATGTTGGCGGCATTGAGCATGAGCTCGACGCCCATCAGGATGATCAGGGCATTGCGCCGGATCAGCACAGCTGCAGTCCCGATCAGGAACAGCATGGCAGCCAGCACCAGGAAGTGCGGATAGCCGACGTTCAGGACGATGTCCTCGATCATGCCGTGTGCCCTTTATGCTCGGTCTCGGTCTTGGGATCGTCATCCTCGTGGAGCGGCCGCGCGACCGCGATCGCACCGACCACCGCGATCAGGAGCAAGATCGAGATCGCCTCGAACGGGAACAACCCCTCGCCGAACAGGTCGTAGCCGACCGCCTTGGTCGAGCCCCACTCGGCGACCTCGACTGGCTTGCAGGTGTCCGCCGTGGCCTCGAAGTCGCGTAGCGCCTCACCAGGTTTGCACGCTGGCAGCCGCTCGGTCCGGGGATCCGTCGAGGCCACCGGCAGCGCGATCGGTGGGGGCGCGGCGATCGACGTCGCCTCGCGCGCCGGCTGGACGTGGATCAGCATCATCACCAGTCGACCGACCAGATAGAGGATCGCGATCCCGCCGAGCGCCTGCCCGGCGCGGCCGGTCGGGGCGACCGGCTCGTCCTCTGGCCGGTTCAGGATCATGATGACGAACACGAACAGCACCATGATCGCGCCCGCATAGACGAGCATCTGGACCACGGACAGGAAGTGCGCGTACAGCATCATGTAGACGGCGGCGATCCCGAGGAAGCAGCCGACCATGCCCATCACCGCGGCGATCAGGTTGCGCCGGGTGACGACAAACAGCGCGCCGCCGACAGAGACGATCGCGAACGCCCAGAACAGCAGCGCGAGCCCGACGCTGGCCGACTGGACCACCGGCTTTGCACGCGGGTTCTCGGGGTCGACCTTGCCGACCAGCTTGGACTCGACGCGATCCCAGTGCTTGAGCTGCGCCTGGCTGGACGGCGCGAGCGTCGGTGTCGCACTGCCCTGCTGGCGCGGCGGGACCACGACCTGGCCGCCATCCTTGGGGACATTGATGACGATGCCGCTGCCACTACCGGCGCCGGCTGGTTGGGCGAACGCGTCACGCTCGTGCAGCGCGACGGCCGCGAGCGCGACGACGAACACGCACGCGAGACTCACGATGCCGCGCTTCATGCCGCCCGGTCCTTTCTGAGCTTCGCTTCGAAGTCAGCGCGGAACTTGGTGAGGAAGCCGAGCATCGGCCACGCCGCCGCATCGCCGAGCGCGCAGATCGTGTTGCCGGCGATGCCGTGCGCGATGCTCGCCAGCAGGTCGAGATCGCCGTCGCGCCCGTGACCCTCGGCCACACGCCGCGACACCTTCTCGAGCCAGCCGGTGCCCTCGCGGCACGGCGTGCACTGGCCACACGACTCGTGCCAGAAGAACTTCATGATCCGCCACACGGCCATCGGGATGTCCGTCGTGTCGTCCATCACGACCACGCCACCCGAACCGGCCATGGTGCGCAGCGGTCGCCCACCACCGAGATCGAACTGACGATCTGGCGTGACCATCACGGGCTTGATGCGCTCGTCGGTCTGCAGTGCGTCGAACTCGATCGGCACGTCGAGCTCGGAGGCGTCGAGCGGCGGCATCGAGACCCCGCCCGGGATCACGGCCTTGACGCTGCGGCCTTTCCACACGCCGCCGCAGACCTCGTCGATCAACTGGCGCGTCGTGATGCCGATCGGCAGCTCGAACACGCCGGGCTTGTTGACGTGGCCCGACACGCACAGCATCCGGGTGCCGCCCGAGCGGCCCATGCCGAGCTCGGCGAACCACGCGGCGCCCTTGTCGAGGATCAGCGGGATGTTCATCAGCGTCTCGACGTTGTTGACGATCGTCGGGTTGCCGAACAGGCCCTTGACCGCGGGGAACGGCGGCTTGAGGCGCGGCTGACCACGCTCGCCTTCGAGCGAGTTGAGCAGCGCCGTCTCCTCGCCGCAGATGTACGCGCCGGCGCCGCGATGGACGGTCAGCTGACATTCGCGACCGGTGCCAAGCACGTTCTTGCCGAGGTAGCCGCGCGCGTAGGCCTCGTCGACGGCCTTCTGCAGCACTGCGTACTCGCGCATCATCTCGCCGCGGATGTAGATGTAGTTGTGGACCGCGCGCAGCGCATGCGCGGACACGATCATGCCCTCGATCAGCAGGTGCGGATCCCAGTAGATGAGCTCGCGATCCTTGCAGGTGCCGGGCTCCGACTCGTCCGCGTTGCAGACGAGGTGGACCTCTTTGGCGTCCTTCGGGACGAAGCCCCACTTGACGCCCGTCGCGAATCCGGCGCCGCCACGACCGCGCAAGTTCGAGGCCTTGACCTCGGCGGTGATGTCCTCTGGCCGCATCGCGAGCGCCTTGCGCAGCGAGCCGTAGCCGCCGGTGGCCTCGTAGCCCGCGAGCGTCTTCGCGTTCTCGTTGCCGAACCGCTGCGTGACAAGCTTCGTGTTGCGGTCGGCTGGCATCACACCACCTCCGATTCCGGGTGCGGATCACGCTCGAGCTCCGCGATGATCGCGGGGACCTGATCGGGCGTGATGTCGAGGAAGTACTTGGTGCCGACGACCGCCGCGGGTGCATTGGCGCACACGGCGATGCACTCTTCTTCAACGAGCGTGAACTTCGCGTTCGACTGGCCCTTCTTCAGGGCGAGCTGACTCTCGAACGCGGCGAGCACCTCGTACCCACGCCGCAACATGCACGAGATGTTGGTGCACATGCGGATGGTCGTCGTCCCGCCGGGCTCGCGGCGGTACATCGTGTAGAAGGTCGCGACCCCATAGACATGTGCATAGGGGAGATCGAGCGTCCTCGCGACGAGCCGGAGCGCGTCATCGGAGAGATGACCGTGCTCCTTCTGCGCGAGGTGAAGCGCTGCCATCACGACCGGCTGCTTGGTCGGGTAGCGAGCGCACAGCGCGTCGATCTTGCTTCGAGCGTCGGCGGAGAATTCGAGTGACATCGAGGTGTTGCCTTCGGTAAGCGAGGCGAAAAATAGGTGGGGGAGACTCGGTCGTCAATCCAGCCGGTCATCTAAAGCCATCTAAAGCGGGCCGAGGGCGTGGGGGAGAGCGAATGTGATAGATGGTCGCGATGGCTGAGGTACCGCTGACCCGCATCGAACGCCTGGCTGTTCGGTTCGCGGAGGCTTCGAACGTGGACCCCCGCGGCAAATGGCTGCAGACCCAGTTCTTGCGCGGGGTGTCGTATCTGTGGGTGCGCGCCGCGCTCGCGAACCGGATGCTGGTCGAGGGCCTCGACGAGATCATGGCCCTGCGCCCCGATACCGGGGTCATGCTGGTCTCGAACCACCGCAGCTTCTTCGACCAGTACGCGATGCTGCTCGCCTGCTACATGGGGCCGGTTCATTGGTCGAAGCGCCTGTTCTTCCCCGTGCGCTCGAACTTCTTCTACGACCAGCCGCTCGGGATCGCGGTCAATGCGCTGGTCGCCGGTGGGGCGATGTACCCGCCGATCTACCGCCAGACCGAGCGCCGCGCGCTCAACGATGAGGCGCTCGAGAAGATGGTCGAGCTGCTGCAGACGCCAGGCAACGTGCTCGGCATGCACCCAGAAGGCACGCGCGGCAAGGGAGCCGACCCCTACGAGTTCCTCCCAGCGCAACCAGGCGTCGGCAAGGTCGCGCTACTCGGCAAGCCGGTGGTGATCCCGGTGTTCATCCACGGGCTCGGCAACAACATCGTCCAGGACATCGCCTACAACTTCGGCTCCGAGGCCCGGAAGTCACGCGCCGTGATCACGGTGTTCGGCCCGCCGGTCCAGTACGACGATCTGATGGCCGAGAAGCCGCGGCCCACGCTCTACAAGAAGGCCGGCGATCGCTTCATGATCGAGGTCGGCAAGCTGCGCGCAAAGGAGAAGGAGCTGCGCGCGCAGATCAACACGGGCGAGCTGACCGTGGACGATCCGCGCTGGCTCGACAACCGGCCGATCAGCAAGCTCTACGCGCGCGAAGGCAAGCTGTAGTCAGGGCCGGAACGCCGCGTCAACTCGCGTACGCACGCCGGGCATCTGCGGATCGTCGTCGTCGAGCTTCAGCTTGTCGTCCAACTGCCGGACCGCGTTCCAGTTGATCCCGGCGCAGATCGACGCCAGATCGACCGCGACCGCGAACGTCACCGTGCCGCCGCTCTCGAGCGACATGTCCGGGACGTCGACCACGGAATCGATCAGCTCCGACTCACCCTCGATCTCGAAGTCGTGGTCGTCGCCCCGCGACTCGGCCGTGCCCCTGAGCTCGAACTTGGTGATCCGGAGGTCGACCTTCGAGTACATGCCGGTCGGCGCCTGATCGAAGGTGATCGAGGCTGGCTCGCCGTCGGACTTCCACTCGAGCTGCGCGTTCTCGAGCGTAGTGCGGTCGTCGCTCGCGACATCGCCGAGCGCGCGGATCGTCATCGTCCTGATGGTCACGGATTCCAGCGTGACCTTGTTGGTGACGTCGATCGGCAGGTCCATCGCTGCGAACGTGATGGTCACGCCGTTGCTGGGGACCGTGCCGTCGATCATCGGCGGCGCATCCAATGGCGGATTCGACTCGCCGCCACCCGGGCACGCGCCGAGCAAGCAGCTCGCAGCCAGGGTTAGGGGACCACGCATCACCATCCGGTAGTGCAAGCAAGGTACCATCCCCATTCGAGTCTCGACGGCGAGTTAGTTGTGGCGTCGGTCGGAACCTGTGGTCCGGCGCCCTCGCCCTGTGCATCCCTCGTACACCCATGGCGACCAGTGACCCCACCATCGATGCCGGCGCGCTGACAGCGGCGTACGCCGACGCACCCGCGGCGCGCGCGTTCCTCGTGATCCACGTCGAGGGTGCCCGACCGCCATCGTGGGTCGTCGATCTGCTCGATGGCGGCGAGGTCACGTTCGGCCGCTCGCGCGGCGCGACGGTCGTGCTCGACACCGAACAGGTGTCGCGCCTGCACGCGCGGATTCGGCGGGTCGACGATCGGATCGAGGTCGAGGATCTCGGGAGCCGCAACGGCACGCGCGTCAACGGCGCCAAGATCGAGGGTGTCCGCGTGCTGGCGCCCGGCGACGAGATCACGATCGGGCCGGCCACCGTGTTCTCGGGCAGCGCGAGCGCGGTCGCTCGACGCAGCCGGATCGCCGACGCCGACACGTTCGATGCACGGCTCGCGGCCGAGCTCGATCACGCGATCCGATATCGCCACCGGGTGGCGCTCGCGACGCTGCAGATCCCGGACGACAACGTCGCCGAGGCGCTCGCGCGTTCGGTGCGCGCGATGGATCTGGTCGGCGACTACGGAGGCGATCAGTTTGCGTTGCTGTTGCCGCGGCTGTCGCGCGACGAGGCGGAGGCCACGCTGCGCCGGTTGATCGACGAAGCGCGCGGACTCTCGACCGACCTTCGCGCCGGGGTCGCGATCGCGCCGGAGGATGGCTGCACGCCGGGCGAGCTGTTCGAGCGCTCGCGGGCCGCGCTGCGGCAAGCTCGCACGCCAGGTGCGCTGATGTTCGGTGCCCGCCCGCAGGCCCCCGAGTCCGACGTGATCGTCAATTCGCCGGCGATGCGCGGGATCTACGCGCTCGTCGATCGGGTCGCGGATTCCAGCCTCAGCGTGCTCGTTCTCGGCGAGACCGGGGTCGGCAAGGAGATCGTGGCCGAGGCGCTCTATCTGCGCTCGACGCGGCGAGCCGGCCCGCTGATCAAGATCAACTGCGCCTCGTTGCCAGAGAACCTGCTCGAGAGCGAGCTGTTCGGCCACGAGCGCGGGGCGTTCACCGGCGCCGACCGCCGCAAGATCGGGTTCTTCGAGGCGGCGACCGGCGGCACGATCTTCCTCGACGAGATCGGCGAGATGGCCCACAACCTCCAGGCCAAGCTGCTGCGCGTCCTCGAGCGCAAGGTGGTGACCCGCGTCGGCGGTACAGACGAGATCGCGGTCGACGTCCACGTGATCGCCGCGACCCATCGCGATGTCGAGGGCGAGGTTCGCGCCGGTCGGTTCCGCGAGGACCTCTACTTCCGGCTCGCCGGGTTCACGATCGCGATCCCTCCCCTGCGCGATCGCACAGATGAGATCGTGCCGATGGCCGAGCACTTCCTGCAGCGCGTCGCCGAGGAGCTGCGCCAGCCCGTGCCGCAGCTGTCCGAGGATGCGCGCGCTGCGCTGCGCGCCCACGACTGGCCGGGCAACGTGCGCGAGCTCCGCAACGCGATCGAGCGCGCCGTGGTCGTGCAGTCCGGCGGCACCGTCACCGCGGATGACCTGCCGGAGCGGGTGGGCGACGCGGGTCGCCGCGCGCGGATGTTGCCATCGACGGCAGGGTTCGGCGATCACCTGCGCGATCAGCTCGCCGACCTCGAGCGCGAGGCGATCGTCGAGGCGCTCACGCAGTCCAACCACAACCAGACCAAGACGGCGCAGCGGCTCGGCATCTCACGGCGTGCGCTGATCTACAAGATGGAGCGGCTCGGTCTCAAGCCGCCGCCGGCGCACAAGCCTTAGCGGCGACCGGCGGCCGGCGGGTTGTAGCGCTCGGCGGGCGCATCGTCGGCGAGCCCACCGACCAGCATCACGGTGCCGTCGCACAGCAGCGTGGCCTGGTGGCCGGCGCGTGGCGTCGACAGCCGATCCGTGATCGCGACGTCGACGCCACCGCCCAGCGTGTCGAGCCGGACGATGAACGCCGCGTCGACCGCGGTGCCGCTCGCATCGCGGCCACCGGCGAACAGGATCCGGCCATCGGGCAGCGGCGTGATCGACTGATCGGTGATCCCGGCGGTCGGCGGGAGCTCGCCGGCGGTGGCTGTGAAGCCCTGCTCGAGCGAGAACACCTCGAGCTGACGCACCGGATTGCCGGCCTGATCGAAGCCACCGGCGATCAGCACCGTGCCGTCGGGCAGCCGCACCGCGCGGTGATCGTGGCGGGGCACGACCATCCCGGCACCGGGCGCCGGCGCGGTCTGCTCGATCAACGGCTTGTAGAGCTCGGCCGTGGCGATCGCGAGGTTTGCCGCATCGAGGCCACCGGCGACCAGCACCGGGGCACCGAGATCGTCGGACAGCCGCGTCGCGGTGTGGTGCGAGCGCGCGACATCGAGCGACGCGCGGGTCAACGGCCGGAGCGTGATGCCGGCCCCGACGCCGCTGATCTCGACCAGCTGTGCGGACGGCCCGGCCGCGCGACCACCGAACGCGACGACGCGCCCATCGCTCAGCGTCGCGAGCGCGGGCGCGATCGCCGACACCAGCGGGCCGCCGTCGATCGTCTCGACCCGGCGCTCGGGCGGCGCGTCGGGCTCCACGATCTCGAGCATCGTTGACGGTGCCTCGGTCGCGGGATCGATCCCGCCGACGATCACGACGCGGCCGTCGCCGAGCGCCGCGGTCGCACCGCCCCGCCTGGGCG
>JBBJLY010000299.1:0-9320 GCA_037720695.1 Kofleriaceae bacterium | reverse complement strand
GCAGATTCTTGAACATCTGCTCTGCGTCGTCGGGCTCGAGGTTCCGCAGGTCGATCCGCTCGTGCTCCACTGCACCCTCGCCCCAGCCACCCGCGTGAACGAGCAACTTTGGCCGGGCGGCGGTCAGCAGCACGACCTGCGAGCCGGCCAGGCTGGCGGCCAGATCGCTGACGACCGCGAGCGTCTCCGTATCGGCCCACTGCATGTCATCGAGCACGATCACGAGCGGATGCTGCGACGCGTCCTCCTCGATGAACCGGCGAAGCGCCGTGCGCGCGAGCTCGGTGCGGTGCTTCGGATTCTCGGCGACGGAGCGGAGGAACGCGGTCGTGGGAAACTCGAGCCCGACGAACGAGCCGAGGAAGTACTGCATCTCGGTCACCTGCTCGGCGCCCATCACGGTCTTGATCTCGTGAGTGAAGCGCAGACGCGTGACGTCGTCGGGATCTGGTGTCAGCTCGAAGCGATCGCGGAGCAGCGAGGTCAACGCGGCGAGCCGCACCGGCTGGTGCGCGGCATCGCGCTCGGCCGCGCCGTGATAGACGCGGCACGATCGCTTGGGATCATTCGCGAGCCGCGAGATCAGCTCGTTGATGAGTCGCGTCTTGCCGGTGCCCTGATTGCCGACCACGGTGACCAGCTGCGGGACCTGGAACTCGATCGCGCGCGCGATGATGTCCTCGAGCGTCGTCAGGTGACCATCGCGCCCGACCAGGGCACTGCGGGTCGTTCGTACGGGTTCGGTCTCCGTATCGAGCCGGACCACACTGCGCGGCCGCTCGGGAATCGGTGGTGGGACACCGGGTGGCCGTGAAGGAGCACCTGGCGTCGCCGGCGGCCGGGTAGGACCGGGGGGACGAGACGCTCCTGTCGACACTGCAAACGAGGGTACTCGCGTGCAGCGATCGGTCGCAAGAGTGGAGACCCGCTGCAGGAAAGGTGTACGGTAGAGACAGGGATGAGTTCCGATCGGCTCCGATCGTTGGGCGCATCTTGCGTTCTCCTTGCAGCGCTTGCTGGCTGCCCGACTGTCGACCTCGGCGATACGCCGACCGACATCGGGCTGTGCAATCCGCCGGGCGGTATCGAATACTTCCAGGACCGGATCTGGCCGGAGTTCGTGCGGCCCGGAACCGCCAACGCGTGCACCAAGGCCGGCGGCTGCACAGAGGCCGGCGGCAACGCGCTCGCGTTTGACTCCAGCGCCGCGCCGGACTTCGCTGCGAATTATCGCCAGGCGCAGGTGTTCCTCAATTGCGGGACGCCCAACGCGAGCCTCCTGCTGGTCAAGCCACTCGCCGGCATCGAGCCGCACGGTGGCGCCGACATCTTCCAGCCCAGCGACGCAGCAGTGACGACGTTCAATGGCTGGTTCGAGTGAAAGCAATCGCCATCGCAGCGTGCCTCGCCTGCCTCGCGCCAGGCGCCGCGGAAGCCGAAGCCTATCTTCGGGTGATCACGCAGCGCGCCCCGGTGCACACCGGCCCCGGGCCCGGCTACCGCGAGGTCTTCATCGCCGAGCGCAACCAGGTGTTCACCGTGCTCGAGCGCGGCACGCGCGACTTCTGGTTCAAGGTCGAGCTCGACGACGGCACGACCGGCTGGATCCTCGGCGACATGGTGTTTCCGTTCGAGGTCGGCGACGAGCAGCAGCCCGGCGTGTTCGTGCGGATGGGCCGCGCGATCCGGCGCGCGATCCTCGGGCCCTCCCCGGTCGCGTACTCCGATGTCGGGCTGTCGTTCTCGGCCGGCATCCTCGATCGCGAGGGCGTGTTCCTGCTGCGCCCGTCGTGGATCATCGATCCGTACTGGGCGCTCGAAGGCTTCGGCGGGCTGTCGCCACGCTCCGAGAAGGACATCTTCCTCGCGGGCCTCGGGTTCACGCTGCGGCTCGCGCCCGGCGCCGTGGTCGGCCCGTACGCCTCGATCGGGCTCGGCGCGGCCTACATCCGCCCCAAGGCCGACAACTTCGTCGACGAGCAAGAGACCTTGATGGCGCTCGGTGCCGGTGGCGGCATCGAGATCACGTTCAAGAAGCAGATCACGCTGCGCCTCGACGCCCGGAACTGGTCGCTGTTCGACCAGAACGAGGCCAATAACGGCCAGGAGTACTCCGGCGGGCTCGCCATCTTCTTCTGAGGAGGTCCCATGCGCGTCTTGTTCGTCCTCATCACGATCCTGTCCGCCGCGTGCGGGCGTGCGGCCGTCCGCGCCTCCGAGAAGGCGATGCTCGCGGACCAGGTGATGGTGTTCGACGACGATCCGCACGAGTCGAGCTCCAACGAGCACGTGCGGACCAACCGCGAAGGTGCCGCGGGTGGCAAGGGTGCGGGTGGAGGCGGATGCGGCTGCAACTGACATCAAGCGTCGTCGTCGCGCTTACCGGCGCGCTCGCGAGCCCCGCGTTCGCGGACGATCGCGCCGAGGTCTCGACCTCGCTGTTCGCCGAGAAGCGCGACGGCGGCAAGGGCAACCTGACCGTGATCCATCCGCAGGCGCTGTTCGGTGTCGACCTCGGACGGTTCGTGACGTTCGACGTCGCGTACGCCGCCGATGTCGTGACCGGCGCGACCGCCGGCGTCTATCAGGTCGACGCCACCACCGCGGCAACCAAGTTCAGTGACCTCCGCAACGAGGGGACGATCTCGCTCGGGTTCCGCGGCAAGCGCTCGCGCATCGTGGTGTCCGGCACGTTCGGGACCGAGCGCGACTACCTGTCGCGCCAGATCGGCGGCACCGCCTCGATCGATCTCCCGGGACGCAACACGACGGTCGCGCTCGCCTACACCCACGGCTTCGATCAGGTGTGCAACAAGGATAACGGGATGGCGACGCCGCTCGAGGCGCGCGCGCTGACCGGTGACGACCCGTGCGAGAAGCCAGGTGTCCTTCAGGGCGAGGACACGCCGGGCACCACGGTGTGGGAGGAGCTGTCGATCGACACCGCGCAGGTCACGCTGACCCAGAACCTGTCGCCACAGATGAACCTGCAGCTCGCGCTGTTCGGCCAGGTCCAGGAAGGCTTCCAGTCGAACCCGTATCGCCGGGTCCGGATCGGTCCCAATGCGCCGCAGGAGCACATCCCTGACACCCGCGCGCGGTGGTCGGTGTCGGCGCGGCTCAACCGGTTCTTGCCGGCGCTCAAGGCAGCGGCCCACCTCGATGCGAGGTTCTACGACGATACCTGGGGCGTGATCGCCGGCAACATCGAAGGCGGCTACTCGCAGTACGTCGGTAAGAACCTGCTCGTTCGCGTCTACGGGCGGATCTACCAGCAACAGGCCGCGACGTTCTTCAAGGACGCGTTCTTCTACGAGACGGAGTCCACCGCGGGCGAGTACTTCACGGGTGATCGCGAGCTGTCCCCGGTCCGCACCATCACGCTCGGCGGCAAGCTCACCCTGATCACGATCGGCGAGGACAAGCCGGTGCTCGGGCTGTTCGACAAGCTGCAGCTGCTGGCCAAGGGCGAGGTCATGCTGCTCGATGTCCTGCCCGCCGACAGCATCGCCGACAACCCGATGGGCATCGACAGCCAGTTCATCTACGGCAATGGCCTCGTCGACGCGATCGTCATCCAGCTCGGCCTGCTCGGGAATTACTGAACCACATCGATAGGTGGTCGACGGGAATTCGCGGGCCCACTGACCTCGGGTGATATGCTCGCAGCATGTATCGCTACGGCGACGGGACGCCCTTCCCGCTTGAAGAGAACTTCATCGAGACGCTGACGTCCGCCGTCGAGAGCTGCACCAACGCGTTCCTCCCGCTCGCCGAGCTCGACACCCGGCGCGAACGTGCGCGGGACACCCGGCGCGAGGCCGAGCGCGAAGGCGGCCGGCTCGACGACCTCGAGCGCACGATCTCGAGCGCACTGGCGCCGTATGCCCCCGTCGACAAGAAGGCCGGGATCACGCACACGGTCGCCCAGAAGCTCGCGCTCGCGGCAAAGCAGGCGATCGCGGAGGCCAAGCGCCAGATCGACCAGCGCGTCCAGCAGACCGAGGCCCAGGCTGCCGGGCGGACCTCCGCCGACGCGATCCTGAAGGCTCTTCGACCGTTCTTCGACGAGCAGACGCTGCCCAAGACCGCGTGGATCATGTCGTGGGACGTCCGCGGCGGGGAGCCACACGCCGATGCGGTCGCGACGGCGGGCCGGATCTCGGCGTCGTTCACGCTGTCACCGGATCCGTATCGCGTGCCGATCCGCGTCGATCAGCTGTCCGAGGGCGTGATCGTCCACATGCTGAAGAAGGGCGTGTTCGGCAAGGCCAAGCCCGCGCCGATCGACCTCGGCAAGTACGTGATGGTCGCGTTCGAGCGCAGCACCAGCCAGATGGTCGTCACGCTCAAGGAGAATCCCAACAAGGCGTCACCGGGGCTGCGGTTCGCGGTCGCCGATGGTGGCGCGACCTGGACCACGATCACCGCGGCCGGTGACGCGGAGGGCGAAGCCAACCCGCTCGACATGGAGGACGTGTCGCCGATCCGCCAGCTGGTCGAGCGCGCGAACAATGCGCTCAAGGATCTGATCAACCGGCGCAGCCTGGTCGAGCTGTCGCTGTCCGGCAAGTCGATCACCGAGCTCGAGGAACCGCGGATCGTCCCGCTCGAGCTGCTCAACCAGCTGACGCCGCTCGCGCGCTCGATCCGCGAGCGCAGCCGGATGTCGGGTGAGCTCGTGCTGAAGCGCGACGTCGGCGACGGCCGCCGCGAGGAGCTGTTCGTGCCGCGATCCACCCTGGCGCAGCAGTTCATGCGCCTGCCCGCCGACTACCGGCGCCCGTTCGAGGACATGGGGATCACCGCCGAGGAGACCCAGCCCGCGATCACGCTGCCGCCGTCGATGCGGCCGCCCGCGCCGCCGAGGCCGGCGGACAACCGCGACGACACGACGATCGAGATCGATCCGACGAACGAGAACGGTTAGCTCGGGATTCAGCTCGCCAGCGCGACGATTCCGTCGACCACGCGCTCGAGGATCACGCGCTCGCCGAGCTCGCGACCCAACGTCTTCATCTGGAAGCCGGTGAACTCCGCCGCGCCGAGTGTCTGATCGCCCTTGAGCGCGCGATCTGCCATCGCGAGTCGCTGGGTCGCCGCCGCGAGCGCCGCCGGCGAGTAGGCGCGCGCCTGGCTCGCGAGCGTGTCGACGATGAATGGAGGCACCCCGAGCCGCGAGGCCCACTGCGCGCGCGAGATGCCGGACGCCTGGAGCACGTGGCACAGCGACATCTGCCGGATGTGGCGGGCGAGCATCACGACGACACCGACGGCGCTCTCCCGCTGGTCGGCGAGCGAGGCGACGGCGGCGAGCGCGCGGGGGCGATCCGCGGCACCGATCGCGTCGGTCAATTCGAACACGTTGCGCTCGCGGGTGTCCGCGATCAGCTCGTCGACATCGTCCGAGCTGATCGGCTTCTTGCCGGCGTACAGCGACAGCTGCTCGATCGACAGCGCGAGCCGCGACAGGTCATCGCCGATCGCGTCGATCAGGCGCGTGATCGCGGGCGGCTCGAGCAAGACGCCCTGCTCCTTGGCCTCGGCGCGGACCCACGGCTCGAGCCGGCGAGGCGCCTCCAGCACGTGGAGGAACTTCTTCTTGTGGAGCGTCGCGTAGAGCTTCACGCGCTTGTCGAGCTTCGACGTCACCGCGACGATCACGGTGCTCGGGTTCGGCTTCGCGAGGTACGAGAGTAGCGGCTCCGCCTCGTCGCTGGGCAGCCCCGACAGCTCGCGGACGTAGACCATCCGTCGCTGCGCCATCATGGGTAGGGTCTGCGCGAGCGAGACGATCCGGTTGGCCGACGGCTTGCCCTCGACGACGTCGTAGTTGAACCCCCGGGCCGCCGGGGGGACCGCGATGTCCCGGATCGCCGACACGATGCGCTCGATCAGGATCGGATGCTCGGAGTGCAGGACGTAGATCGGATCGAGGTCCCCGCTCTCGATCGCGTCCAGCAGCTCGTCGCTCACGCCGCGAAGCTACCACGCACGAGCTCGCGCGATGGTAGGCTCGGCTCGTGGGTCTATCGCGGCGATCGTTCCTGCGTGGTGCCTCGGCTGCGACGATCCTGGTGACCGGGCTGACGCGCGATGGGACGTACCTGATCGAGAACGGCGCGGTGACCCGGCCGGTGACGAACTTCCGGTTCAACGAATCGCGGGTCCAGATCGACCTGGCGATCTCGGAAGCGGTATGAGCACGCTGGTCATCGGCGACCGCGCGATCATCGATGGCGTCGCTCGCGGCGCCACGGCGGTGCTCGCGGTCGACGGCGCGATCGTCGCGGTCGGCGATCCGGCGACGGTTGCTGCGGATCCGCGTGCGGAGGGCGCGACCCGGCTCGCATGGACGCGGCGCGCGATCGTCCCGGGCACGATCAACACGCACAACCATAGCTTCCAGTCGCTGCTGCGCGGGATCGGCGATGACCTGCCGTTCCTCCAGTGGCGCGAGCAGGCGCTGTATCGCTACTCGCCGCGGCTCGGTCCCGAGGACATGGCGACCGCCGCGCTGTTCGCGTTCGGCGAGATGCTGCTCCACGGAGTCACCACGGTCTGCGACTTCTACTATCTGAACGCCCAGGGCAACGCGAATGCGTCAGCGACGATCGAGGCCGCGCGCCGGCTCGGGATCCGGATCGTGCTCGCGCGCTGCTTCTACGACTGGGACGGCGCGCCGGCGTCGTATCGCGAGTCGATCCCCCAGGCGGTGCGCAACTACGAGGAGCTCGCGCGCCGGTACCAGGATCGCGAGCGGTTCCTCACCACCGTGCAACCGGCGCCGCACAGCCAGCACGGCGCGACGCCCGAGATGATCGAGGCCGGCGCGGGGTGCGCGCGATGCCGGCGTGCCGTGGCACATCCATCTCGCCGAGGAGCAGTACCAGGTCGCGCAGTCGCTCGAGCGGTTCGGTGCACGGCCGCTGCATGCGGTCGCCGCCCTGCCCGTCGATCTGTCACAGATGATCGCGGTCCACGGCTGCTGGTTCGATGCCGGCGAACGCGCGCTGCTCGCCGAGCGCGGCGGCTCGCTCGCGTACTGCCCTGGCTCGAACATGTTCCTCGGCGACGGCGTGACGGATCTCGTGGACCTGGTCGGCCGTGGCGTACGGGTCGGGCTCGGCACCGACGGCGGGTGCTCGAACAACCGGGTCAGCGTGTTCGACGAGATGCGGACCGCGGCGCTGCTCCAGAAGGTCCATCGGACGGACGGTCAGGCGATCGACGCCGAGACCTGCTTCGCGCTCGGGACCGCGCGCGCGGGCGAGGTATTGCGCCTGCCGGTCGGCCGGATCGCCCCCGGTTATCGCTGCGATCTGGTCGCGCTCGACCTCGACGATCCATCGCTGTGGCCCGCGCAGGCCCTCGAAAAGAATGTGGTCTATGCGCTGTCGCCTCGCGCGATCACGGACGTCGTGGTAGATGGACAGGAGGTCGTCGCGGCCCGGCGCCTGTGCCATGTCCCCCTTGACGAAATCCAAGCCCGCGTCGGCGACCTCACCCGAGACTGGCGCCGCGCCTGAGCCGGTGACCGCGGTCGGCCCTGGCGATGACGATGACGCCGAGGCCGACAAGCCTGCGAAGCGCCGCAAGGGCAACAACGTGGTCGAGATCGAGCTCGAGATCTCGCGCCAGCGTGCCGCCGGCTGGGTCGTGTTCGGGGTCGTCCTCGGCTCGCTGATGATCTGGAAGCTCGGCACGGTCGGCGTCTGGGCCGGCGTCGTGCTCGTGCTCGTCGGCCTGTATCGCGGCTGGCAATTGATCCAGACGTTCATCAACCCACCCGGCACGATCCGCGTCACCGAGCGCGAGGTCTCGTTGCCGCGCGGGCTGTGCCTGCCCCGCCCCATCACCGTCGAGCCCGCCGCCGTCACCGCGGTGTACTTCCTGCGCAAGTCCGTCCCGTGGAGCCGCGCGGCACCCGTGCTCGTCGTCGAGCTCGGCAAGAAGGCGATGCTGTTCCCGCGAGACTGGTTCGCATCCGAGGCCGATCAACGTCACGTCGTTCACGCGCTGCTCCGTGGCCGGAAGGACGACGGCGACGGCGACGGCGACGGCGACGACGAGACCCTCCCCGCCGCCGAACCGGCATGATCCGGAGGCTGATCGCGATCGGCCTGGTCGCGCTCGCGAGCGTGGCGCACGCCGGCGATCAGGTGATCACGCTGCCACGGACCAAGGCGACGCTGCGGCTCCCCTCGACGTTCACCCGGGTCGATCGGCCGGGTGTGGTCGCGGGGTTTCGTGCACCTCACGGCACGCTCGTCGCGGTCACCCGGTCGCGCGTTCCGAACCCTGATGCATGGCGCGCGAAGACCCGCGACGCGTACCTCGAGCAGATCGAGCGCGGCGTGCTCGCGAGCATCCGCGGCGGGAAGCAGCTCGCGCGATCGGTCGTCTCGGCCGCCGGGATCCCCACGCTGGACCTCGAGGTCCGGCGCGAGGACGGCGCGACGATCGTCGTCCGCATCCTGGTGTTTCGTACCTACGCGCTCGGGCTCGCGATCGAGCTGCCCCGCAAGGCGACGCTCGACGAAGCGCGCGCGATCGTGAAGTCGTTCGCGCCGCCTACCGCGCCTTGATCATCCGCAGCACGACCTCGACATGCGCGGTCTGCGGCATCAGGTCGATCGGCCAGGCGTCGGTCGCGCGATACCCGGCCGCGACCAGTCGCGCGACATCGCGAGCGAGCGTCGCCGGATCGCACGACACGTAGACGATCGTGCTCGGTGCGAGCCGCACGATGCCGTCGATCGCCTCCGGTGCCCCGCTGCGTGGCGGGTCGAGGACGAGCGCATCGATCGGTCCCTCGAGGCGCGCGAGCACCTCCTCGACCGGCCCGAGCTCGAAGCGTGCGGGTGGCTGTGCGGGCTGCACGCCATCGCTCGCGATCACGTCCCAGCCGTCAGCGACCAGGCCGCGCGTCAGGTTGCCCGCGCCCGCGTGTAGCTCGACCAGCCGTCCCGGGCCGCGGCCGACGGCCTGGCGCGTGGTCGCGATCAGCGCCGCGTTCCCGGCCGCGCTCGCCTGCGCGAAGTCCCAGGGTCCGCCGAGCAGGCCCGGCTCGAGCTCGACGGTGGCCTCGCCGTGCGTGCGATCCGCCGTGATGATGCCGACGATCCCGAGCTTGCCGAGGAGCCGCTCCGCTCCGCGCCAGCTGCGCTCCACGCCGACGACGATCTTGCCGTCGTGCGAGCGCACGAGCGCGAGCTCGCCATCCGGTGGGGTCGACCGCGCGATCAGCGCGCGGGCCGCGTCGAGCGCCGGCTCGAGCTGCGGGGACAGGTCGAGCGGCAACACCGGGTGGCTATAGG
>JBBJLY010000003.1:0-92747 GCA_037720695.1 Kofleriaceae bacterium | reverse complement strand
GTGCGCCGGTCGTGATTCGGCGAGCCTCCGTGGGCGACGCCCACCGCGAGCCAGCCCCGCGCGGCGAGCGGGTGCGAGCAAAGCGAGCGGGTGCGGGCATGTTCGAGCCGAGCGAGCGCGACGAGCGAGCGCGACGAGCCAGCTAGTCGAGCTCGAACACGTAGAGCCGCTCCTCGGGGTCACTCGCGATGTAGACGGTGTTGCCGTCGAATGCGAGGCCCTCGGGATGCTCGATCGGGAGCCGCCACGCGGTGATCTTCTCGAACTCCGAATCGAGCCGGTACAGCGCGTGCTCCTGGTCGCTCAGCGCGTAGAGGTGGCCGTCCTCGGAATTCCAGGCGAGCGCCGACAGATCGTCCGCGAACTCGATGCTCTCTCGCTCGAGCTCGTCGCCGTCGGGCTGGAGCTTCCAGATCCGCGCCGGGTCCTTCTCCTTGGCCACGTACAGGTCACCGTCGTCATCGAACGCGAGGCCCTCGATGCCGGAGTTGCCGTCGGCGGCGTCGTCGACCTCGATCGAGGACACGCGCTCGCCATCGCGGTTGACGCGCCAGACCTTCGACTTGCTCTCGTCCGCGATGTAGAAGTGGCCGTCGTTGTCGACCGCGATCGCCTCGAGGTCCGAGCCCTCGACGTTGACCTCGTCCTTAACGTCGCCGTCGTCATCGATCTCGTAGATCGTCGAGTGGCGGTCGCTGACCGTGTACAGCTTGCCGCCGGTGAACGCGAGGTCCGACGGCTCGTCGACGTGGAGCTGGTGGTCGTCGCGGTGCTTCAGCTTGGACGCCAGGCCATCGGCCTTGCCCGATTGCTCGAACGGTTCGATGTCCTCGAGGCCGCTCGTCGCGCAGCCGAGGCCGAGTGTGGCGATCAGTGCGCAGCTGGCTCCCAGGCGATTCACCCGGTCCGGTACAGCAACACGCGCGCCACGCGTAACTACCGTGAGCCCGAGCCAGCGTGGCGACTCGATCAGCCGGCCGGCTCCCGCCGTGAAGCAACGTCGCAACGTCAAGCCATCGATGTCATGCACGGAACGGGCGGCACATCCCTTGTAGGAGGGTTCCGTCATGCGCATCGCCTGGCCAGTTTGCTTGCTGCTAACGGTTGGTTGCACCGGAGTCGACGGAGACGAGCGAGATGACTCGTTCGGCGGCAAGGGTGCAAAGGAGGACGGCTCGTACAGCTCGTGTCAGCTGGCCGAGGTGCTGAAGCTGGCCAACGAGTCGACGTCGACCGCGGACCGGCTCCAGGAGATCGGCGTCGCGGAGAATGGGGCGCGCGCGATCGTGGCGCACCGTGACGGCGCGGATGGCCAGCCCGGCACAGGCGACGACGACCTGTTCGACGACCTCGACGAGCTGGATGCGGTCGACTTCGTCGGCAACCTCGCGCTCGGCAAGCTCGTGTACGGGGTCGTGGTCCGCTGCGAGAACGATCTCGAGACCCGCCCGTTCATCGATGACCAGACGTTTGCCGGTGCCTCCACCGGCTGGGCGCGCGACAACGCCGAGGTCGAGGTCGTGCTCGGCGTGAAGGGCCTGTCGGGCCGCAAGCTGCGCGAGCTCCTGCTGAGCACGGACGACGAGGGCCGCAGTGTGTTCTCGCGGCTGCGCCGCAATCGCCTGATGGAAGCGTTCACCTACGGCTTCGCGCTCGACGAGATGCCGTGGGACTCCGACAGCCAGGCCGCACGCGAGCAGATGCCGCTGGTGGCGCTGACGATCGAGCCCGATCGCTATGCGGTCAACGACGAGGGGGAGCGCGAGCTGTCACTCGGCACCGACCTGATGGACGACACCTACTACGACACGCACGCGTTCTCGCTGCTCGGCAACGAGATCGAGCTGCGTGGCCGCGCGCGCTGGGACACCCCGACCGAGGTGCGCCGCCTGCTGATCGCCGCGAAGTTCGGCACCGAGATCGACGCCGAAGGTAACAAGGTCAACAGCAAGGTCGACATCCGCACCGACAGCGGCGCGACACATCTCGCCACGCTCGACAGCGACGTCCGCCGCGGCAAGACCAGCTGGAGCACGGCCGATGCCCCGGCCACCCCGGTGCGTGGGATCTACGAGCAGCTCGCCAGCAAGAACGTGCTGCTCGACATCGGTGCGCACAAGGGCGTCCTGTTGCTCGAGCCGCAGGCGCACCTGCGGTCAACGCGCAGCCGCTATCACATGAACGAGGCGTCACCGCAGAACCTCAAGATCGTCTACGCGAACGCGGCGAGCCGGATCTCGACCGCGCTGAACGTGGTCGCGCGCGCCAAGGCCGACGGCATCATCCCGGCGGCGGATCGCCCGCGGGTCGATCAGCTCGAGGCGATGGGCGCCGGGATCCTCGATCGCACGCTGCTCGCGCAGCGGATCACGGCAGCCGGCGTCCCGGTGACCGCCGGCTCGCTCGTGCAGCCCGACGCCGCACCGGCACCCGGCGATGCCGCAGCGCTCGAGCGCGAGCGCGTGATCGCCGAGACCATCAACACCGTGTTCCACGAGTTCGCCGCGGCGCTCGACGACACCGACCGCGCGATCACGAATGCAGCTGACGAGGACTTCGATGAGGTCACCGAGATGTTTCGCGCCTGGCGGATCAGCCTCGACATCGCGATGGCCAAGAAGACCACCTGGGACTCGTTCCTCGCATCGCACCGCAGCCTGTCGACGACCGGCAACCGGCCGGGTTCGATCGCGAGCTTCAACACCTACGGCGCGGCGCAGCGCGCGGCGGGCAACGACGACTTCGAGGATTTCGTCGCGCTCGACGACGCCAGCTGGACGCGGCTCGGCAACTACCTCGAGAAGATGACGCTCACGATCGCGGAGCGGCAGATCGAGACCGCCGGACTCGTCGGCCGCATGCTGTGGTTCGATCATGCCCGTGCGTTCTGGGTCCCCGCCTCGAGCCGCGCGTTCTCGAACTTCATGATCGACACCACCGACATGACCGAGATGCTCTCGAACGAGGAGTGGAACACGATCGTCGAGGCCGACCGCACGTTCGCAACGGCGCTGCCGGCGGCGAAGATCTTCAACACGGTGCTTGTCAACGAGCTGCAGATCGAGCTCGGGATGGAGAAGGCGTACGTCGAGCGCCTGCGCGCGCTCGACGAGCTGCTTGCCGCCAACCCGACCGATGCGACGGTGCAGGCGCAACTCGCGGGCGCCCGATTCGTGTGGGCGCAGTACACGCTGTCGATGAAGGTGCTGTCGGAGCTGAAGGGCGAGAACATCCTGTCGCGGCTGCGGCGCGCGGGTGCGCCGCGCGACATCACGTGGTCCGCGCCCTCCGACTCGAAGGGCAACCTGGCGCTCAAGATCCTGTCGGATCGAGACTAGGCCGCGAGCAGCGGCAGGCGGATCGTGAACCGCGTGCCCCGCCCGAGCTCGCTGTCGAGCCCGATCGAGCCGCCCGCACGTTCGACCAGGATCCGGGTGGTGGCGAGGCCGAGGCCGGTGCCACGCCCGATCGGCTTGGTCGTGAAGAACGGCTGGAACAGCTGCGCCTGGACCTGCGGGCCCATCCCGGTGCCGTCGTCGGACACCTCGATCACGACGTGCATGCCGTGGCGCACGACCTCGACCGTGATCGTGCCGCGATCCACGATCGCGTCGCGCGCGTTCAACACGAGATTGGAGCAGATCGCGCGAGGTCGGTCGTGCAGAAGTGGGACCCACAGGTCATCGTCGGCGTGGATGTCGAGCGTGACGTGTGCTGGTAGCGTGCGCCGCATCAGCTTGGGCAGCGCCCGCACCGCGTCGGCGGCGTTGCCCCGCGCGTCGGCCAGCTCGGCCACGCCGGGCGCGAACGCGGTCAACGAGCGCACCGTCGCGGCGGCGGTAGCGGCGGATTCGGTGATGTCCGACAAGCACTCCACGGAGACCGTGCCGCGCAGCTCGAGCGCCAGCGCCTGGGCACGGGTCTGGATGATCGCGAGGGCGGCCCCGATATCGGTTCCGACCTCGGCGGCCAGATCGGCGATCAGATCGGTGCGCCGGGCATGGGCGATGTCGGCTTCGACGCGCGCGCGCTGGAGCTGCTGTTCGTGCTCGGAGGCATTGGCGTCCTCGATCTCGCGCCGCGCATTGACCAGCTGGCGCAGCACGTAGCTGACCACGATCGCGATGCCGATGATCGCGGTGATCGCCGCGCACACCGCGAGCCGCACGCGCTTGGGATCACCGAACACCATCACGGGGCTGTCGCCGAGGAGCCCGGTCTCGAACAGGGCGCCGAGCGCCACCGGCGTGGTCACGAGCACGATGGCGACGCTCGCCCACCAGCGCCGCGGCATGAAGACAAACGCCAGTGCGATCGTCAGCACGTAGATCGCACCGAGCCCGAACCACGGTCCATACGTCGCCATGAACACGACGTTAGAGACAATGATCAGCGCGACGTAGGCGGTGGGCGTCCAGCGCGCGCGCCCGATCAGTCCTACGAAGCCGCACAGACCCAGCAAAAATGTGGTGAGGATCGGCAGTAGCGACCACGCGGTTGCGCTCTCGAGATCGACGAGCTGGGTGGTCGTGCTGAGCGCGGCACCGAGCAAGACGGCCAGGTCGATGCCGCGCCGGATCCTGGCGCGCAGCTCCTCGCCGATCGCTGTGGGTGCCGGGGCGATCGGGAAGATCATGACGCGGCCCGTGCCTGTGCCGGATGCGGCAGCGCGGCGTGGAGCTCGGCCGTGGTGAACGGCTTGGCCAGGAACGTGAGCGGCGCGAGGCGCAGGCGATCGCGACGAAGGTCCTCTGCGTTGAACCCGGAGCACACGATGATCGGCCGCACTGGGTTGCGTGTGAACGACGCGATCGCGACATCCTCGCCCGAGCCGTCGAGTAGCTGGAGGTCGGTGACGAGCAGGTCGGGGTCGGCCTCGAGCAAGACCAACGCCTCGGCCACCGAGCTCGCGGCCTTGACCTCGTAGCCCTGGCGGGCGATCAACTGGCACAGGCGGCGCAGCACCATCGGCTCGTCCTCGACGACGAGCGCGGTTCGCAAGATCCGGCGGTTGGTTGGTGCGCGGCGCGCGACCGGGGCGAGCGCGATCGAGATCTTGACGCGGGCGCCGATCGCGCCCTCGGCCGAGGTGATCGTCGAACCCGACTGCGCGAGCAGGTCACGGGCTGCTGCCACGTACAGCCGGACCTGGTCCTCGCGCGAGGGCGTGCTGAGTGTGGGCCCACGCTCCCGCGCCTCGAGTGTGAGAATGGCGCGACCCTGGTCGACCGCGCTCGTCACTCCGACCCGGGTCATCCCAACGCGATGTCCGCCCACCACGAGCCCGACGAGGACTTGCTCGAGGTGCTCGGGTGAGATCGCGAGCTGGAGGTCGTCGTCGATGGCGAGCTCGACGGTGAGCCTGCGCGCGACGCGCTCCAGCCGTTCCTGGAAGGCCCGGGTCGTCGCCCCGAGCTCGCACATCGCGGTCGTCGAGGCCGGGAACTTGCGCCCGATCCACATCAGGTCGCGGACCAGATCGGCGACGTGGTGCGAGGCCGCTTCGAGCTCGGCGAGGTGGCGCCGCTGGTCGGGCGTCGTGACCTCGGTGGCGAGGGCGTCCGTGGCGAACAGGATCGGCGACAGCGCATTGTTGATGTCATGTGCGACCCCGCCGGCGAGCCTGCCGATCAGCTCCACTTGCGCGAGCTCGTCGAGCTCGGCGCGGGAGCGGTCGAGCTGGGCGCGGGTGACGGTCTCGTGCTGGTATGCCTCGGCGGCTCGCCGGTAGGACAGCTCGAGCGAGGCGACCAGGACCGTCAGCACCTTCGTCGCGATCCACAGCATGATCGCACTTGCGAGTGCGGTCCCGAACCACAGCGTGTGATCGACCACGTAGGTGCCCGAAGTGCCGGGTCCGTCGCTGGACAGCGCCCAGTATGCGATCGCGAGGATCGAGATCAGCACGGAGCCGATCAGCTGCAGGCGAGACAGGAACGCGCCCGCGAGCAGGATCGCGAGCCCGAACATCACCCCGACGCCGGTGATCGGACCCATCGTCCAAAGCGCCAGGATCGCCGCCGCCAGCGTCACGACCGCGTACCCGGCGCCCCGCCACGGCGCGCTGCCCGATCGTCCGAGCAACGCCAGCGAACCGACGAACGCGAGCGAGACCCCGGCGACCACCGTCCAGATCACGGCGGTCGAGGGTCGCCCGATCAGGATCGAGATCAACAGCAAGGGGATCGCGATCAGCAACGCGCGATCGACGATCGCGAGCACGGGCTCGGCGATCGGCTCGGTCAGCGAAGCAGCTGGGTCGGGGGATTGCACGCGGATGGAAGAATCGGCCGATCCGCGTCTGTCATCCCGGTTCGTTGGGGTATCCGGACGTTAGCTACGAGTTTCCCGCGGCGAGGCGCTCGAGCACCGCGGGCTCGAGGTGCACCAGGACCAGCACGACGTCTCCAGGGACCGCATCCGCGAGCAGGCGGTCGAGCGCCTCGAGCTCGCTGGCCGCACTCCCGATCGAGGCCACGTGCGCGGCACGCAGGCCCGCGCAGAGCACGGCCGGAACCGCTCCCGGGTCCCGCCCGCGTAGGAGATCCGCCGACAGTTCGCGCACGATCACCTGCGCCGGGGCACCTGCTGCGATCTCGCTCGCGATTTCCTGGAGCTCGCGATCGAGCCGGTCCCCGGGCATCCCGATCGTGACGCGCAGGTCGCGGCCCGGGCTGACCAGCGAGCGGGCGAGGGCGATGACCCCGCGGATCGCGACCGGGTTGTGCCCGAAGTCGAGCAGCACCCGCGTGCCGGCGACCTCGAACAGGTTGCCGCGACCGGGGTTGTCGATGTGCGACGAGGTGAAGCTCTCGAGCCCAGCGACGATCGCGTCCTCGGGCAACCCGAGCGCGTGACCGAGTGCCGCCGCGGCGAGCGCGTTGTCGATGTTGTAGGCGGCGCGCCCGCCGAACGTCAGCGGGATGGCGTCGATCGCGATCAGCGCGCGGCCGTCGTGCACGAGCTGGCCGTCGAGCATGGTCCAGTCGATGCCCGGACGCGGGTGGCGCGAGAACCACACGACGGTGCCCGCCAGCGTCGGCGCGAGGGCGAGCAGCTGCGGGTCATCGGCGTTCAGGATCACGGTGCGAGCGTCGCGCCCGACCACGATCTTGACGCGCGCCATCATGGCGACGTCGTCGACCCCGTAGTCGCCCAGGTGGTCCGTGCTGACGTTCGTGATCAGCGCCGCGTCGCAGCGCTCGATGGTGAGCCCGCGCCGCAGGATGCCTCCGCGCGCGGTCTCGAGGACCGCGATCTCGACGCCTGGGTGGCGCAGCACGATGCGCGTGCCCTCCGGGCCACTGAAGTCGCCGCGCTGAATGAACTGCTCGTCGACCGCGACGCCATCGGAGGAGGTGATACCGGGGACGCGACCGGCGGCGCGCACCATCCGCGCAACGAGCCGCGTGGTGGTGGTCTTGCCGTTAGTCCCGGTGACGATGCCGATCGGGATCCGGGCGAGCTCGTGCCACGCGATCGCGGCGACATCTGGAACCGGGCCGCGGCGGGGAAACCGCAGCTGGGTCGGCCCGGTGCCGAGCGTGATCGCCTCGTCATCGACGAGCAGCGGCAGATCGTGCTCGCGCGCGGCCACGATCAGCGCGTCGAGCCCCGGCACCTGCGCATCCGTGATCGCCTGCAGGATCGCGGGGTCGAACGCGGGTGGCTCGCGGCCGCCGAGCTCGGCTTCCGCGCACGCGACGGCCCATTCGTTGAGGTCGGTCAGCGGCATGAGGACGGCGAGCGGTCCGGGCACGAACAGCGCGACGCCGCGGTGGTAGTACCGCACGTGCAGCTCGCCGGGCCACGGCACACGCCCGTGACCGCGCGCCGCCACGCAGCGACGACCGTCTGCGGGTCCTCGCCCTCGAACGCGAGGTCGATCACCACACCGAAATCGCGGGTGTACAGGTTTGACCCCGTCATCCGCCGCGAATCGACGATTCTCAATCGTCGGTCTCGCGTGCGAGCCGGACGCCGCGCTCGTCGGCGATCAGCGTGAGACGCGAAGGCGCCTCGTCGCTGCCGACGTGGGGTGGGGCGAGCACGGGCGGGAGATCCGGAGCGAGCTCCGGCGCCACCAGGGTGACCGGGGCGGTGCCTTCACCGGCGTTGAAGTAGATGATCTGCTTCCACGATCGCGTCAGGTTGTCGCCGAAGATCACCAGCAGGTCGCCAGGCCGCCCCATCGCGAGCGCGGTGTCGATCGCAGCCGATTCCTCGGTCACGATCTGGTAGCGGTCGCTGGCAACGCCCGCATCGCGGAGCGCGTTCGCCATCAAGGTCGGGATCGCATCGCGATCGCGGCCACGCGGGTCGTCATCGGTGCGCAGCACGATGTGATCGAATGCCACCGCGGCCTGGCGCGCGATCTCGGCGATGTCCTCGTCGCGGCGATCGCCGGGCGCCGAGATCACGCCGATCCGGCGGCCGCTGACGTCGAGCCGGCGCACGAGATCCGCCATCGCCTTCATCGCCGCCGCGTTGTGGCCGTAGTCGAGGATCACCTTGAACGGCAGCTTGTCATAGACGTTCAGCCGGCCCGGTGCCTGGAAGAACGTGGTGTCGAACGTCCGCAGCCCCTGGCGGATGTTCTCGATCTTGACGCCCATCGCGAAGGCGATGGTCGCCGCGAACATCGCGTTCTGCACGTTGTGCATCGCGCGGCCCTCGAGCGTCGCCGGGATCAGGTGGGTCCACAGCAGCGGCTGGTGGGTGCCGCGATCATACAGCGTGATCATGTGGCCGCGGATCTGCTCCTCGAGCACCGCCGCCGTGCCGCCCGACGCGATGTGCTGGCGCACCAGCTCGTGGCGCGGGTTCATCGTGACGTACGCGATCCGCGTCGCCTTCGTGTGATCCGCCATCCGAAGGCAGAGCTCGTCGTCGGCATTGAGCACCGCGCAGTCGCGCGCGACCTCGATCACGACGCGCTTGATCTCCGCGAGTTGCTCGAGTGTGTCGACCCCGCGCAGCCCGAGGTGATCGGACGTCACGTTCAGCACCGCGCCGACATCGCACGTGCGATAGCCCATGCCCGCGCGGACGAGGCCACCACGCGCGGTCTCGAGCACGGCGAGATCGACCTCGGGATCGCGGAGCACCATCTGGGCGGCCCGCGGTCCGGTCATGTCACCGACGACCGTGCGCTCGCCATCGATGTAGACGCCGTCCGTGGTCGCCAGGCCGACCTTGCGGCCGTCCATCTTGTGAATGTGGGCGAGCATGCGGGTCGTCGTGGTCTTGCCGTTGGTGCCGGTGATCGCCGCGATCGGGATCCGCGCCGGGGTGCCGGGCGGGAACAGCATCTCCATCACCGCGCCGCCGACCTCCCGCGACTTCCCCTCGGTCGGCGCGACGTGCATGCGGAATCCGGGCGCCGCGTTGATCTCGCAGATGCCGCCGCCGGCCTCGCGATACGACCGGCTGATGTCGACCGTGATGAAGTCGATGCCCGCGACGTCGAGCCCGATCGCGCGCGCGGCGCGGACCGCCATCTCGCGATTGTCGGGGTGCACGACGTCGGTGAGGTCGATCGCGGTGCCGCCGGTCGACAGGTTGCCGGTCGTGCGCAGGAAGAAGATCTCGTCCGCGGGCAACACGGTCGCCTGGGACACGCCCTTCTGTTCCATCAGGCGAAGGGCCTGGTGGTCGAACTCGAGCCGGGTCAGCACCTTCTCGTGGCCGATGCCGCGCCGCGGGTCCGAGTTCACGATCTCGACGAGCTCGCCGATCGTGTGCGTGCCATCGCCGACGACGTGTCCGGGGACGCGCTTCGCGACCGCGACCAGTGCGCCGTTGACGACCAGCATGCGGTGGTCATAGCCCGCGAGGTAGGTCTCGACGATCACGGTGCGCGCGTGCTCCTGCGCCTTCTCGAACGCGATGCGCACGTCGTCGTCGCTCCGCAGATCGATCGAGACGCCGCGCCCATGGTTGGCATCGAGCGGCTTGACCACGACCGGGTAGCCGAGGCGATTCGCGGCACGCACGGCATCGTCGGCCTGGCGCGCGAGCCGCTGGTGCGGCACGGGCAGTCCGAGATCACCGAGGATCCGGTTGGTCTCCTCCTTGTCGGACGCGATCGCGACTGCGATGTGACGGGTCTCGCTGGTGACCGTCGCCTGGATCCGCTTCTGGTACTTGCCGTGGCCGAACTGGACCAGAGAGTAGTCGTTGAGCCGCAGCCACGGGATGTCGCGCGCCTCGGCGGCGCGCACGAGCGAGCCGGTCGAGGGTCCGAGCTGGCGGCGCTGCGCGAGCGTGATCAGCTCCTCGAGCTCTTGCTGGAACACGAACGGCACCGCGCCTTCCCGAATTGCCGGCGTGCGGAGTTGCGGCGGCAGCAGCGAGTCGAGCAGGCGGTGCGCGAGGTCTGCAGCGGCCTCACCGACGCGCTCCTCCTCGTACTCGTAGATCACGTGATACTGGCCGGCGGTGCCCGTCGAGCGAGTCTTGCCGAACGAGACCTTGGCACCGGCCAGCTGCTCGAGCTCGATCGCGACGTGCTCGAGCACGTGGCCAAGCCAGGTGCCGTCATCCTCGGTCAGCCGGCGCACGAACCCACCAGGCTCGCCGTACGAGCAGGTGTGCTGGTCGAGCCCGGGGAGGGCCGCGAGCAGCCCGGCGTTGAAGCCGTCGAGCTTCGCGCTCGGCCAGCGCTCGAGCTCGCCGAGATCGACGGTCAGGCGCATGACCGGAAACAGCGCGTACTGGCTGGGACCCCGGTAGACCCGGCGTTCGAGGATCTTCATGTGATCTCCTTGTCGATCGTCAGCGGCGGCCGCGCGACCCGCGCCCGCATGTCGTAGGTCGCACCCTCGGTGAGGATGTGAAGCTGGACCCCGATCATGCAGATCGGATCCGCCTCGCTTGCTTGCGCCATCGACGAGTGCGACAGCTTCGAGACGTCCACCAGCGTGATCGCACCCGAGCCCACGACCTCGAGCGAATCGTCCGGGTCGATGAACGCCGCGGTGTCCTCGTCAAGCCCGAGCCCGCTCGCGAACGGGTTGTACGCGAGCGCGCTCAGCAGCCGACCCAGCCGATCGCGCTGACGAAAGTGCTGATCGATGATCACGCGATTGGTCATCCCGAACCCGGGCGCGAGCGAGACCGCACCCGCGTGCGGCGTGCTCCCCTCCTTGCCGAACGCGATCATGTGCTCGCACAGGATCGCGGCGCCCGCGCTGGTGCCGGCGACGTGGACGCCCTTCGCGTTGAGCCGGCGGATCGTGCGCGCGACCTCGGTGCCGCCGAGGATCGTCGACAGCCGGAGCTGGTTGCCGCCGGTCAGGAAGATGCCGGTCGCGGCTTGCAGCACCTCCATCCAGTCGGTGCGCAGCGCGTCCGCACGCTCGAGGTACGGCAGCGCGCGCGCCTCTGCGACCCCGAGGCTGCGGAACAGCGACTCGTAGCGCGAGCCGGTATCGCCCTGCGTCGACGCCGTTGGGATGATCGCGATCCGCGCGGTCGCGGCGCCCGCGAGCTCGGTGAACCGGCGCAGGATGCCGATCGCACTGATCTTGTCCTCGGCGCCGCCGATCGGAATGATCCAGCCGCGGTCCGCGTCGGAAGTGACCCGCGCCGGGCTCACGACCGCCTGCTCTCTGTCACTGCCTGGGCACGTTCGAACACGCCAAACTTCATCTGCACTCCGTCACGGATGAGCCACTTGCCCCCTGCCATCACACTGGTCGCGGTGGTCCGCTCGTCGAGGATCGCGAGGTCTGCATCGAGGCCGACCTCGAGCCGGCCCTTCGCCTGAAGCCGCAACTGGGCGGCGACGTTCGAGGTGAACACCGGCAACACGGTCTCGAGCGCGAGCCCCCGCGCGCGCAGCTCGCCGAGCGCAGCGAGCAGCGTCTCGGGCCGCCCGACGTCCATCTCGACCAGCCGGCCATCGGCATCGAACACTGGCAGGCATCCCGCGCCGTCGGAGCTGCACGTCACGCGCGCGGCGGGCAAGCCCGGCGCGGCGAGACAGCGCGCGATCGCCTCCGAGGCATCCCAGCCGTCGTCACCACCTTCGAACGCGGTGACATCGATCGGGACGGCGTGCTCGGTGGCGAGTGCGATCGCTTCCTCGAACACGCGGCGGTTGCGGTTGATGTGCGTCGGCTGGAACACGCGCGCCGGGAGCTCCGACATCGCGAGCGCGCGCCGCACCAGCTCGAGGCCGCGCATGCCATCGCCGAGGTGGAGATGCACGATGCCCGCCTTGCCGCTGGTCAGCCCGGCGACGTGACAGTCCGAGGCGACGCGCAGCAGCTCGTCGAGCGTCGGTTGTGACGACCGGTGGTCGCTGATCGCGAGCTCGCCGACGCCGACGATCGGATCGACGAACACGATGTCGTCGCGCACGCTTCCGGTCAGCGTCCGTGGTGGCACCTGGTAGCCACCGGTGTAGCACCACGCCGAGACGCCCTCCTCGCGCAGCCCCAGCGTGCGAGCGACCAGATCCTCGATCGTGCGCGTGGTGCAGTCGGTGCCGAGCAACCCGACGACCGACGTGACACCCGCCCGCGCGAGCGTGCCCATCGTGATCGGCGGGACCCGCGAGGCATAGCCCGACTCGCCGCCACCGCCGGTGACGTGGACGTGCGCGTCGATCAGGCCCGGGATCACGATGCGCCCGGCGCAGTCGTAGTCCTCGCTGACGTAGCGCGGCGCCGCCGGCATCGTCTCGCCCTCATCGCCGATCGCGAGGATCCGGTCGCCGCCGATCACCAGATCCCGCCGCCCTCGCGCAACGGGCGAGTAGAGCAGGGCATTGCGGAGGACCGTCAGCAAGCCGGCTTCATACCGCACCGCATCCGGCTACGTCCCGCGACGGGCGCGCTCAGTCCACCGGACGGAACGTGAACGGGTATCGCACCTGCGTCGCGGCCCCGGTGGCCGAGGGCGTCATGCGCGCCGCCGGTGGTGCGGTCTCCGCAATCAGATCGAGAACCAGGTGTCGCTACTCGCCGACGTCCATCACCGTCGTATCGACGCCGCCATTCGCGGCGCGCCCGAGCTCGGGTGTGACCTCGACCGGCTTTCCGGACGGCTTCGGTCGCCGGCGTGGCGCAGCCTTGACTGCTGCCTCGGCCGCGCGCGGCGGACTGATCGGAGGATCGATCGGAGCTGCGAGGGTCGGCTCGGCGAGCGGCGTGACCACGGGCAGGGTGTGACGGGGCGGTGGCTGTGCAGGCTCCGTGCCGTGGGCGACCGGGCGCTCGATCGCGGGTGCATCGCGGGATGCGCGGTACCAGATGCCGACCGCGGCGAGCGAGATCGCGATCCCGCTCGCTGCGACGATCGCGGTTCGCAGCGATCGGCGACGCGGTGTGGCCGGGCCACGCGAGGCGAACCAGCGATCGATCTCGGCGACGACGTCGAGCGCGCTGCGTGGTCGGTCGGCGGGTGACTTCGCGAGCAGCCGCGTGACCAGGCCGAGCACGGCGGAGGGGATGGTGACGAGGCGCCCGAGATCGGGGACCGGGTGCCGGATGTGCGCGGCGAGCAGGTCGGTGGTCGGCACCGCGCAGTAAGGCGGCCGTCCGGACAGCATCTCGAACAGGATGCAGCCGAGCTCGTAGAGATCGACGCGGTGATCGCAGTCGCTGGTGCCGAGGCACTGCTCCGGCGCCATGTACGCCGGCGTGCCGAGGATGAGGCCGATCGTGGTGCGGTGCGAGGTCGCGGTCGACTCGAGCTTCGCGATCCCGAAGTCGAGCAGCTTCACCAGATCGACGGTACCGCCCTCGTGGTCGCGCACCAGGAACACGTTGTCCGGCTTGAGGTCGCGGTGGACGATGCCGCGATCGTGCGCGGCCGCGAGCGGCGCCGCGATCCGGCGCGCGATCATCATCGCCTCCGCGATCGGCAGCGCACCCCGCTCCGCGAGTCGAACCCCGAGCGAGCTGCCCTCCAGCAGCTCCATCGCGATGAACGCGTGACCGCCGAGCGTGTGGCCGTAGTCGAACACCTCGACGATCCCGGGGTGACGGATCGCGGTGGTCGCCCGCGCCTCGGTGAGGAAGCGGTCCATCGCCATCGGTGACGCGCCGAGCTCGGGACGCAGGATCTTGATCGCGGCGGGCCGCTCGAGCAGCGCGTGCACCGCGCGGTACACCATGCCCATCCCACCGCCACCGAGCGGGCCGACGATCCGGTACGGCCCGACGATGTCGCCGGGATCCAGCGTCGGGGTCATCATCACCGTCATCGCGCGTACCTGAGCCCGACGATCAGGTCGAGCTGACCGACGGAGTTCAGCAGCTGGCCGGTCCGCGGGCACAGCCCGAGCGCGACCGCGACTCGCAGCGCGAGCGAGTCCGTCAGATCGTGCTCGCCGCCGACCTCGCCCCGCACGAGGGGCGCCCCCTGCGCGGCCCGGGTGAGCCGGGGCACGACGCCACTCGAGGTGTCGAGCGAAGAGAAGTACGCGGCGCCGACCTCGGTCGCGACCGTGAACCGCCCCCAGTCGAAGCTCGCGCCCCACCGGATCGTCGCCGCGAGCTGCGCGACGGTCGCGTCGTGATCGCTCTCGCTCCGCCACATGTGGCCGGCGCCGATCGCGACGCCAACGTCACTGCCACGCAGCAATGCGAGCGGCGTGGTGACGCTCGCCTTGACGCCCGCCGTCGGTGCCGTCTTGCCGGAGATCACGGTGCCTGCCGTGATCCCCGCACTCGCGAGCACGATCGGCGCGCGTGACGCGGGTGGCTCGGCCCGGGCGGTCACCGCCGGCTCCTCGGGCGCGGCCGCCGGTGCGCTCGCAGCGACAACCGTCCCGGCTGGGCGCTCGAACTTTGTGCGACAGGCCGCCTCGAGCTTCGGCAGCAAGCTCTCGACCTGGGTCGCCAGCTCGGGCGAGGGGGCGCCGGCGAGGAACCGCTTGTAATAGGTGACCGCGAGCTCGCAATGCTCGAGCTGGCGGTGCGCCTGCGCGAGGTTGAACAGCAGCGCGTCGCTCTGAAACAGCGTGTAGGCCGACTCGAACGCCTCGATCGAGTCCTCGTACTTGCCGAGGTTGTAGAGCGCGACGCCGCGCCGCGCGTGGGCGTCGGCATCGGGGTGCGGCTGGGCGATGGCCGTCGACGCGACGAGCGCCGCGACCGCGACGGAGCATGCAAGCGTTCGTCGCATGGGGTTACTCGGCGATCCGGTCGGTCTGGTCGAGCGCCGGATGGCTGAACATGGGCGCGACTCGCAGCGAGGCGATGCAGCTCGAGAACCCGCCGCACGACGGCCGATCGAGGCATTCCTGCACGTCGAACAGCAGCTCGTCGCGCTTGGACGGCGCCAGATCGTCGAGCAGGACATCGAGATCCTCGACGCATTCCTCGACGCTACCGTCCAGGAGGTTGCATGAATCGGCGCGGCCACAAAACTCCTCGGTCTTGCTCGAGGAGCTACAGGCGGTCAGGGCGAGCAGGGTGAACAAGATCGTGCGCATGAACAGTTCCTTCGGTGAGTGAGTCATTGAAATCAGGAGAGCGCGACCATCGCGACGACGAGCGCCGTCACGAGCAGGCCGGCCACGAACGCGACCATCCAGTCCGGCGCGACGCCGCGACGGATCAGCGTGTCGTCGTCGCGCATGTCAGTTGCCGAGCGTCCAGGGGTGAACGACCGCCGACACGAGGTCCACGTTGAGCGTCTGCCAGTAGGACTGCTGGTCGTAGGTCGTGGCCCGCAGGTGCCAGCAGCCGGGTGGAATTTCGGAGACGGTGAACGAGTAGTCCGGTGGGATGTAGGCGGTGCCCGTGAGATCGGGACCCGGGCCCGTGGTGCCGCACGCCCAGATGTAGAAGTTGTAGATGTATCGGTCCGAGTTGTTCTGCAGCTTCACCGAAGCGCCGCAATCATGCGGACACGTCGTGGCTGTCTCGTCCCCTTTGCACATGTCGTTGCCGCACACTTCATCCTCGCAGTCCTTCGGGCACGACGTGGCCTCGCTGGCCTCGCACGTCTTGTTGCCGCACACCCCGCAGTCAGCGGGGCAAGACGTCGCCTCGGTGGCCCCACAGACCTTGTCGCCACACTCGTCCTTCGGTGTTTTATCGCAGTCCGCGGGGCAGCTGAGCTCCGACTCGCCCGACTGGCAGGTGCCATCGCCGCAGTCATCATCGTCGCCACCGCCGCCTCCTGGATCAGCTGCACATGCGACCAGGCCGAACATCAACGCACACAACGCGAAACACATAGCCGTACCAGTGCTCTTCACGGTTCCTCCTCGGTTTCGAACGGCGAGCGTTGCCATCCGCCGCAGCAGGCGACGTGCGATCGACCTTCACGACACCCCCGTCCGCGAATTGTTCGTGCTGTCGTACCGCCCATGGTCGCGGCGCCTATCGCACATGCGCAGCCGTACAGCGGTCGATCGTTTGAAACGCGGGTCCGGATGTGGTTGAGTGCGTTCGCCGTGGCGGCGCCGAAGCTCGAGAGCACGGACCCGGCGTCGGACGATCCAGCGTCCGGCGCGGAGCGCGAGCTGCTGCGCCTGGTCGATGCAGGTGACCTCACGGCTGCCCTGCGGCTGCTGATGCGCGCGCACGGCACGGCGATCTATCGCTACTGCCGCGAGGTGCTGCGGGACCAGGCGCTCGCGGACGACGTCCACCAGCGGGTGTTCATCGAGGCCCACCGCGACCTGCCAAAGTTCGCGCGACGATCCTCGATCCGGACCTGGCTGTTCGCGATCGCCCGCCACCGCGTGCTGGATGCGATGAAATCGCGCAAGCGCGCGCTCGCGCACGTCGACGACGACGCCGAGACCGAGGTCCCCGACCCACGACCGCGACCCGACGAGCGGATCGACGACGCGCGGCTCCGCGAGGCGCTCGCGATCTGCCTCGAGCAGCTCGGCGAGCATGTCCGGTCGGCGGTGCTGCTCCGGTTCCAGCAGGGGTTCTCGTTCGAGGAGATGGCCGAGGTCTGCCGCGAGAAACCGGGGACCTTGCAGGCCCGCGTGACGCGCGCGCTGCCCACGTTGCGCGCCTGCATCGAGGGGCGAACCGGAGGTGCGGTATGAGCGAGCCCGAGCAACAGAATGACCAGCGGATCGAGCTCGCGATCGGAGAGCTGGGACGCGAACACGAGCCCCCGGTGGGCTGGGAAGCCCGCGTGCTGGCGGCGAGCACACCGAAGCGCAGGCGGTGGTGGATGTTCGCGATCCCGATGTTCGCCGTTGCGGCGCTGATCGTGATCGTCGTCGGCATGCGTGGCCCCACCAGGGTCCCGCCGCTCAAGCTCGCGATCGAGATCGCGAAGAGTGGCAGCGTCACGCGCGGCGACACCGCGCGCCCGGGAGACGTCGTGCGGGCCCGGGTGACCGGTGGCAGCAACCAGCGCGCGCTGTGGGTCTATCGCAACGACCGCCAGCTGGTGCTCGTCTGTCCTGGCCAGGCGTGCCGGCTCGAGGACAGTGCGCTGGTCGGCGAGGTCAAGCTACCGGTCGTCGGCTCGTACACTGTCGTCGGGCTCCATGCCGGGCAAGGGCAAGCTGCCGACGCCCACCGGCTCGCTCGACGTCGATCTCAACGCCGCGATCCTCGCCGGCGCGACCCACCGCCAGTACACGGTCGAAGTGCGCTGAGCACAGCGACCGCGTCGCCGCCAGGTTGATTCCGTGTAGGATTCGCAGGCGTGGGGGCGCCTGACGGAGGATGCACGTGAGGTTGATCCGCCATCCGACCATGTGCGCCGCGGCGCGGATGCTCGTCCTGGTGGGAGTACTGGCCGCCAAGCTGGCGCTGTGCGTACCCCACGAGCTCGATTGCGCGCACGCGATCCGTGCCAGCACAAACGGCATGGCGGCCCTGGTCTGCGAGCGCGAGTTCGCGCGCACGCAGGACCCGGTGACCGGGGCCCGGCTCGCGAGCATGTTGCGTCGCAGCGGCAACCTCGATGCTGCTGCCGCGATCGCGACCGGGCTGCTCGCGACCGACGCGCGCGCCGACGCGATGCAGGTTCTGGCGAAGATCGCGATCGCGCAGCAACGGCTCGACGACGCCCGCCAGCTGCTCGTGCGCGCGCGCGCGTTGCACGCCGTGGGGCGCGACCCCGGCAGGACCGCGCTCGACGACAAGACACTCGCGGAGATCTACGAGCGACAGGACAAGTACGTCGAGGCCCTGCTCGCACTCGACTCGTGCATCGTCGAGGCCCGTAAGGCCCGCGATGACGTGCTCGAGGGCTACTGTCATTTGTCGGCCGGCTCGGTGCTGGGCAAGGCCGGATACTTCGAGGGCGCCCAGGACGAGCTGGCGCGCGCCGAGTCGCTGTTGACAACGGATCGCGACCTCGCGCAGCTGACGTTCCAGCGCGCCGGACTCGCCCAGCGCTACGGCCTCGGGATTCACCATCGCAACTACAACATGCAGGCCGTCGCCCAGCTCGAGCGCACGCTCGTGCACGCGCGCCGCGCCGAGCTACCTATCATGGCGCGCGCGGCCGAGCTCAACCTGGCGTACTCGCTCGCCGAGCTGAAACAGATCGACGAGGCGCGCCGTCACCTCGACATCGCGCAGTCGCTCGACATCAATAACGAGGACGCACTGGAGCGCGATCTGCTCGCGGCCCGGATCGCCTATCGGCGAGGCGACCACCTCGTCGCGTCGACGATCCACAACCGGATCTACGACCAGCTCGATGCCAAACGCGATCGGCTTGCCGTCGCGGTGATCGAGGGTCGGATCGCGCTCGCCGCGCGGGATCACGTGCGCGCGGCGACCTGGGCGCGACGCGGCGTCGAGGCCGCGGAGGAGGTGCGTGCGGCGCAGACCGCGATCGAGCTGCGATCGTGGGCCCTGTCAGCCCGGCGTGAGAGCCACGAGATCCTATTCGTCGCGCTCGCGCGTGCGGGACGCTTCGAGGATGCGCTGGTCGCGTTCGACGGCTGGCAGGGGCGCGCGCTGCTCGACGCCCTGGCTCGCGATCGATCGATGCCGCCCGGGGAGCTCCAGGCCGCGGCGATGCGCACCGGCATCCTGCAGCGGTTGTTCCCGGTGCTCTCGCACGCGCCGATCGTGAAGCCAATCGACCGTGGGGTGCTGCTCGCGTCGCTGGCCGCGGTGGATCTCATCGCGCTGGTCATCGCCGAGGGCGAGCTGTGGCGGATCGCCGCGCGGACCGGGCGGATCGAGGTCATCTCCGTAGGGTCGATCGCCACGCTCGAACCGCAGCTCGACAAGTTTCGTTCGACCCCGACGGAGCCGAGCTTCGGCGACGCCCTGGGCGTCCTGTTGCTCGGTGCCGAAGCGTTCCGCCCGGTCGCGCGACCGCTCCACGTGCTGCTCGATGGGCCGCTGGCCACGTTGCCCGTGGCGGCATTACGAAGCGCCAACCGGTTCCTGATCGAGACGCGCACGCTCGTCCGCGCGGCGCGCCTGTCCGAGACTGGCTGCGTTCGCTCGTTGGCGCACCCGCGCCGCACCGTGGTGATCGCGAACGCACGTGGCGATCTCGTGGCCGCTGAGGCCGAGGCCAGGGAGATCGCTCGCCGCTTCGGGGTCGTGGCGGCGACCGGTGTAGCTGCCACGCGCGCGGCCCTGGTCGGTGCCGCACAGGCCGATCTGCTACACGTCGCGGTGCATGCCGACATCATCGCCGGAGTCGGATCGATGGCGCTCCACGACGAGGCGGTCTCGGCGGTCGAGATCGCGAGCCACCCCGGCGGCCCAGCGCTGGTCGTGCTGGCGTCATGCAGCTCGGGCAACTCCGACGACGGCGAGCTGTCGACCTCGCTCGCGACGGCGTTCCTCGCAAGCGGATCGAAGCAGGTGATCGGCACGCTGCGGCCGGTGTCTGACCGCGGCGCGCGTCAGCTGACGAGCGCGGGCTATCGCGACGATGGTCCCGCGGACCCGGCCGCGGTACTCGCTCGGTCCAGGTCGCGCTCGCGGCCACCGACAACGCGGACTGGCCCAACTTCGTGCTGTACGGGCCGCTACAATGCGCGCCCAACGCCGCCATGATGGAAGCGCGATCGTCAATCCGTCCCAAGGAGCCACATGAGCATCAAAGCCATCTACGTCTACGCACCCACGACGTTCAAGATCAGCGGCAAGGTCGAGAGCTTCACGCCGACGTTCGCACCGGGGGTGCTGACTGCCGGCAAGCCCACCTTGCTGCCCGCGGGCGTGTATCGGACCAAGGCCGGCACCCACGTGGACGCCGATGGCGGTGACTACGAGGTGGTCGATCACGCCTTCGTCATGAACGCGGCTGGCGGCAAGGACCCGGTACCCGATCCACCGCCACGGGCCCAAGCATCGCTGAAGTTCGGTACCGCGGAAGCGATCCAGTTCCTCGGTGGGCTCGGCGACGAAACCACGCTCTGATGAGGCGTGCGCTGGTGATCTGCTCGGGCTTCGACCTCAAGCCGGAGATGCTCAACAGCGCGGCGTGCGCCGCGCAGATGCTTCGAACGTACGAGTTCGACGTCACGCCGTGCATCGGTGCCGAAGCCACGCGTCAGGGGATCTGCGACGCTTACGGCGCGCTGATCGAGGCGAGCGCACCTGCGGACGCCGCGGTCGTCTACTACGTGGGCCACGGCGGGCTCGCGGTCAACAGCCGCTACACCCCCGACGACGATCTTGCGCGAGTGTTCCAGCACATCAACCCGACCGACTTCGGCGAGACCACGGACGATGAGTTTCGGGGCATCAGTGCGCTCGAGCTGTCGCTGCTGCTCGCCACGCTCACCGCGAAGACGCCAAACGCGACCACGATCTTCGAGTGCTGCTACGCCGCGCAGATGTCCCGCGGCGACGCCGTGGCGGCGGCACCGGCGCCGACCCCGACGCTGACGCGCATCGGCGTGACCAATCACCTGCGAGCGCTGCGCGATCGTGCGCGCGGGCTCCCGCTGCGGGCAATCCATACGCGATCCGGATCGCAGCCTGCGGCGAGGGCGAGTCAGCGATGTTCGTGCGGCTCCCGAATGCCGAGGCCGCTGCGCTCGGACTCGACCCACCGCCCGACCCGACGGCTGGATCGGCGCGATGACGCTGGCGCTCGCACAGCTGCTGGCCGGTGCCCACGGCCGACGCGTCCCCTGGCGGGCGATCGCGCCGCTGCTGCGTGACCGGCTCGCGCTCCAGCGCCCCGAGATCGCCGGCCCGGTGCCGCGCACGCCGTTCACGCTGAACGAGGTCAGCGCCGCCACGGTTCGGTCGACGGCGATGGCAATGGCGTGCGCCTCGCGGCCGGCGCCCTGCTCGGCGTGTCGGTCGGCGACGTCTACGCCATCCTGCCGGCGGGATCCATGGCCGTCGAGCCGACGCTGCTCGTTGCGACCGTGAAGATCGACGAGGTCGCCGCGCTCCATAGCACCGCGCGCTCCATCTCGTGGCGCGATGGCCATGCCTCGCTCCCCACCGACGCGGTCGCGATCGCGTTGTCGATCGCACTCGCGCCGTATGCCGTGCGGATCGAGGCGCCCGAGGCGGCGCGTGCCGAGATCGAAACGAAGCTGATGGCGACCGGCCGGCTGCGCGCCGCGCACGGCGACGAACGCGGGATCGCCGAGCTCCGGGTCACTGCGGGCGCGATCGAGCTTTGCGACGAGCTTGGACCGCTCGCGGCGGCGGTGCCGTTCCCGTCCCGACTCGACGACGCGATCCGCGACCTTGCGAACCTGGCCACGGTCAAACGCCTACGCGACGTCACCGACCAGGGCATCCCGGAGCAAGCCGTGTCCGTGGTTGTCGGCGTCGTCAGCGAACGCGCCGGCTTTCGTCAGATCCGCGACGGCGATCCGCTCGGACTCCGCGACCGCATCGCGATCCGGTTGCACAACACGAGCACGCGCTCGCTGTGGGCGAGCGTCTTCAACGTCGGCCTGCGCCGCACGATCGCACGCATCGATCGCACCACGACCGGCATCAAGCTCGCCGCCGGCGACGTGTATCTGCTGAGCAGCGACGAGACCAATCAGCTCGTCGGCCTCGCGCTCGGCTGGCCCGACGGACTGCCACAGGACCAGCCGCGCATCGACACGATCATGACGATCGTCACGGCACAGCCGGCCGACTTGTCCGTGCTCGAGAGCTCGAGCGCGCGCGGCGCGCCGCGGTCCGTGACCACATCGCTCGCCGCGCTGTTCGACGAGCTTGCCGTCACGCGCGCGCGTGGACGTGGCGCCGTCAGCAGCCTGATTCCCGATGAGCTGGCGATCGTGTGGCGCACCTTCCTGTTGTGTCCGATCGACGTTTCGCTCGATCTCGGCGCGGTCGAGGTCGATGCCGGCCTGGTCGCGCAAGGCACCTCGGCACCCGCGATCACCGAGGTCGCACTCGCCGCCGTCGAGTGCGCGGCCCCCACGCGGATCGACGCGCTCGTCTGCGGGCGCTCGGGCGCATATCGCGCGACCACGCTGACCAGTACCGGCGGCGTGATCTGGAGTGGTGACGATCCGGGTCCGCTGGACGTGTACCTCTGGACTTCGGAAGAGGATGGCGATCTGCGGTCGCTGGCCGAGTTGCTCGCGCTTTCCCCGGTTCCGAGGGCCGGCCGACTCGCCCACGCATCTGGGCTGCCGCGCGCGGCCGCGGCGCACGCGGCGCTGGTCGATCTGCGCGCGGATCTGGCGATGGCGTTCCGTGGCGCTGTCGTTGGGGCCAGCTCGGTGCGTTATGCCGCGCGGCACGCGTCGTTCACGTTGGCGGTGGCTTGATCCGCGCCGGCGCCAGCTCGGGAGGAGACTTCGGGCGCGCCGGTGGGCGCATGAGATCGGCATCGGTGTGCCGAGCGTTGGCTCGATTTCCTCCCTGCGCCAGAAGTCTGTCCCGCTCGCTATTCGCGCGATCGTTTCCGTGGCGTAATTGCCCGCGTCTTGTCGCCAACGGGTCGTGGCGGTGAACGCGGGAGGAGGCGTCGATGAAACCCGGACGTCGGATCGTCGCGGCCGTCGGGATAGATCGCTATCCGGATGCCGGCATCCGACCGCTCAACAACGCGGTGAACGATGCGCGGGCTGTGGTCTCTCTCCTCGTCGAGCTCGGGTTCGAGACCGTCGCGCCACCACTCTATGATGCCGACGCAACCTACGGGGCGATGTGGAGCATGACGACCGATGGACCGTTGACCAGGCTCGACGCGGCCGACAGCTTGGTCGTGTTCTATGCCGGCCACGGCGCGACGAATTCAACCCTTGCGGCGGGGAACATTCCGGTCCAGACCGGCTACTTGCTGCCGGCAAGCGCCAACCAGACCCAGTTCGGAAGCTGGATGCAGCTCGATCCATGGCTCAAGAACATCGCGAGGCTACCGCCACGTCATGTGCTCGTGATCCTCGACGCGTGCGAGAGCGGGGTCGCACTGAATCCAGTCCTCAAATGGCGGGACGTGAAGACCTGGAAGAAGGATCCACTTGACGCCCTGACCTCGCGCACCAGCCGGCGAGTGATCACCTCCGCACTCGACAATCAGCTGGCGATGGATGGCGGCCCGGTCCACGGACACTCCCTGTTCACCGGATGTTTACTCGAAGCGTTGCGCTACGGCGTTGGCCATCCAGAACGAGGACAAGTCAGCGGCTCCGAGCTCGGGCAATACCTCCGCGACCGTGTGACCAGCTATCCCGGTGCGCAACAGACTCCCGACTACGGCACCTTCGATTTCGATGAGCGTGGCGAGCTCCTGCTCCCGATCCTCGAGCCGGGCGGCAAGACCGTCCTCGTCCCTCCCGAGGTCGATGCACGATCGTCATCGTTGGGCCGCAAGCGCGCGCTGATCGGAGTCAGTGCCAGCGCGGGAGCTGCCGTCACCGCGATCGTCGCGTATCTCGTGAGCAGCTCGAAGCCAAGCATCGACCCAGATTGGCGCCATGGTTCGTCGGAGATCCAGGATGCGCTCGTTGTCGATACGCTGTCTGCAGTACCGCTGCTGCCTTCGCCTGATTCAGCGCCCGACCTCGCAACTTTGATCGAGTCGGTGCAGCCATTCACAACGACGAACGGGATCCAGATCCAGGCTTCGCAGATTCTCCGTGGCACCTACCGCGCGTACTTGCGTCGGTCGCCAGCGCCAGAGCGCGTCACGGCTACGCCCGCGCTCGACTGGGACGAGAGCCGTGATGACAGGCCCGTCGGCGGCTTGACGCAAACGCAGGCCGCGGCATTCTGTGCCGCGATCGGCGCCAGTCTGCCGACCGAGAGTCAGTGGACCACGGCAAGTCCGATCAAGGTGCTGCCTCGCGAATGGTCATCCACGAGCAAGTCCAAGGGTGCATTCGCGAAGGTGATGGGCGCGAGCCCCGAGTGGTTGCCGACCAGAGCGACGCCAGGGTCCTCGGCAAGTGATGATCCAGCGATCGTTCTGGAGATCGGGTTTCGATGCGTGCGTTGATCTGGGTGGCGGTGTCGCCGGTCGTGCTGACGATGACGGCCGCGGCCGATCCGCCACGTCGTTACAAGTGCAACGACTATGACGAGGTTCGTGAGGAGTGCATCTGTGACCCGGGTGCGAAGCCAGCCCGCGACAACCAGAACAATGCGGTCTGTGTGCGTGCGCCTCCTGCGTGGCCTCGCCTGCGGTTGCGTGATCCTTTACCGGTCAACGCTGTCGGTCCGAGCTCGACATTCACGATCGAGGTGAGCGGTCTCGTCGACGGCGTGCAAGTCGAGCTGTGCGCCGATCAGGCATGTGTGACGCGCCTTCTTGTTTCTGACCAGCAGGTCGTTGCGAGACGCGTCCAGTTCGCTTTCACGGAGCTCCCGAGCGACAGCGACCTGTACTGGCGTGCGCGCGCATCGCGTCAAACCAAGCTCGGTCCACCAACGCCAATTCGGTCGTTTCACACCCAGGGTCAGCCGGCTCGCGTGGCGGGCATCGACCTTGACGTGATCGATCAGCAGATCGTCGCACGGCAATACGACGAGGTCGTCGCGGCGGCACGCACCAGCAGGTCTGCTGCGGATCACGTCGAGATCGCACTCAGATTGGCAAAGGCAAGCCAGTGCCCGTTCGTGCTCCAGATCGTGGGGCTCACGCACGCTCCGAGCAAGGACCAGCGTGCCCAGCTCGGTCAGCTCCAGCTCGATTGCGATGCAAGCGCGACAAGTCAGCAGGTCATTGCCGCGGCCGACGCGGGTGACCAAGCCGCGGGCCAAGCGGCGCTCGCCTCCTACATGACCGCGCACGCGGAGCACATGAACCTGACGTTCTGGAGCGAGGCGTACCTCGCCGCGAAACGCACGCCAGCCGATTGCGACACCGCGCGCAATCGCGTCGTGCTTGCAGGAAGCCTCGGTCTCACTCCGCCGACCGGAGGCATCGCGCAAACGATCGACCAACTCTGCCCGCCGAACCGCCCGCCGGAGCCGCCGAGCTCCAACCGATTCCCGGGCGTGTTTGCGGGCGTCGACTACGAGTCTCCGTTCCGTGGGGAACGGACGCGAGAGGGACTCCGCTACGTCGCCGGCGTTCGAGGCCATCTCGACGACACACACATGCTCTCGATCGGTTGGGGACTCTCCGCGTTGCGCCCGTTTCAACGCGGCATCGACGCAAGGCTCGGCGCGACCTGGGGTATCCTCGGCACATTCTCCGCAGGGTCTCGAGAGCCGGCCTCGTTCGGCGTGCGGCTCGAGCTCGAGACGTTCATGGGTCGCGGAAAATATGTCGTCGAGGACGACCAGCACACTTGCTTCGTGATGGACATGCTGGTCGGGATCACATTTCGCAAGCGAATCGTGCCCCACGTCTTCATTGCCGCACGTACCGGTCTGCGCGCCGGCTATCTCGTCGACTTCGCCGATCAGCCGTCTGACAGCTACCTCGACCGATTCATGGAGCGGTGGCACGGAACGCTGTCGTTCGACGCCGGCATCTCACTGCAAGTGCGCTAGCCCAGGTCGTCGTCTGGCGTCACGGCGCGATGTACTGGCCGGGATCTTTGTCGGCCATGTTGAAGTAGTAGTCGATGTCGTAGCCCGCGGTCTGCTTCATCGCGGCGCGGAACTTCTTCGCACGCGCGTGGTGCTTGCGCACGAGGTACAGCGCGTACAGGCTGCGCGGCTCCGACGAGCTCCACCACTTCATGCGCTCGAGCGCGTCGAGCGAGCGATCGAGCTTGCCGGTCGCGACGTCCGCCGCCGGCTGGCCCTTGACGTAGGCGAACAGGATGCGCCAGCTCTCGGCCGCGGGGATCGTGCCGCCCCAGAACGCGCTCGGTGCCAGCTGCTTCTCGATCGTGAGCTCGAGGTCCCGCAGGTACGGCACTGGATCCTGCTTCGAGAGCGCGTTGACGAACAGCGGCTTCCAGCCGGTGCGCAGGTTCGCCTCGAGCAAGGTCGCCGACTGGGTCAGGGGATAGGACAGCGCGGCGAGTGCGGCGGCGGCCGCGGTCTTCGGTGCGGGATCGCCGAGCAGGGGACCGAGCAGCGGCAGCAGCGTCGCGTCCTGCGCGAAGCCGATCGCGAGGGCCGCGGCGAGGCGAACCTCCGGCAGTTTGTCGGTGACGGCGATCCGGATCGGTGCGCGATCCTGGCGCGAGGCCGAGATCAGGATCCCGGCGCGGCGGATCTCGAGGTCCGAGTCGCGGGTCCACGCGAGCACGCTGGGATCGGGCACGCCCGGCGAGCGGCCGAGGGCGCGGATCGCGAGCGCGCGGACCGCCGGGCTCGGATGCCGGTTCGCCGCGTCGAGGAGCTCGGGCACGACGGCGTCGGCGGTCGACGTGCTCGGGATCGGACGGCCCTGGAGCCCGAGGATCGAGCCGTGGCCGAAGCCGGTGAACCAGTAGCCGGCCTGGGCGTCATCGAGGTAGGGGCTATCAACGGCGAACACCGAGATCGCGGCGCTCGCGACCTCGGGCGACTTCGCTCGCAGGAGCGGACGGATCGCGGCGAGCGTGGCGGGACGATCGAAGTCCCGCAGCGAGCTGAGCTTGCCGCCGGACATCTCGTCGAGCTGGGTGATGCCCGCGATCACATCGTCGGAGGACTTGCTGGCGAGCAACGCGACCAGCTCGCCACGCACGGCCTCGGTCACGGTCTTGCCGCGATGGTGTCGGGTGTCGGCCGCGAGGACCACGCCTTGATCCTCCTTCTGGGTGTGACGCTTCGAGAACGGACGGAACACGCCGCCGCCGGCACCCGTCGCGAACACCAGATACGTGCGCCCGGGTTCGAGGGTGTACGCCTGTGGCGCGTAGCCGGTGCCGACCCCGCGCGGCGCGTAGGTGTAGTAGCGAAACTTGATCGTCTTCCCGGCTGTGCCCTTGATCGTCGACACCACGCGGAGCTCGGCCTCGCGGACCTCGTAGGCGGTGAGCGGCTCGAACCACGGGTCCTTGACCGGCTTGACGCGGATGACGGTCGCCTTCGCGATCAGGTCGACCTTGCCGGCGAGCTCCGTCAGCGTGAGCGCGGGAGTCACCGCATAACCGTGTGCGGACGGCGTGGCGAGCATGATGAACGACGCGACCGCGAGCACCCGGACCAGCATCGCGCAACGGTAGCACCGCGCGTGCACCGCTTCCCGCCGAGATTCAGGGCCGGACGAGGCGCACGCACAGCTGGTAGCGCTCGAGCGGCACGCCGCCCTCGAGCGCAGCGATCCACAGCATGTACCAGCCGTCGGCCGAGGCGCGGAACGTGGTCTCGCGATCGCCGCCGACCCACGCCGGCTTGCCGAGTCGCGTGCCCCAGTTCGGCTGATCGAACGGCCGATCGCCGTCGTGAACGTAGAACGCGGCGAGCGTCTTCCACGGCAGCGTCGTGCCGCGCACCACGAGCTGGTCGTCACGTCGCAGCGGGACGTAGAGCTGCACGACGCAGCCCTCCTTGCCGCAGTCGGTGCGAGAGAACCGCAGCGCCTGGTTGCGACCATCCGGGGTACACGCGCCGGTCACCAGCTCCGGCCGGTTGTCGACCGACAACTTGCCGACGAGCCCGGCCTGATAGCGGGCGTCGCGGCGGAGCGACGGTGCCTGGATGTCGCGGTGCCAGTCGTGGTCGCGGTGGGGTCCGCGCGCCGACGTCGCGAACCCGAAGAACAGCGCGGTCAGCCCACCGCCGAGCACGGCGAGAACGCCGAGCTGGAGGTAGAGGCTGCGCCGCAGGCTGCGCAGCTGTGCGAAGTACGAGCGGGACGCGTCCTCGATCGCCTTGCCAAGCTGGCTCGCGCTGGCCGCGGCCTTTGCGATCCACTGCGGTGGGATCGCGACCAGGTTGTCGGCGTGACAGTACAGACAACTCGCGGCGAGCGCGCCAGCCGGTACCTCGAGCGGCGCGCCGCACACGCGGCAGGATTTTGCGCCGCCGGGTCGCGCGGGTGGCTTCGCTGCCAGCCCGGCCTGGAGCGCGCGGAGCCGCTGTGCTTTGCGGCCGCCGTACGACGCCGCGACGCTCCATGCACCGAACAGCAGCGTGGTCGACGCGAAGCCGAGCGCGATCGTCGCCGCGGCTGGATCGCCGAACGAGCCGAGCAGCACGTCGTGGACGTGACGCTTGGTGAGGAAGCCCCACAGCCCGAGCAGCTTCTGCCCGAGCAGCAGGCCGCCGATCACGACGACCGGCAGGCCGACGAAGACGAAGAACACGATGTTCCAGGTCGCCGCGAACATCCGCAGCGGCAGGCTCGGCGGCGTGCCGACCTGGCGCACCAGCGCGACCGCGGTGGCGCGATGGGCCGCATCCGTGGCCTCGGCCTCGCGCAGCGCACGGTACGCGGGCGGCACGAGCGTCTCCGCGTTGCAGAACGCACAGCGCGCGACGTCACCGGTGCCGAGCGGGATCGGCGCGTCGCAGCCGGTGCAGCGCAGGACGTCGAGCGTGTCCGCCACTACGGCGCGGTCTCGTTGAAGCTGACGTGCACGTGATCGTAGTGGTTCTGGGTGATGCTGCCGCGATCCTCCATCGGATCCCAGCCGCTGCCGTCGTTGTAGCGCTGGCGCCAGATCACGTACCAGATGCCGTGCTCGGGCTGGTTCGCGAGCACGTAAGCGGCGAGCTCGTCACCCAGCGCGTTGTTGTCGGAGGGCACCTTGCCGTAGACGTCGCTGACCAGGATGTCGAGCGCACGCGCGGCGACCGGATGGTGACCGTTGTAGGTCGAGATCGTGCAGGTCTCGACGTCGGTGCACGCTGCGTTCGCGAACGCCTGGACATGCGCCAGGATCGCCGGCCCCTCGACCTCGACGGTGCGTGGAGCGTTGGGCGCGTCGTCACCTGCGGGGCCGTCGAGCGACCCCGAACACGCGCAACAAATCACGAGGGCGATGGCTGCGAGCTGCCGCATGGCCGGCGACGATGCCAGATCCGGGCGGCGCCGCAAACCCCAAACGCTACGCCTCGATCGCGGCCATCACGTGAGCGAGGACACGCGCGCAGCGCTCGCCATCGAACCGCCACACCGCGGCCTCGTCGATCGCGGCCGACGTGAGGCTGTGCGCGAGTGCTTGCCGCGCCCGGTGCAGCCGCACGCGCACGTTCTCTTCATTGATCGAGAGGCATGCGGCGGTCTCCGCCGTATCGAGCTCGATGATGTCGCGCAACACGAGCACCGTGCGCAGTCCCTCGGGCAGCTGATCGATCTGCTGCTCGAGCAGGCGGCCGAGCTCGCTCGCCTGCGCATCGCGCTCGGGGCTGGATGGCTCCTCCATCGACATGTCCTCCACTGCGACGGGTACGGCGGCGAGCTGGCGGCGCTTGCGCAGCCGGGTCGACGCCTCGTTGACCGCGATCCGCGTGATCCAGGTCCGGAACGTCGCGTCGGCCCGGAACGTCGCGAGCGCGCGATACGCATTGATCCACGCGACCTGCACCGCATCCTCGGCGTCGCTGTCGTTGCCGAGCACCGCGCGGCAGGCGCGAAACATCGCCTGGTTGTGACGGCGGACCAGCGCGGCGAACGCGCTGCGATCACCATCGAGGACGGCCGCGATCGCGCCGAGGTCGGTCGCGAGGTCGCGGGCAGGCACGGCGGGTTCCATACGCATCTGTAACAGAGGGTGCGAGCCGCACGGGCGTTACAGCCTGGCACGGCTATTTCGGCCGAAAAACTCGACTGTCACGCCGGGCGCGCCCCCGCACTCGATTGCGCAAAAGCCTGACTTTCCACCGGAGGAACCCGATGCCTGCGAAGCGCGCCCTGCTTGTCCTGTCCCTCGCCGCCTGCGGCGACAACACCACCCCACCGCCCGTGGTCCCCACCCAACCCGCGGCGCTCAGCCCGTGCGACACGGCGGACGGCAAGTGCATCTTCCGCCACGACACGTTTGGCGACGAGCAGCTGTGGACCGACGTGCTGCGATTGCACGAGGTCGTCCAGACCTTGCCGCCGACCACGGCGCTGTCCGTCGGGCTCAAGGTCGACGCCGAGGCCGTGCCAGCGGAGGTCCTCGCGTCCGCGGATCTGGCCGATCCGAAGACCACGGTCGCGCTGATCGGCTTGAATGCCGTGGTCGGCGTCCGCGGCGTCGTCGAGAACGGCAAGATCGTCAAGCTCGGGATCACGTGCGCGCTGTGCCACTCGACGGTCGACAACTCCGCGGCTCCCGGCATCGGCAAGCGGCTTGACGGCTGGCCGAACCGCGATCTCAACCCGGGCGCGATCATCGCGCTGACGCCTGGCCTGCCGACCTTTGCGGCGACGCTCGGGGTCGATCCGGCGGCCGCGAAGACCGCGCTCGAGAGCTGGGGCCCCGGCCGCTACGACGCGCGCTTCAACCCGGACAAGGAGAGCCATCCGGTGATGCTGCCGCCGGCCTATGGCCTCAAGGACGTCGCGCTCGAGACCTATACCGGCGAGGGCCCGGTCTCGTACTGGAACGCGTATGTCGCGGTCACGCAGATGGGTGGCCACGGCAACTTCAAGGACGATCGCGTCGGCCTCGACATCAAGCAGGAGCCCGACCGCGTGACCCCGATGCTCCCGGCGCTCCGCGACTATCAGTTCTCGCTCGCGGCTCCGGCCCCGCCGGCCGGGAGCTTCGACGCGGTTGCCGCCGCGCGCGGCAAGCTGGTGTTCGAGGGCGTCGCACGGTGCGTCAGCTGTCACAGCGGTGCCAGCTTCAGCGACGCGCCGAAGCTGCACGCGGCCGCGGAGACCGGGATGGAGCCGAACGAGGCCCGCCGCAGCGCGACCAAGCAGTACCGCACGACGCCGCTGCGAGGCGCGTGGCAACATCCGCCGTACTTCCACGACGGGCGCGCCGCGACGCTGGTCGACGTCATCACGCACTACAACCAGGCGCTCGACTTGAAGCTCACCGCGCCCCAGCGCGGCGATCTCGAGCAGTACCTGCGCTCGCTCTGATCACGGCGCGAGCAGGAGCGGGAGGATCGCCGCAGCCACGGTGTCGACGTCGGCACCGATGACGACCTCCCGCACGATGCCGGCCTTGTCGATCACGACGAACATCGGGATGCCTTCGCGCAAGTAGTCGCGCGCGATCGCGTCGCTGGGGTCGTGGACGATCGTGTAGGCGATCGCCTGCTCGGTCACGAACGGCGCGATCACCGCCGGCTCCTCGTTCGAGAACCCGACGATCCGCAGCTCGGGGTACTTGCGATGCAGCTCGTTGAGCCGCGGGATCGTGTACGTGCAGGGGACGCACCAGGTCGCCCAGAAGTCGAGGATCACGACGTGCCCGCGGAGGTCGGCGAGCTTCGGCGTGAATGGACCGGTGAGCGCGGTGGCCGTGAAGCTCGGCGCTGGCTTGCCGATCAGCGTGCTGTGGGCCGGCGACTCCGGCCGCGCCTCCACCGTGACGGTGAACGTGCGCTGCGCGCCCTCCCGCGCCACCACGACCGCGACGCGCTCGCCGGCACGCGTCCGCTGCACGCGGGCGACAAACTGCGGCACGGTCGTGACGGGATCGCGATCGAGCGAGACCAGCGTGTCGCCGATCTGCAGTCCGGCCCGCTCGCCGGGTGCGCCCTTCACGAGCTGGGTGATCCGCAACGAGTCGGCGTCGATCCGGACGCCGATCCACGACGGTCCATCGCTCGTCGGCCGGGCGTCGATCGGCACGGGCATCGGGACCGGCTGGATCGCGGGCGGCGCAGAGCAACTCGCGATCGCGACGACAGCGAGCAGGCAGCGCACGCCCGGAGCATACGTCGTCACGGCGAACGCGCGGTTCGACCTCGGGAGCACCACGCGACGCTACAACCTGCGCGCGCGCGCTGTCGAGGCGCGCCCGGGCTGCTAGGGTCCGGCCCGATGCGCGCCCTCTCGCTGGCCTTTGTCCTGTTCGCCTGTTCCTCCAAGTCGCCGGTCCAGGCGCCGCCGGCTGCCGATCCAGCGCGCGCGCAAGCACCGCCGTCGCCGCCGGTGCCGAAGAAAGAGGTGGTGGCTGCGGACACGCCGCGCACGACCGTCACGGGCAACACGTTCGTGGCCCCCGCGGGTTGGACGATCTGGGTCGACGGTCCGGCGACGGTGCTCGAGGCGCCCGAGGGTGACTCGCGGATCGCGTTCGTCGACCTCCAGGCCAAGGACGCCGACGCGGCGGTCGCGCTGGCCTGGCGGGCGTACAAGCCGGCGAAGACCTGGCCGCTGCTCAACTCGGCGGCGTCGCCCGACAAGGACGGCTGGACGAAGGTCAAGGAGTATGGCTACCAGACGTCGCCGAACGAGCAGCGCGGGATCGCAGCCGCGGCGCTGTTCGCGAACGAGACCTGGACGGTGGTGATCGTCGATGTCGCGCGAGCGACCGCCGAGAAGCGCGGCGGGCAGCTCGGCGTGCTGTTCGGCCGCTTGCTGCCGAAGGGCGGCGTGCGCGAGTCGTTCGCGGGCAAGCAGGCGCACGCGCTCGATGCCGGGCGCGTCGCGCAGCTGACGAAGTTCGTCGAGGACTCGCAGAAGGTGCTCGGGGCCGAAGGCGTCGCGCTCGGCCTCTACGAGAAGGGCAAGGTCGTGTTCGCCGGTGGCTTCGGTCCGCGCCAGCTCGGGAAGCCGGCGAAGATCGATGCCGACACGCGCTTCATCATCGCGTCCAACACGAAGGCGCTGACCACGCTGATGCTGGCGAAGCTGGTCGACGAGAACAAGCTGACCTGGGAGACCCCGGCGACCAAGCTGCTGCCGTCGTTCAAGCTCGGCGACGCGGAGACGACGAGCAAGGTGCTGGTCAAGCACCTGATCTGCGCGTGCACCGGCATGCCTCGTCAGGACATGGAGTTCATCTTCGAGTTCCGCGGCCTGACGCCGACCAAGGCGGTCGAGATGCTCGGGAGGATGCAGCCGACCAGCAAGTTCGGCGAGCTGTTCCAGTACTCGAACTTGATGGCGGCCGCGGCCGGCTTCATCGGCGGGCACGTCGCGTATCCGACGCTCGAGCTCGGCGCCGCCTATGACAAGGCGATGCAGACGCGCGTGTTCGACCCGCTCGGGATGAAGGCGACGACGTTCGACTACAAGAAGGCGCAGACCGGCAACTTCGCCCTGCCAACGGCGTTCGACATCGAGGGCAAGGCTGCGCCGGGACCGCATGCGGCGAACTACTCGCCGATCCCCGTCCGACCTGCCGGCGCGGCGTGGAGCACCGTGCGCGACATGCTCAAGTACGTCGCGATGGAGCTCTCCGAGGGCAAGCTGCCCGACGGCAAGCAATACGTGTCGAAGGAAGCGCTGCTCGCGCGGCGCGCACCGCAGGTCGCCGTCGGCAAGGACACCCACTACGGCATGGGCCTCCTGGTCGACACCACGTACGGCGTGCCCGTCGTGACCCACGGTGGCGACGTGTTCGGGTTTCACAGCACGATGCTGTGGTTCCCCGAGCAGGGCGTCGGCGCGGTGATCCTGACCAACAGCGAGCGCGCATCCGTCATTCGCGACGTGCTGTCGCGCAAGCTGCTCGAGGTCCTGTTCGACGGCAAGCCCGAGGCTGACGCCGAGATCGCGTCATCGCAGCAGCGGTTCCATGACGGTCTCGCGGTGATGAAGAAGCAGCTGACGGTGCCGGCCGATCCCGCGCTCGCCAGCCGACTCGCGCCACGCTACGTCCATCCGACGCTCGGCGAGATCAAGGTGACGAAGAAGGGTGCGGCAATCTGGTTCGACTTCGGCGAGTTCAAGTCCGAGATGGCCTCGAAGCAGAACGCCGACGGCACCGTCTCATTCATCACGATCATGCCGGGCTTCATCGGTCAGAGCTTCATGGCATCGACCACCAACGGCAAGCGCAGCCTCGTGATGCGCGACGCGCAGCACGAGTATCCGTTCACGGAGCCGTAGCGGTCTCGGCGAGGTGCTTGTTGCGCTCGAGCCAGCGATTCATGTCGGCCACGACGACCGCCGGGATGTTCTCGAGATCCCCGGTGAGCAGCTCGTTGATCGTGGTCAGCGCGAGCTCGAGATCGATGCGCGTGCGGGCGTCACCTGCGGGGAGCGCGTCGAGCGCCGCCTGGAGCTCGTCCTTGCGCGTGGTCACGCGCGCCAGCATCGGCTGCCCAACAGTCGCATCCACGGCGTTGACGTGGCGGATGGTCTCGGCCTCGTCGTGCTCGGGGGTTCCGGTGGTGTCGTCGGTGGTCTCAGTGGTCTCGGTGGTCTCAGTGGTCTCGGTGGTCTCGGTGGTGTCCGGCATGATGGTCAGAGACTCACGCACGCCGCGTGCCGCTCTGGACCGCGGTAAAATCACGACTCGAGCGCGGATTGCGCGCGCGAACCGCGCGGACGCGCACGGTTGCCCGCACTGGTGGCAAATAGCGAGACAGTCGGTCAGGGCGGCGCCGCGGAGCCTCGTGCCGACTTGCCGCCGTCCTGCTCGGGTGCGCAGGTCGACACGCCCGCCCCGGTGATCCGGTACGGGATGTTGTCGATCACGGTCTGATAGTCGCCGGTCTTGCGATTGATCGTGCGCACCGTCGTGGTGCCGTTGGCGGTGATGAAGATGTAGAACGTGCCGCCCCAGTGGGCGAACGCGTACGCGGTGATGAACAGCGCGTCGGTGCCGAGGTTCCAGCGCGTGCCGCGCGACGCGCCGGACTTGCGATCGATCTCCTGGACGAACGAGGGTCCGGTCGACCCCGGGAAGAATCCGAACAGCTTGCCCTCGCTGGTGCCGGTCAGCTCGGGGTTCTGGTCGTGCGTCGCGTCGATCCGGCCCACCGCGCTGGCCGTCGGGGTCGAGCGGTTGGTGTCGATCGCGGACAGCACGTGCGAGCCATCGTTGTTCGCGATGTAGAGCTTCTCGGTCTTGCCGCCGGCCTCGTCGGTCACGAAGCCCATGCCGAACGTCGACGAGCCACTCGAGCCAGCCGTGAAGCCCGACCGCGAGCATCTGGCGTCGGCGATCGACACCTTGTAGAGCTCCCCATCGTCGTAGACCACCCACGCGACGCCGTGGCGATCGATCGACATCGAGAACGGCGAGCCAAACGCGCGGCCGCAGTTGAGCTTGCCGATCAGTGTGAACGGATCCTTCGGCAGCTTGCGCGGATCGAAGCTCATGAAGTTGCGCGCCGAATCGACGACGTAGATCAGCTCGACGCCATCGGTCTCGCAGCTGGTGATACACGCGCCATCACGGCAGCCGTCGCGGCATGCGCGCAGCCGCCGCCCGAGCTTGCCCTCGGGCTCGCACGCGGTGACGTAGTCCCCGACGCAGACCTTGGGCTCCGACGGATCGCACCGCTCGTCGGGCTCGATCTGCGCGGCCTGGGCGCGCGCGCGGTCCGCGTCGGAATCGCCGCGACCGCACCCGACGAGGGCGATCAGGGCGGCGACCAAGAGACGCATCCCAGGAGTCATGACTCGTCGGGGCGGCGGGTTCAACGGGGTTTGCTTGGTATCATGGCTGGATGTTACGGCGCGCGACCTTGATCGTCGGGATACTGGCAGCCGGCACTGCTACCGCCGATGTTGCAGACTCGATTTCGGCGCGGGGCGAGCAGCTCGCGAAGGTGGGTCGGTACAGCGAGGCGATCTCGGCCTTCAAGCAGGCGGACGTGGCGTCACCTCACGCGCGTCACGCGTGCCTGATCGGGCTCGCGTACCTGCGCCGCCGGGCGTGGTCGCAGGCGGAGCTGTTCCTGACGTCGTGCCGCGAGCGTGCCAGCGCGACCGATCCGATCCCCGACTGGCTGGATCTGGTCGAGCGCGAGCTCAAGGCCGAGCTCGCAGCGCACGACCTCGCGCCGGTCGTGATCCGGTTGGCCCCAGCGGAGCCGGATGGGCAGATCCGGGTCTCGAGCTTCGCAGCCGACGAGCGGTTCGCACCGCGAACGATCTATCTCGCCGTCGGTTCGCACCAGCTCACCGCGACCCGGCGTGATGGCAGGACGGTGTCTCGGGAGGTCACGATCACCGATCGAGCGCCGCGCGAGGTCGTGCTGAGCTTCGAATCGTCCGGGCACGGCGAGAGCCAGTCCCAGCTCGTCCCGCGCACGATGCTGGCGAGCGGCGCGGTGGTCCTGATCGTCGCCGCGACCTATCATGCGTTCGTGTTCAAGCCAGCCCGCGATCAGCTCGTGGACGCATCGACCAGCCCGGACCGCACCCTCTACACCGACCTCGAGTCACGCTTCGACTCGCGGCGAGCGATCACGATCGCGATGTACGGCGTAGGTGCCGCGGTCGCCATCGGCGGCATCGTGCTGGGAGCGACGGTGTACCGGGACCGTCCGGGGCCCCGCGTGACCACCACGGTGGGCTCCGGGGTTGGCGTCATCGGGATCGAGTGGTCGAGATGAGGGCCGCCGTCATCGCCGTGCTCGTCGCCGGATGCTTCTCGAAGCCACCTTATGCTGGCACCGCCGACGCCGGGCAGGCAGCCTGCGTGGAAGCCGCGTGCGCTGCGGCAGATGGCACGTGCCGTGAGGGGGTATGTCACATCGAGACGACGAGGAAAGAAGCGGTTCCCCGGTGCCCGGACGACATGCCGTGTCAGGTCGACTGCCTGGACGAAGGCTGCGAGAACGGCGTGGACTGCGGCGGAGCCACCGACTGCGCCGTCAGTTGTATCGGTGACAATGCGTGCAAGCGGGGTGGAGTCGACTGTGGAGTCGCGGACACCTGCGAGGTGACGTGTCGAGGGGGACATGCGTGCGAGATGGGCCCGATCTACGCGGTCGAGTGCCGATCGTCACAGTGCGAGGTGACGTGCGTCGGCGACATGGCGTGCGGCAAAGGGGTCAACACGGATACGGGTACGTGCATCTCGCACTGCTGCAATGGCGCCTGCGACACGGCGACAAGCTGTCCACGCGACGGCAGTTGCCCCGGGTGAGCGCATCCGCTCACCGCGCAAAGGGTGCGGGTCCCACAACACGGAGTGCGTTGCGATCTGTGTCCGGAGACGAGAAGATAGCTGCGTCATTCGCGTCCGTGCACACGTGTCGAAGTTTTGCATGTGGAGTCCGTCGTGAGCGTCGTGCTGGCGGCAGACATGTTGCGCGTGCGGGCCTACTGCCCGGCTTGCGACACCAGCTTCGATACCGGCACGCTCTGCCCGAACGACAGCACACCGCTGGTGCGGCTCGAGCCGGCGGTCGACCCGATGATCGGACGCGATATCGACAACCGCTTCAGGGTCGTCGAACGGCTCGGCCAGGGTGGCATGGGCGCGGTGTATCGGGCGCACCAGCACTCGGTGGGTCGCGAGGTCGCGATCAAGGTGATCCATCCGAACCTGATCTCCGATCCCGAGATCATCCGGCGATTCCTGCGCGAGGCCCGACTCGCCAGCAAGCTGAACCATCCGAACGCGGTGAGCATTCTCGATTCCGGGCAGACCAGCGACGGGCTGTTCTATCTCGTGATGGAGCTGGTGACGGGGAACACCCTCGACGCGCTGCTCGGCCGAGCGGGTTCGTTGGAGGCCAGTCGGCTGATCCGGATCGGTGTCCAGGTCTGCGACGCTCTCCAGGCTGCGCATGAGCTCGCGATCGTTCATCGCGATCTGAAGCCTGCGAACATCATGTTGCTGGCGGGCTCGCGCGACTTCGTCAAGGTGCTGGACTTCGGACTCGCGAAGTCGTTGCTGCCTGACGACATCGCCGAGATCAGCACCTCCGGGTCACTCCACGGAACGCCGGCCTATCTCGCGCCCGAGCGTGCGCGTGGCGGGGTCGGCGACTGCACGAGCGACCTGTACTCGCTCGGCTGCATCCTGTACCTGCTCGGCTCGGGCATGTTGCCGTTCAACGCCAGCAACTTGCACGACCTGCTGATGAAGCAGGTCACCGAACCTGCGCCCCCGATGGTCGGGGTTCCATTTGCGCTGGCCCGGGTGATCGATCGCTTGCTCGAAAAGGATCCACGCAAGCGTTACCAGAGCGCGAGCGAGACCCGAGACGCCCTCGAGGCGGCCGGTCAGGACGTGTCGGCTCCGCATCTCAGGCCGGTGACGATCGGGCCCCATGACACCCAGGAGTCGAGACCGATCAGTCGGGCCGCAACGCAACTGCCGGTGGGAGCCCACGAGCGCGCGCCGGTGTCAGCGCGGCGGATCGCGGCGCTCGCGATCGCGGCGATCGTCGTGGCGATCGCGGGGACGGCGATCGCGCTTCGCGGAGCCGACGCGCTCGAGAACCCGCGAGTCATGCGACCGCCGCCGCAGGCCGAGAAGCCAGCGTCCGATCCGGCTCCGGCTCTCCCGCCAGGCCGGGCGCTCGAGGTCGAGCCGCTCCCTGCACCACCCGATGCGAGCTCGGAACCGAAACGCGTCGCGCCGGCGCGCGGGCTGCGCAAGCCACCACGGGCACAGATCAAGGCGCCCAAGGTTCCGTTCTGAGCTCGCTCACCTGATCAGTTGCGGCGATGGCTCAGGCCGTCGAGCCGATCGCTCGATTTCGGGCGGCCGGTCACGTGGCGCCCGCCGCGGGTGACGTAGACGACCTTCGGCTTCGCGGGCTGGGAAGTCACGACGATCTCGGCCTCGATCGCGCACACGACCTTGCGCTCGAGGCCGCGTCCGACGACGGTGCGCTTGCAGGTCGGCTTCGCGGTGGTCGCCGGCTGGGTCGCGACCGGCTTCGTCGGTGCCGGCTTCGCAGGATCTGCGGAGGCGGGCCCAGCGGCCAAGACGAGAGCAAGAACGAGGGCGCGCATCCGCGAAGTATGCGCCAGCGGCCGCCGGCCCGCCCGTCGAATCTGCGCGACTGGCATACTGCGCGCCATGACGCCGCTCGTGATCCTTGGCTGCGGTTATGTCGGAGCGCGGCTCGCGCGGGCCGGGCTCGCTGCTGGGCGCAAGGTGCGGGTGTGCGCGCGATCGACGGGTCGCCTCGCGCCGCTCGGCGCGCTCGGTGCCGAGATCAAGTACCTCGACGCCGCGATCCCGAAGCAGCTCAACCCGATCCTGAGCGGCGTCTCCGGCGGCACCGTGATCTACTCGATCCCGCCGGTCACCGCGCTGCCCCCGGGCCAGGCGATGCGCGCGGCGATCCAGGCCGCGTACGCCAACGCGGCGGCGTGCTTCATCTACTTCAGCTCGAGCGGGCTCTACGGCGCGCTCCCCGACGACGAGAGCTGGATCGATGAGGACACGGTGCTCGCGCACGACGATCCGCCGATGGCCAACGTGCTCGCCGACGAGCGCGAGGTCGAGGACAGCAAGTTCGAGCACCCGCGCGTGGTCACGCTCCGGCTCGCCCCGGTGTACGGCCCCGGCCGCGGCGTGCGCGAGCGCCTACGCAAGGGTCAGTACCGCCTGCTGGACGACGGCCAGCACGCGATCTCGCGGATCCACGTCGACGACGTCGTCCGCGTCGTGTTTGCCGCCGAGGAGCGCGCGCCGAACAAGTCGCGATTCCTGGTCGCCGATGACGAGCCGACCACGCAAGCAGAGTATGCGAAGTGGCTGTGCGAGCGCATGGCGATCCCGATCCCCGCGTCGCGCTCGATCTACGAGCCCGGCGCGTCACGCGTCGCGCATCGCAACCGGCGGATCCGCAACACGCTGCTCAAGAAGACGCTCGGGCTCGAGCTCCAGTACCCGACGTTCCGCGACGGCGAGGCCGCGATCGAGGCCGAAGAAGCCGCGGGCTAAGACCTGTCCGGTAGGTTCGGCGTTGCGCTGGCTCAGCGTCGGCGCGCGATCTGCTGGTGCGATTGGCTCTCGAGCGCTGCATGGCACGACTGCCGCGACCGGGCGGCGACCACGTCTCGTCGGGTCGTCGGGTCGTCGTCGGTCGTGCACGAGAACCAGCGCGAGACGAGCGCGTGGAACGCGTCACCAGTTAACCCGGCTCGAAGCGCGCGCTGCCGTCGGTGGCATCGGGATCGAGCACGAGCCGCCCGGTCACCACGGCATCCGCGACCTGGAACCGCGCCTTGCGGGTCTTGCCGCGCGTCACCAGATCCCGGAGCTGGGCCGCGGTCAGCTGCTTGCCCGCGGTGCGAAACCACACGACGAACCGGCAGCCATCGCGCCATCGCGAGCAGCCCCAGCCCCGCGAGCCGGTGAGCAGCTTGCCCGCCTTGCAGCGCGGACACGCGAGCTCGTGATCCACAGGCTTGGTCGCGCGCTGCTCGCGCGGCGGCTTGCTCGGGCGCGGCGGTGGCGTGGCCGGCTTGCGCTCCGGCGTCTCGCGACCCGGCTGGTCGAACTCGAACCGGACCTTGCCAGCCTCGTCGAGCACCAGCATCGCGGCGAACTTCTTGCCGGCCTTCGAGCGAAACCCGCGCAGCGTGGTGGTGCGGCCGCGATCGATCAGCACGCCCGCGAGCGCCGCGGTGATCTCGCGCCCGGCGATCCGCTTCGAGATCTCGATCCCGCACGGGCAGCGGAACGCGCGCGGTTGCTCGACGATGTCGGCGCCGCAGCGCCGGCAGCTCGCGAACACCGTCGCGGCTGGTGCGGGTGGCGGGGTCGAGCTGCGGATCGCATCGACCAGCTCTGCGACGTACTGCGCGATGTCCGCCATGAAGCGGCCGCGCGATTCCTCGCCGCGCGCGATCCGGGCGAGCCGCGCCTCCCAGCTGCCAGTCAGCTCCGGTGACGCGAGGCTTGCGACCGGCAGCGCGGCGAGCAGGCCGATCCCGAGCTCGGTGGGCACGAGGTGCTGCTTGTCCCGCACGATGTACGTGCGCGACAGCAAGGTCTCGATCACCGCTGCCCGCGTCGCCGGCGTGCCGAGTCCGCAGTCCTTCATCGCGAGCCGCAGCGTCTCGTCGTCGATCACCTTGCCCGCTGACTCCATCGCGCCGAGCAGCGTGGCCTCGCTGAAGCGCGGTGGCGGCCGCGTCTGCTTGGCAACCGACGAGAACATGCCTGTCAGCGCCTCGCCTTCGACCAGCGCGGGGAGCAGCGCGCGGGATTCGTCGGCTTCGCGATCCCGGCGCGGTTCGTCCTCGATCCCGGCCACGACCTGCCAGCCCGCGGCGATCCGGATCCGACCACGCGCGAGGAACCGATCCGGCGGCGGCGGCAGGCTGTCGATCAGCGGCACGTCGTCGGGCTCGGTTGCCGGCCCGGTCGCCGTCGCGGCGTGTTTCGGTGCGGCCGCGGTCCCAGGCCCGACGCGCACCCATGCCTCCGTCACCGCGAATTCGGCATCGGGGAAGAACACGCCGAGGAACCGCCGGACCACGAGATCGAACACCCGCCGCTCGTCGCGGTCGAGCGCGGCGGGCAGCTTGCCGGTCGGGATGATCGCGTGGTGATCGTGCACCTTGGTGTCGTCGATCACGCGCCGTCCCGGCCGCGGCGGATGCGCGATCAGCTCGGCGGCGAATGGCGCGTAGTCCGGCACGCTGGCGAGCGCGGCGAACAGTCCGGGCAGCTCCCCCGCGACGTCGGTGGTCAGGTGGCGCGAGTCGGTCCGGGGATAGGTCAGCACCTTGTGCCGCTCGTACAGCGCCTGCGCGAGCTCGAGGGTCCGTGCGGCGCTGAACCCGAACCGCCGATTCGCCGTGCGCTGGAGCGACGTCAGATCGAACAGCATCGGTGCCGGCTCGCGCACGGTGCGCTTGTGCAGGCGCTCGACCCGCGGGCCGCTCGGATCCGCGGCGGCGCCATGCTGTGTGGTGCGCGCGACGAGCTGTGCCGCCACCTCATCCGTGGCCAACCGGGCGCGCGTGCCGTATCGCCAGCCTGCGGTGAAGCTGTCCCCGCTTGCGGTGCGAAACTCGCCGCGGACCTCCCAGTAGTCGCGCGGCACGAAGCCGCGGATCGCGTGCTCGCGCTCGACCAGCATCGCCAGCGTCGGCGTCTGCACCCGGCCGATCGAGTACAGCGCGCTGTGGCCCGCGAGCCGGTTATGCGCGGTCACCCCGCGCGTCGCGTTCATGCCGACCAGCCAGTCCGCCTCGGACCGCGAGCGCGCGGCATCACCGAGCGGGTCGAGCTGGGCCCCGGGCCGCAGCGTCGCGAAGCCGCGACGGATCGCGTCGTCGGTCAGCGACGAGATCCACAGTCGCTGCACGGGCAGGCGCGAGCTCGCGTACTGATAGAGGTAGCGAAAGATCAGCTCGCCCTCGCGCCCGGCATCGCACGCGTTGACCACGTGCGTGAACTGGCGGTCGCGCAGCAGCTTGGCCACGGCACGCAGCTGGGGCACCGCGTGCTTCGACGGCCGGAGCCGGAACGCCGACGGCACCATCGGCAGGGTGTCGAGCCGCCACGCCTTCCACGCCGGATCGTAGGACGCCGGCTCGTCGAGCTCCACCAGGTGGCCGATGCACCACGTGATCGCGCACCGCTCGCCCTCGAACACGTGCTGTCCCGACGGCCGCACGCCGAGCACCCGCGCGAGGTCGCGTGCCACGGAGGGCTTCTCGGCAATGATCAGCTGCACGCTGCCAGACAGTAGCGGCGGGGGCTGTCATCGCCCCGTGGGCAAGCGTGCGCTACACAGGATCCATGCGCGCCCTGATCTACGATCGCACCTGCACCGATCGCGGCGGTGGTTTGTCGCGCGTGTGGTCGGCGGGCAGCACCTTGTATCGCGGGCTCCGCCGGGTCGACGCGGTGCGCGGCGTCGCGAGCTGGGACGAAGCGCTCGCCTGGCTTGGTTCGATCGAACAGCCGATCGCCGAGGTCCAGTACTGGGGCCACGGCAAGTGGGGCTCGGCGCTCGTCGCCGACGACGTGCTCGACGTGTCGTCGCTCACCACGCGCCGCGCGGCGCTCGAGGCGGTGCGCGAGCGGCTCGCCCCCGATGCGCTGGTGTGGTTTCGCACCTGCGAGACCTTCGGTGCGGAGCCCGGGATCGACTTCGCGGAGCGGCTGGCCGACTTCCTCGGGGCGCGGGTCGCGGGACACACGCACTTGATCGGCTTCCACCAGAGCGGGCTCCACGGGTTGCACCCCGGGGTCCGCGCGAACTGGTCGCCCGACGAAGGACTCGCGGAGGGCACCACCCGATCCCCCACGCGTGCCCGACGATCCGCACCCTGGTTGCCGCGCACGGTCACCTGCCTCGCAGGGTCCGTACCCGAACGCTGGTTCTCTCGTTAGCCGACGTCGGGACGCGCAGCGGGCGCGGACGCGACCGCCCGCTGGACCGGCTGCGTGATCTCTCCGTAGCGGCGGCGGATCCGCGCGTTCTCGTCGTTCGCCTTCCCGACAATGAACATGACGAACACGACCCCGAGGATCGCCCCGAGGATGCCCATCACGAGGCCGGCGATCGCCATACCCTTCCCCTTGCCACCGATCTTGTTGGCCTTGCTGTTACCGACCGCGCCAAAGATGATGGCGAGGATGGCGAGGATCCAGTTCAAGAACGGGATCCAGAAGAACACCAGCGCCACGATGCCGAGGACCAGTCCCGCCACCGCGAGGCCGTTGCCCTGCGCATGCTGGACGGGGGGAGCCATCTGAGGCTCTGGAGTGAAACCGTAGTTGGGCTGCTGAGGATCCATGGCGCAGGACGCTAGCACCACGCAGCCAATCAGGGGAAGCCGTTACTCGACGTGGACCAGGCCAATCCGCGGCGTCATGTCTGCGGGTTTGGCGTCGAACGCGCAGTCGAGGATCACCTCGGAGTATGCATAGGCGTAGGTGTTCGCGTCGAGCGGGACCAGCTTCTCGATCCCGAGCCAGCGACATCCGTCGGTCACCGAGGCGCGGGTGTGAAACGTGATCGGCCGCAGCCCATCCGGGAACGACAGCCGGAGATCGCCGTCGCGGAACGCGGACAGGTAGAACGTGTCTGGCTCCGACACCGTCTGCAATACCAGCCGGCGCCACCCCGGCGGGTCGTGGCGCGCGGCGGCTGTCGCGCCGAGACCGAGCAGCGCCAACCCGAGCACCGCCGACTTGAACCACGGCGTCGTCACGGCTGGCAGCATGCAGACAGCGTACGCTGCATCGGCCGGCGATCCACCACCGGATGACAGGCTGCAGGTCAGCTCAGCTTGGCCAGCAGGTCGCGAACCACAGGTGTGATGAGGTGGTAGTCGAGGAGGAACGCGTCGTGGCCGTTCGGCGTCGCGAGCTGGATGTGCTCCACCGGGACGCCGGCGCGCTGCATCGCCTCGTGCACCTACTCGACCTCGCGGGTCGGGAACAGCCAGTCGGTGTCGAACGACACCAGCAAGGTAGGCGCGCGAAGCCGCTGGAACGCGTGCTCGAGCGAGCCGAACTGCTCGTCGAGATCCATCTCGTCCATCGCCGCCTGAACCCGGATGTACGAGTTCGCGTCGTACGAGGTCCCGAACTTCTGGGCCTGATACTCGAGGTACGAGTCGATCTCGAACTGGCGCGTGCCGCCGCGCCGCCGGCGGCCGAACTTGGTCTCGAGTCCCTCGGCCGACAGGTACGTCATGTGCCCGACCATGCGGGCGAGCTGCAGTCCGCGCAGCGGCTCGGTGCCGTCGTAGTAGTCCCCACCGCGAAATGCCGGGTCGCTCTCGACGAGCTTGCGACCGATCAGGTGCCAGGCCACGCTCTCGACCGGCACCGATGCGGCAGCCGCCATGCAGATCACGCCGCCGGTCCGCTCGGGGTGGAGCGCGGCCCACATCAGGACTTCCATCCCGCCGAGCGAGCTGCCTGCGATCGCATGAAACCGCGCGATGCCGAGGTGATCGGCGACCAGGCGTTGCGACTCGACCATGTCCTCGACCGTGACCCACGGGTAGCGCGAGCCGTACGGCTGGTCGGTGCGCGGATCGATCGACGCCGGTCCGGTCGTGCCCCACGGCGAGCCCGGGAAGTTCACGCACACGACGAAGTAGCGCTCGAGATCGATCCCCTTGCCGTAGCCGACCAGGCCGTCCCACCAGCCGGGCTTCGCGTCGTCCGCGCTGTACTTGCCGGCCGCATGCGCTCCGGGCGACAGCGCGTGGCAGACGAGGATCGCGTTCGAGCGGTCCGGATTCAGCGTGCCGAACGTCTCGTACACGATCGTGAACGGACTGACCTCGTCGCCATGATGGAACCGGAACGCTGGTAGCTCGAGCGAACGCGGAGGAGCGGCCAGGAACGTCTCTCCGAGCAGGGGCGGTACCACCCCGCCATCTTACGCGGAGTCAGCGGCGTGGCGTCGGGACCACGTCGAGGTAGGTCTCCTCGTCGAGGAAGTCGCTCGGCTCCGGCGCGCGCGCGGCACGCGGTGCCACGACGGGACGGGACGGCATCGGCGGCGGGACGCTGCCCTTAGCAGTCCGCGGGGCAGTCCGCGGGGCAGTCCGGGCAACGCTATTCGCCGTGGTCCCGCGTGCCGTGACCGTGGGGCCAGCGACGGCCTGGTGCTGCATCGGCAGCGTCACGAACACCGACGAGACCGAGGTCGCCTGCTCGTAGTGCGGGGCGGGTGGCGGCGCGATGGCAGCGCCGGATACGGGCACGACGGGCACGACGGGCACGATGGGCACGGGAGCGACGGCCACGGGGGCGATGGGCGGGATGAACGGGACAAACGCGCGGTTCGCTGGGGGTGGCGGCGCCACGAACGACCCGGTCACCGGGCGGCTCCACTTGCCGAACAGGACCCCGAACGTGTACCCGCCGACGATCACCGCGGCGGCGAGCGAGATCAGAAAGATGGTGATCAGCACGGCGAGTTACCGGGTAGTGCAACAGCCATTCCCGGCACGATCAAGTGCAAGTGCAACGGACCCTAGTCGTGCTGTCCGGAAGTTGCACTGGCCTGGGGCGGCGACTCCCTGGCTACGACCCCTGCCGGTGGCTGACCGGGTGGCTGCAGCTGCATCCGCATCCGGTAGAAGCCGGCGAGCAGCTCGTAGAGCGCCGGGTAGGCGGCGGCGAGCTCGACTGGCCGGGTCAGGAACGTCTCGGTCGCCACCGCGAAGAACTCGGCCTCGTTGGTCGCGCCGTACGCGTCGATCGCGGACGGCCAGCCGGCCTCGACCCGCCGGCGCAGATCCGCGAACGCAGCCTCGCAGACCGCCTTCCAGCGCCGGCGGAGGTGGCGGTTCGCGAGTGGAGGCGTGCCGTCGATCGCGCCGTTCGCCATGTCGAGCTTGTGCGCGAGCTCGTGAAACACGACGTTGCCGGGGACCTCTTCGCGCGCGCCGGCGAGCGCGGTGTCCCACGCGACGATCACCGGTCCGCCGAGGTGGGCCTCGCCCTCGATCGCATGGCCATTCGCGATCGGCGCGTGCGGCTGTTCGAACAGTCCGAGCCGGCGCGGTGCGGTGCGCATCGCGGATGGATAGATCAGGATCGAGGCGACGTCGTCGTACAACGACAGATCGCGGCCGAGCACCAGCACGCAGGCCTGCGCCGCGATCACGACCTGCATCTCCTCGGTCAGCTCCAGGCCACCGCAGCCTTCCCAGTGCTTCTCTGCGATGAACACCTGGACGAGGTCGCGCAACCGGTAGCGCGATTTCGGGTCGAGCCGGTGACTGATCGCGACCTCGCGATCGATGATTTCATCCCACGCCGCGGGGAATGGCTGGGCGAGGATCCGCCGGCGGCGTCGTTCGGTGAGCCAGCGCATGCGGGCAAGCTAGGGCGCCTCGGCGCGAGAATCGATTCGCCCGATCGGGGAGGTGACTCGTGGGCAAGGTAGGCTGCGCCCAGATGTCGACCGCGTTTTCCTACGAGCACGTGTTCCGGGTGTCCTCGATCGAGACCCTGCTCGCGGCCTACTTCGATCCCGATCACCTGGCGACCCAGGACAAGCTCGCCGAGCTCGCGGACCGCACGGTCGTCGAGTCCGAGGACACGGCCGCGATCAAGAAGTGCGTGTGGCGTGTCCGCGCCGTGAAGCCGCTGCCGGTGTACGTCCGCGCGTTCGTCACGGGCAGCCACCTCAGCTACCTCGAGTCGATGAGCTGGCGCCGCGCCGACAACGCGATCGATCTCGTCGTCACGCCGGAGATCCTCGGCGGCCGGGTCTCGATCACCGCGCTTTACGAATTCACGCAGGTCGCCGAGGGACAGGTCCGGCGCAAGTACAGCGGCTCGATCTCGGTCAACATCCGGCTGCTTTCGGGCAAGATCGAGCGCGGCATCCGCGACAAGTTCGAGGAGTCGATGCCGATCATGACCGGCTGCACGCAGGACTGGCTCGACCGCACGCATGCTCGATAGCGTCGGGTTCTGGTTCAACGAGCTCGCGCCGAGTCGCTACCCGCGGCCGCAGGCACTGGTCGGGAGCTGGAAGCCACGCGCGCGGACGAAGGTGCTCGCGGCGCTGGGACGCGGGCTCCCGTTCGCGAGCTATCGCGGGCGTTCGTTCTGTCGATTCGCGTGCGGCGAGCGACAGCTCGGGCATCGCGACCACCGATGGCCAGTTCGTGTGGCCCGAGGGGCTCGCGCACTACGTCGAGCACCACGACGTGCAGCTCCCCGAGTGGTTCGTGTCCGGCGTCGCCGCGGTGCCCGTGGTGCGGCGCGATCGGGTCGACGACACGAGGTGGATCGCGTGGGCAAAGGCGCGCGGCGCGGTGGTGGCGCTCGATGGCTGGGAGGTGCCGGGGTTGCGCGCGCAACAGACGATCGCGCGGGCGCTCGAGCGACGGGTCAAGCCGGGCCACCCGCTGTGGGGCCAGTCCCCCGAGATCGTGCTCGCGGGTCAGGGCGCGGCGGTGCTGCGGCGCGGCTCGGCCCTCGCCGTGGTCGAGCTCGCGACCGGGGACACGCGGCTGCTGGCGGGCTGGGACGAGCTCGAGCCGCGACGCGTCAGCTGACTCTCCCAGTCGGTGATGTGGCCGTGCAGGATCCAGAACCCTGCGCCGGCGATCAGCGCGGTCAGGCCGAGGCCGATCACCCCGAACGTGCCGTTGACAAGCGCGGCTCCGACCGACACCGCGGCCATCGCGATCACGGCGATCTTCAGGTGTTGGCGCGTGCGCTTGCTCGAGGCGATCCAGGTCTGGAGCTCTCGGTTGGAAGCCATGGGTCCCTGTGATGCATCGGCCGCGCCGAGATCACATGCGGGGATTCGTCGCAGGCAGCTCGGTCAGGATCGGGCGAGCCTGGGCGAGCGCGGTCCCGAACAGCGACAGCTGGTTCGGATCGGCAAACACCGTCGCGAAATCGTCGGGAGCGAGCGCGCGGACCAGGCGCACCGCGAACGTGTCGCGCAGGACGTGCAGGTAGTGCTCGAGGTCGTAGTCGCGCGGATCTTCGTCCTGTTCGACCAGGCCCGCGCCACCCCGGGCGGTCCGGTAGACGCGGACGTGCGTGCCCGTCGTCCACGCGGTGTGGCCACGCGCGAGTAGCGCTTCGTACGTCAGCTCGCGCCGGCCGTCGCGGCTCGCGAGGTACTCGTGCGGCGTCTTGGTCAGCCGGGCGCGGGTCGTCACGTCGCGCGTCGGGATCGCGCGCCGCTGGAGCGCGGCGACGGTCGCGACGTAGATCGCCTGGATCCCGGCGACGTCGCCGCGCAACAGGCACGCGAGCGCCGCGCGCAGGAACTGCTCGCCAAATGGCTCGGCGCGTGAGGATCGAAACGCGACGCCACGCAACGTGAGCTCGCCGCCGTATCCGAGCAGCGCGTAGTTCTTCGGCTCGTGTGACAGCATCGCGGCGTAGCGGCCGTCGTGCTCGGGTGCACGTGCTCGGGCAGCAGCGCACCGACCTCCGCGATCACGCGCCGCTCGTCGGCATCGGTCCACGTTTCGGGGGCACTGAAGTAGACGCCGTCGGTGTCGGCCTCGAGCAGCGTCACGCCGCGCGCGTGGAGCTCGCGACACAGCAGGTCGAGCACCGCGCGGCCATGGCGCGTGACCTCGTTCGCCGCGTGGACATCCGCGAATCGGGTCAGGCTACCGGCGGCCATGTAGCCGTACGCGGAGTTGATCACGAGCTTCATCGCCGCCGACATCGCCTCGTGTGCGAACCGCTCGCCGTCGTCGGTCGCCGCACGTGCGCGCGCCTTGGCCGCGAGCCGGCGCTCGACCAGGCGATCGACGAGCGCGAGCATCACGCCGAGCCGATCGCGCACCGGCCCGATCCGGTACTGGCGCATCAGTGACGGGTAGAGGCTCGCGACATCGGCCTTGACGATCCGGTGCGCGACGCCGGTCGCGAACAGGTGCAGCCCGGCGCCATCGTGCTGGGTGCCGTCGCCGGGCTCGTGTGCTGGCAAGGCGGCGCCTGCATGGAGGTACGCACGGACGAGCAGCGGGTCGAGCACGCCGGTCGCGGGGCCGGCATCGGCGAGCCGCTCGTAGCGGCGCGGCGCCATCGTCGCGAGTGCGAACGTCGCGCCACCGAGCAGGCGTGCGAGCCCGGCGACCTCGGCGACGTCGTCGCTCGCGTAGCGCCGCACGTGATCCGGATCGCGGAGGTAGACCTCGTGGATCTTCGCGCCCGGCACGTGCTCGCGATCGTCGCGCGCGAGCCCGAAGTGCCGAGCCACCGCCTTCAGCCCGTGGCCCGGGAGATCGCGGGTCGCGAAGTCGTGGCGACCGACCGCGTCCATCGTGTCGATCAGCTCGCGCCCGGGGACGGTGTAGCGGACGCGGCGCGCCGGATCGTCGTCGCGCGCGATCCCGCGGCGGGCAGGACGCGAACGCAGCCCCATGCCGGTGCGACCAAGCGCGAGCGGGACGCCGAGCAGCTTCGCGCGCTGCGCGAGGAACGGGAGATCGAAGCCGTGCAGGTTGTGGTTCTCGATCACGTCGGGATCCGCGCGCCGCACGTGCTCCATCACGCGCGCGATCAGCGCTGCTTCGTCGTCGCCTTCGACCAGCGCGGTGTGGCCGTCGGGATCGCGGATCGCGACCAGGAAGATCCGAGCGCGCGCGGCATCGAGTCCCGTGGTCTCGAGATCGAGCTGCAGCCGGCGCAGCTGGTCGAACGCGAGATCGTGAAAGTACGTGCGCCCCGAGGCCACGAGGTACTGCTCCTCGGGCGGCAGCACCAGCACCGCGTCGTTGCCGAGCTCGCGCACGTGCGTGATCCGGCGCCCCAGTCGCCGGCTCGCCTGACTGCACACCGCCGCGGTCAACCGCGCGAGGTCGTCTGCGCGAACGACGAACCGGAGCGCGCCCGGTCCCGCGAGCTCGCGGACCGAGAGCCCGGGCACCTGCGCGAGCTCGCCGGCCTCGGCGACGACCAGCCACGGCCGAAACCGTAGCTCCTCGCGCACGAGGGCACCGGCGACCCGTCGCCACACCTGCACGCGACCATCCGGCTCGGCCCACACGGAGACGATGCCGGGCGTCGGATCCCAGCCCCACAGCCATTCATCTTCGGCGCGGCGGCCCGAGCTCAACCACGGATCTCGATCATCACGCCGTCGAGATCGAGCGCGCCGAGTCCGAGCCCGCTCGCGATCTGGCTCGCGACCTCACGCTCCTCGGGCGTCACCTCATCGTCCGCCAGCGCGATCGCGAGGCCGAGCGTGATCACGGCCTCGGCCGCTTCCCGATCGCCGATCAACTCCGCAACGCGTGCGATGCGTGCCTCGACACCGCTCTCCTCGAGCAGGTGCGCAGCCGACGTCAGCTGCTCGTCGATCTTGTCGCGGTCGACGCCGCCGAGCAGCTCCAGCCGGTCGAGGAGGGCGTCGTACTCGATCTCGCTCGCGGCGCCATCGGAGGCCGCGATCAGGAACGCGGCGTTGATCGCGGCCTCGAGGAACATATCGTCCGCGAGGCGTGCGCTCAGCCGATGCCGCGTCCACCAGGTTCGTCTCTCGTAGCTCGCCATCGTGGCGTTATAGCAGGGCGGGTTGCCGCAAACTTGCCCCGATCCCGAGATGGCGCGATGGATGATCAGATGCTGGCGATCACCCACGAGCCGTCTCCCGAACGCGCGCTCGCCGACGAGCTCGACGATGGTTGGTACCAGTTCGACGACACCGCGGCGGTCGACGACGGTGTCTATCAAGCCGAGCCGCCGCGGAAGTCCCGGCTGCGCGTCGTGTTCGCGCTCGGTGCGGCGGCCGCGATGGCGTGTGTCGGCTTCGCGGCGATGTAATCTCGCGCCGTGGTTCCCTGGCGCACGATCGCGACTGTCCCGACCGCGGAAGGCGAGCTCCAGCTGCGCCAGCGTGGCCAGCGCGACTTCCTGATCGTGATCGATGGTCGCGTGCTGATGACCAGCAGCGAGCGCCACTCCGAGGAGGCGCTCGCCACGTTCGCGTGCGCACCGATCGCCAGTCACCCGTCACCGCGCGTCCTGATCGGCGGGCTCGGCATGGCGTACACGCTGCGCGCCGCACTCGAGGCATTGCCCGCGACCGCCACGGTTGTCGTCGCCGAGCTGACGCCCGAGGTGCTCGCGTGGTGTCGCGGCCCGCTCGGCGTGTTGACCACCGACGCGGTCGCCGACCCGCGCGTGCGCGTCGCGATCGGCGATGTCGCCGCGATGATCACCGGCACCGGCCGCGGCGAGCTCGACGCGATCATCCTCGACCTCTACGAGGGCCCGCACGCGGCGACCCAGCGCGCCAACGATCCGTTCTACGGCAAGGCCGCGCTCGCACGCAGCCATGCGGCGCTCGCGCCCGGCGGCATCCTGGCCGTGTGGTCCGAGGAGCCCGATGCCGGCTTCGCGCGGCGGTTCGTGGCGGCGGGTTTCGAGGTCTCGGTGCACGCGCTCGGCAAGAGCCGGACGCACGTCGTGTATCTCGGACGTCGCGGCTGAGCTCGGTCGACCTTCGCAGATCCGCGCAGTTCGCGGTCCGTGGTTGACATCCACGGCGAACTGTCCAGACTGCGCACTTCGATCGATCGGTTTGCACGTGCGAATCAGGTCGGTCCCCGAGGGAGCTCTCACCTTCAAATCCCGTGGCGAGCTCGAGGAGGAACCTGTACATGCCAACCGCAATCCCCATTCCTTCACCGTCCACGGACGGGGAAGCCGGCGTGCGATGGAGCCGCCAAAAGATCTATTTCACGAGGTCGATGTAGCGATCATCGGCGCGGGTCCCGTCAGGCTCGCGATCGCGATCATGCTGTCGCGTGCCGGACTGTCCACGCTCGTCCTCGACCGCCGCCCGCCGCTCGACGAGGACACGCTGCGCCCACAGTTGCTGGTGGCGCGGCTCGGCGATCTGTCGAACCTCGAGCTGCTCGGCGTCCCCGACGACGATCCGCAGCTGGTATCGCGGATCGCGCTCCGTTGCGAGGGTGACCTCGCGTCCGGGCGCACCGAGCGGATCGAGGTCGCGCCGCAGGCGTGGCCAGAACGGGTCGACCTGTTGACGCTCGCGTCACAGAAGCCGGATGCGCTGGTGCCGATCGGTAAGCTCCAGCAAGCCTTGCTCGCGGAGGCGCGGGCCCACGGCACGATCGTCCGCTACGGCTGCGACGTCACGCGGCTGCGACGCCATGCACGCATGGTGTCGCTCGCCTGCAGCGATGGCACGTTCACGCGCGCGGCGATCGCGATCATCGCGACCGGGGCGGCGCGCCGCTCGTCGGTCCGGTGCGGCTGCTCGGTGGTGTTGCCGAGCAGCGGCTGATCGGCGGCGTGTTCGCCGCGGGTTCCGATCGCGGGCGCTGGATTCGCGTCGAGCTCCCGGTGCCGGGCTTCGCACGCCCGGCGCGCTGCACCGTGCTCCAGACGCCGGACGAGTCCGGTGCTGGTACGGCCGTGCTGTGCGACACCCAGATCGTGGGCGAGACAACCGACGAGCAGCTTCACCACTGCTTCGACGTCGCCGCGCGTGCGCACGGGCTCGCGGGCGTGCCCTATCGCGTCGAGCCGCAGGCGTTCAAGACCTCGGTCACCGAGGTGGCGAAGCGGTTCGTCGCGGGTGACGGGCGTGCGCCCGTGGTGATCGCGGGGGATGCAGCACAGACCGGCCACGTGTTCTCGGGCCAGACCTGCTTCATCAACCTCGCGCTGGGGATCGCGCTCGGTGAGTTGCTGCAGGGTGCGAAGTCGGCGCTGCGCGACCGCACGCCGGGCGCACCACGCCTGCTCGATGCGCTCGCGCGCTACGACGCGCAGTCGAAGACCGGTGCATCGCTGCTGGCGCGGGCGTCGCGGCGCCACTACGAGCGCCACGCCGCAGGCGCCTGGGCACTCGCCGGTGTGGCGCGCGCCTGAACCACCCGGGTGACCACGAGTCATCCGGGTGGTTGTTTATTTGCGGCCGTTGAGGCTGCGGACTTCCTTGTCGTTCCGCGCGGCATCCTTGCCATCCTTCAGGATCGCCGTTTCCTTGACCTTCACAGTCGCGACCGCGCGAAGGGGAACGCCCATGGTGTCGAACATCGTGTACTTGATCTCGAGCGACTCGATCACGCAGCGGAACGGCCGCATGCCGCCGATGCCCCACACCACGACGCAGTAGTGCGGGCGGCGATCCTTCGGCTCCTTGGCGTTGGGATCGGTGATCGATGCGAGGGTGTTGAGGTCCTCCATGATGTCCTCGATGGTCTTGACCGGAGGCTTCGTGCCGTCGGGGACTTGCTCGGCGCGATCGAAGAACAGCTCGATCGACATCGTTCGCTGGCCACCGCCGGTGTACTCGGTCGACTGGCCCTGCTGCGGGTTCTGCTGCTGCGCAGTGCGGTTGTCCGTCGTGTTGTGCTGCTGCCACTGCACGGTCTTGCTGATCCCTAGCTCCTTGGGATTGAACTGCGCGGCGACCTCGAGCTTCGTATCGAGGCTGACGATCGTCACCTTCTCGCGAGCCGGCATGAAGGCATTGGACGGCAGGCTCGAAGCAGTGCTCGCGGGCCCTCCGGAGCTCCCCCGGCCGCTCGTCCGGGCACTCGCGGCGCCTGTGATGCTGGCGCGACCCGAGATCGCGGCGATGACGTCTTTCCGGTTCATGGGCGAGCACTTCGGCCACCACATGCCCCGGTTGCGCGCTTTGTTCGTGAACGATCGCTGCGGGTTAGCGGAGGCGGGCGTCGTCGACCAGCCGGATCAGCTTGTCGCCGAACAGCTTCGCCCACACCGCGGCCGCGGCCGAGCGGAGCTCGATCGTCGGCACCTTCGAGAGCGGCTCGACCAGCGCGGCCAGCCGATCGCGGTCGACCACGCCCTGTGTGATCAGCGAGCCAGGGAGGCGGAGCCCGAGCCGGCCCGCCAGCGCCTCGATCGCGACGACCGCGGCGTAGACCTCGGCCACCCGGCTCTCCTGCTGGCGGAACGCGTGACGCGACAGGTTCCACAGCGTGAGCTGCGGCAGCCACATGTCGCTCGCGATCTGGCTCAGGTACGCCGAGAGCTCGTAGCGCGTGCGGATCGCGAACGCGGCGTCGGCAGGCTCCTTGAGGTAGCCGGCGAGCGCGGGCGGATAGGGCAGGAGGCGCCGCTGATCGATCACGTGCTGCGCCTCGTGGTGGCGGACCGAGGCGACCACCAGCCGGCGGCAGCGCGGGCCTGGATCGGTGGTCGCGTCGCTACCGAGCGCGGCGTGCAGCTCGCGCCGGATCGCCTCGCCGGTGATCGCAGCGACCTGGCGGCCGCGCGACGATCGCGACCACGCGTTGTCGCCGATCGGGAACGCGTAGCCCTCGAGCACGGGGAGGATCTGCTCGGCCACTCCGTGATCGACCTGGTCGAGCAGCACGACCGGATCGTCGAGCTCTCGCTGGTCCTGCCGAGCATCGCGAGCCGCACGTGATCGAGTCGCCGCACGCCGAGCACGCGCACGCGCTCACGATCGGCGCGCACGAATGCGACCTCATCGATCCGGTACGCGTGGAGCTCGGGGCGCGCGATCGAGTCCACGATCGGGATCTGGACGTCGAGGTAGTAGCCGAGGCGCGCGGCCGCGAGCTGGTCCGACACCGTCGCCGCGCGGGCCCGGAGCTCGGTCGAGCGCGCGTCGAGCTGGCGATCCGTCGACGTCAGGTGGGGCCAGCGCGCGAGCTCGCGGACCAGTGCACGCCACGCCGGGGCGAGCCCGGATCGGGCGAACGCGGCATCGTCGGGCGCAGGGATCGTGCCGGGCAGGCGGCCGAGCGCGGCCTCGATCGCGACATCGCGGTCCGGGGTGCCGCCCTCGCGAAACGCGCCGACCGCGGCGGGCGGCGCCGGGCGCGCATAGGGTCCCGGCGGTCGATTCGCGGCCAGCACCCAGCCGATCGCGACGGTGATCCCCAGCAGGCCCGCGCCAGTGGCGGCAGGGACGACGTACCTGCGGGTCACGCGGCTACGACACCGGGCGCGGCAATCGGTTCCAGCTGGAACTTCAGCCAGGTCGAAGGCGCCGCGATCGGGGGTAAGGTGCCCGGGTGGAGACTGTTGCGATGATCGCGGCCCTGGCCGCTGGCCTCGGCGCGTACATGTGGCGCGCCCGGCGGCCCGAGCCGAAGCAGCTCGGGTCGGCGTTCGATGGCGATGCCGAGGTCGCGCTCCATGTCGCCGGGCACGAGGCGCGCACGCGGGGCCAGCCGCTGACCGCCTACCACATCCTCTATGGCCTGCTGCAGGACGAGGCGATCACGGACGCCGTGCGCTCCATCGAGTGCGATCCCGACGCGCTCGAGGACCGCGTGATCGCGGAGCTCGACCGGATCCCCGCCGGGTCGATCGAGCTCACCGACGACGCGAACGAGCTGCTCGGGCACGCGGCGGGCGCGGCGCACCACCACGGGCGCAAGGCGGGCCGGGTCGACCTCGCGGTGCACGTCCAGAAGTCCGAGGCCGCACCCGTGCTCGACGCGGCGAGCTGGGTCAGCGTCGTGTTCCTGCTCGTGCACGGCCGCAAGGAGCCTCAGATCGGCCAGCTCGGAGACACGATCGCGGGCGACGTCCACGTCGTGTTGCGCAACGACGACTACACGACCATCGAGTTCGTGAGCGAAACGCTGTGTCGGGTGTTCGGCCTGGCGGAGGTCGAGGCCAAGGCCCGCATGATGACCGCCCATACGTCGGGGCGCAGCGTGATCGGCCGGTACCGGATCGACGAGGCGCGCGCGAAGATCGACGAGGCCCGCAAGCTCGCCCACGCCGGGGGCCACCCGCTGTGGATCGGGGTCGAACCGGTCTGACACCAGGGCACCAGGGTTCCTTGGTGTAGATCTTCGAGGGGGGTTCGGGCGTTGAGCGGAGACGCATGCAATGGATGAAACGCCTGCTGTTCGTCGCGGTGTGTAGCTGCGCCGCGACGGAATCACCCGGTCCCTCCCCCCACAAGCCGGTCTCGATCGCGACCAGCTCCACCGACCGCCAGATCGGAACGCTCGAGCCGGCCGCGGTCATGCCGGGTGAGACCGGCGACCTCGACAAGGCGATCGCGTCGTACTTCGAGGCGCACCCGACCAAGCGCACCTATCTGATGACGGACAAGCCGCTCTATCAGCCAGGCGAGACGATCTGGTTCCGCGCCGATCTGCGCGCCACCGGAACATTGCTCGGCGGCCCGCCGGTCGGGATGGTCCTCCAGCTGGTGTCGCCGCGCGGCGCGATCGTCGCGACCAAGCGGGTGCTGGTGCAGAACGGCATCGCACGCAACGACTTCAAGCTCGGCGACGAGATCGAAGGTGGCGAGTACGAGGTCCGGCTGACCGCCGATGACGGCACCACCGAGACCAAGAAGCTCGTGATCAACACCTACGAGGCGCCGCGCCTGATGAAGACGCTCGAGCTGCTGCGCAAGGCGTACGGCGAGGGCGATCAGGTGTCGGCCGCGGTCGAGGTCAAGCGCACGACCGGCGAGCCGCTCGCAGACAAGGCGATGACCGCGGTCGTCACGCTCGACGATGTCGAGCTCCAGCGGATCGCGATCAAGAGTGACCGCCAGGGCAAGACGTCGGTGCGGTTCGCGCTGCCAAGCAAGATCGCGCGCGGCGACGGCCTGCTCACGATCCTGGTCGAGGACGGCGGGGTCACCGAGTCGATCCAGAAGCGGATCCCGATCGTGATGAAGACGCTGCAGCTCGCGGTGTTCCCCGAGGGCGGCGACCTGGTCGACAACGTCCCGGGCCGGATCTACTTCATGGCCAAGACGATGATCGGCAAGCCGGCCGACATCCAGGGCAAGGTGCTCGACGAGCGCGGCCAGGTGGTCGCCGAGCTGGCGTCGCTCCACGACGGCATGGGCCGGTTCGAGCTGACGCCGCAGCCGGATCGCAAGTACCGGATCGAGATCACGAAGCCCGCCGGCATCACCGCGAAGTTCGACATCCCGGCCTCGAAGCCCGGTGGTTGCGTGGTGCGCAGCGTCGATCAGGGCAAGCCGGGGACGCTGCGGATCGCGACGATCTGCAACACGTCCCGGCACGTGCTGGTCGAGGCGACGCTGCGCGAGAATCGGCTCGCGAGCGGCGGGTTCGAGGTCCAGGCCAACACGCCGGCGCTCGTCGAGCTGCCGGTCGACGCGAAGCAGCAAGGCGCGGTGCGGGTGACGCTGTTCTCGGCGCGCAAGGAACCGCTCGCCGAGCGGCTCGTCTATCACGGCCGCGGCTCCGAGCTGAAGGTCTCGCTGACTGCGGACAAGCAGACGTACTCGCCCCGCGACCAGGTGAAGCTCAAGGTCAAGACCACGGACGCGAGCGGCCGGCCGGTCAAGGCCAGCATCGGGCTCGCGGTGGTCGACGAGACAGTGCTGTCGTTTGCCGACGACAAGAGCGCGCGGATCCTCGCCCGGATGTTCCTCGAGCCCGAGCTCGGCGCGACTGCGGAGAATCCGATCGAAGAACCAAACTTCTACTTCAGCGACAAGCCCGAGGCCGCGGCCGCGATGGACGCTCTCCTCGCGACGCGCGGATACGGACGATTTGAATGGCGGCAGATCCTGCCGGAAGGTGGTGCACAGTGAAGCGCGCACTCGCAGCAGCAATCCTCGCCCTCGGCGTCCAGGCCCACGCAGGTGGGCTCGGCACCATCGAAGGCACCGTCGTCAACCAGGCTGGTGCGACGCTCGCGAAGGGCGTCCGGGTCACGATCCGGTGCGGCACAATGACCAAGGCCGCGACGCTCGACGCCGGCGGGCACTTCAGCGTCGCCGGGTTGCCCGAAGGAGCGTGCACGCGCACCGGCACCGGTGCCGGATTCCAGACCATCAACCTGCAGGTCACGCTCGCGGCGAATTCGATCGCGACCGTGCTGGTCGGCATGGCACCGCCACAACCCATGGCGACCGAGACAGCCTCGGCGCCGCCCGCCGATCCGGCCGCCGCTCCGGACCCCCGGGTGGCGAAGCGGCCGATGGCCGCCCCACCTCGCCGCGAGGCCGAGCGCCGGCCCGCGGGTGGAGGGATCGCCGCGAAGCCCGTGATGCCGCCACCGCCGCCGATGCAGCCCGTCAAGCTCGACCAGATCGACGGCAAGGGCCGGTTCGGCAAGCTGAAGGACAACAAGCGGATGGTCGACCGTGACGACGACGGCGAGGAGCAGCAAGACCTCGCCACCTACGCGGCGGTCCGCGTGTTTCCGGTGCCGCAGTACACGAAGACCTACGACGGCCCGCGGACAGATTTCCGCGAGACGATCTACTGGAACCCGAGCGTCGAGACCGGCACCGACGGCACCGCGACCGTGACGTTCGTCGCGTCCGATGCGGTGACGTCGTTCCACGCGACGGCCGAGGGGTTCTCGGCGACCGGGATGCCCGGCGCTGGCGCGGTCAGCTTCAAGTCGAAGCTGCCGCTGACGCTCGATGCCAAGCTCCCGCTCGAGGTCACCGCCGGCGACAAGATCCGGTTGCCGATCACGATCACGAACGAGACCGGCGAGGCGCTCGATGCCGACCTCACGACCAGGTTCGGCAGCGCGTTCAAGCTGACGACGCCACTCGGGTCGAAGATCCGCGTCAAGGCGCACGACAAGTACAGCGTGTTCGCCCAGCTCGACGTCGTCGCGACCAGCGGCACTGCCGACCTCGAGCTCGCGCTCGCCTCGCGCGGTCTGAAGGACGAGATCAAGAAGACGATCCGCGTCGTGCCGCGCGGCTTCCCGTTCGAGGCGTCGGTCTCGGGCACGGCGAAGGCCGGCGTGACCTCGAAGCACGAGGTCGATCTGGTCGGAGCGTTGCCCGGGTCGATGAACGCGATCGTGACGATGTACCCGACGCCGCTCGCCGCGATGACCAAGGGCATGGAAGGCATGATCCGCGAGCCCGGCGGCTGCTTCGAGCAGACGTCGTCCTCGAACTATCCGAACATCATGATCCTCGGCTACATGCAGACCAACGACGCCGCCGAGCCGGCGCTGGTGCAGCACACCCAGGGCGTGCTCGACCGCGGCTACAAGCTGCTCACCGGGTTCGAGACCAAGGAGCGCGGCTACGAGTGGTTCGGCGCGACGCCGGGCCACGAGGCGCTGACCGCGTACGGCCTGATGGAGTTCGCGGACATGTCGAAGGTCTACGACGTGGATCCCAAGATGGTCGCGCGGACCGCGGACTGGCTGATGACCCGCCGCGACGGCAAGGGCGGGTTCCAGCGCTCGAAACAGGCGCTCGACTCGTTCGGCCGCGCGAGCGAGACGACGACCAACGCGTACATCATGTGGGCCCTCGCCGAGGCCAAGCGGTTCGCGGGGCTCGATCGCGAGCTCGCGGGACAGCAGACGCTCGGCGCGACGACGAAGGACCCGTACTTGCTCGCCCTCGCGACCAACACGGCACTGCTCGCCGCGCCCGCCGCACCCGAGACCGCCGCGATGGCGAAGCGGCTCGCCGGGATGCAGGCGAAGGACGGTAGCTTCGCCGGAGCAAAGGAGTCGATCACGATGTCGGGCGGCGAGTCGCTCGCGATCGAGACCACGTCGCTCGCGCTGCTGGCGATGATCAAGGCCAAGGCCGGAGAGGGTCAGATCCGCACCGCTGTCGACTTCCTGAATGCCAAGCGCGGCGGCTATGGCCAGTGGGGCAACACGCAGGCGACGGTGCTCGGCCTCAAGGCGCTGACCGCCTACGCGGAGCATGCGCGCCAGATGCAATCCGGTGGCTCGGCGACGCTGGTCGTCAACGGCAAGCCGGCCGGCACGATCGCGTTCGAGAAGGGACGCCGCGATGCGCTCGTGTGGAACGACCTCGCGGACAAGCTGCAGCCGGGCAAGAACGCGATCGAGGTCCGGGTCGACGGTGCGACGCTGCCGTACTCGATCGCCATCGAGTACCGCTCCGCGCTGCCGCAGTCGTCGCAGGACGCGAAGGTGTCGCTGACGACCAGGCTGCTGAAGCCTGCCGCGAAGATGGGCGAGGGCGTCACGCTTCGTGCGCACGTCGAGAACCGGACCAAGGAGGGCATCCCGATGACGCTCGCCCGGGTCGGCATCCCTGGCGGCATGGTGTTCCAGACCTGGCAACTCAAGGAGCTGCGCGACAAGGGCCTGATCGACTTCTACGAGACCCGCCCGCGCGAGGTGATCCTGTACTGGCGCGCGCTGCCGCCGAACGCGAAGAAGGACGTCGACCTCAACCTCCTGGCGACCGTGCCCGGCACCTACGAGGCCCCGGCCAGCTCGGCGTACCTGTACTACACGACCGAGCACAAAGCCTGGACCGCCCCGGTGACGGTCGCCATCGACCGCTGATGCTTGGTGTAAGCTGGCCCTCGTGAAGCTGAGTGGGCTCGCGAGTTATGCGTTGTGTGGCGTTGGGATCGCGCTCTGTATGGGGCCGATCTTCAAGGCGTGGGGTGCCGGACTCCGGTACCCGGTGGCGCGCCTGAAGATCGTGAACCAGCTGCGCGCCAATCCGAACCAGGCGCTCGGCATGTGCAAGATGCTGCCGGAGTCGTTCTACGCGGCGATCGGCGCGGCGATCGAAGCTGCGTGGATGATGCAATCGACCGACCCGTCGCTCATCCAGCAGACCACCATCGCGACCTTCGACGCCGCCGGGATGGGTGTCAGCATCAAGTGGAAGATGCTGGTGATGAAGGCGAAGCTCGGTGTGATGGCCGGCGTGGGCGGCTTTCTGCTCGCGCTCAGCTCCGGCTCGGGCCCGCTGATCCAGGCGATCTGTGCGATGGCGACGGTCGCTGCGCTGGTCTGGCTATTCCTGGTCAAGAACGAGGTCGACTCGTCGATCATCCGCGCCCGCGCCGAGATCCTGCCCGAGGTGGACCGCGTGTTCGTCGAGGGCCGCTACACGCTGGCGCCGCCGACCTACGGCTGAGCGCCACGTCGCGCATCGCGCGTCTGCTGCAACGCCTCGGCTGCCTCGGCCGATAGCGTGCCCTTGCCGAGCGCGGCCAGCCGGCGCTCGACGTTGGGATGGTGCGCCTGTGCGTAGCCGCCGATTAGCAGCGCGAGGTCTGGGCCGTGCTCGCTGATGATCTTCCCGGCGACGCGATCCGCGGCTGGCAGCGGCGAGCGCGCGATCGCGAACACCTGGATCCAGCGATCGTCGCCGGCCTTGGTCGCGAGCTTCCTGGTCGCCCACGCGACGACGTCTGGATCGCCCATGCCGGCGATGCCGATCACGAGCTCGAAATGTGCGGTCTCGAACGCCTTGCCGATCCGCTTGCGGATCTCGCGCGTCGCCTCGGGGGAGCGGAACCGCGCGAAGTAATCGACGAACCTGCCGGCTTCCTCATCTGACGTGGTGCGGAGCGCGGCGAGCATGTCGGCCGCGTGCGAGGCGTCGGCGTGACCGACGAGCAACATCGTGAGCTCCCAGCGGTCGTGGCCCTCCGCCTTCGCGGCTGCAAAGTGCCGGGCGATCAGCCCGAGCGTCGCTGGATCGGGCACGACGGCGAAGTACGCGCCGATCGCACCGTACGCGTCACCGCGCTCGACCTTGGTCGTCCCGGCCGCGATCGACTTGACCAGCTCGATCATGAACGGCTTCGCGGCGGGATCGGCGCCGGTGCCGATCGCGGTGAGCACGCGGCCACGGGTGCGGTCGTCCTTCGCGGCCGCGAACATCGGCTCGAGCTCGGCGAACGGCTTGCCAGGGCTCGGTGTCGCGAGGTGGAGCGTGACATCGCGCGCGATCGCGGCGTGCTCCTTGGTCGCCCGCGGCTGCGTGCCGCGCGCGACCAGCGCGTCGAGCAGCTTGCGGCGGCTGGCGGCTGGTGCGGCGGCGACCTTCACGTACTCGGCGACCGCGGCCAGCCACGGATCACCGGCCGGATCGATCTCCTCGTTGACGCGGTGAACGGCACGTCGAGCACGTCAGTTTGCCGCCGGCAGGATCGAGCAGCAGCAGGTAGCTGCGATCGATCTGGTAGTCCATCGCGACGCACGATCCGGCGTACGCGCCCGGCCGCGCGCCGCGGAAGTCGAACCGATCCTTCGACGCGCCGGCGTAGCGATCCAGCCTGCCGAACAGTGCGAGGCGTGTCCCCTTGGGAAAGCTGGTGCCGCGCAGGGTTCGCGTGACCTCGAGCTCGACGCCCAAGCCGCGGGCCGTGCCCGCGACGACCTTTGCGATCACGATCTGGGGCGCCCGCGCCACCAGCTCGACGTTGGTGGGTGGGACGAACGTGCGGACGAGACTACACGCCTCGGCGGGCCGCGGAGCTGCGAGCAACAAGGCGGCAAGCGCGACCATTCGCATCATACGTGAACACTCAGAACTGTCCCGTAAGTCCGGCGTTGCCGCCATATTTGGAGCAGGTTGGTTCGCCATCGTGCCCGGTCTGACGTGGTCTGGTGGGAGCCAGGCTCATTCGGGGTTGGGTACTACGCGACCATGCCAACGATTCGCCGAGCCATCCAACCGGGGTTAGATGGGGTTAGATGCAGACGCACTCTTCGTGAGGGAAGCCTCATCACGGTCACGGCGTCGCGCAGTAAATGGTGCGAGGTTTGCGAACGTCACTGAGACGCCTGGCAGGCACGACAGCTTGCCGGGTCGTACCACTTGCTCCGCGGCGGCCTATGATGGCGCGGAGCTCAGAGCAATCAATGAAGGAACTAAAAATGACTCGTCTTGCACTTGCTGCCGTCCTTGCTGCTGCGTCGCTTTCATCCGCCTGTGTTGCTGGTGGTGGTGGAGGTGGGTCGTTCCGAGGGAGCGCCTCGGTCAGCGTGTCTGCGGAGATCAAGCTCCCGATCGCGAAGATGCCGCCCAAGTACGCCTCGTGGGTCGTGGAAGCTGAAGGGTACCTGTGGGCGGTCAATCAAGCCTACGAGATGCACGGCCGAGCGACCGTCGACCTCGCTGCCGCGCTCGGTGTCGAAGCCAACGCCGATGCGATCGCCAACTTCATCCGCAGCGCGATCCAGGTGAAGACGACGCTGGAGTGCACGCCGCCGAGCTTCAACGCAAGTATGGTCGGCGAGTGCACCGCCAGCGCCGGCGCTCGCGCTTCCGGCAACGCCGGCAACGGCGGGGCATCGGGCCAGGCGTCAGCGGGCATCCAGGCCAACTGTCAGGCGAGGGCCAGCCTGAGCTTGAGCCCAGGCCGCTGCACGATGAGGACAACGGTCAGTCAGCACCCCATTCTGAGCGACGCCGCCAGGTGGGCCAAGATCGAAGCGAACATGAAGATCATCCTCCAGCTGAGCGCGGCCAACCGGCACCTCAACGGACGCGGTGGCGACATCAACGGGCGTGGCATGTCGCTCTACGTCCAGTCCGTCACCGATCTGGCCAGCGATCCGACGCTCGTGCTGCAGATCAACAACATCCAGGCCGAGCTCAAGAAGGGTGCAGACGCCTGTGGCATGGCGAACGACAAGCAGGGCGCGATGAACGGCGATCTCAACACGATGTCCGGCGCCATCGATGCGCAGTTCCCGGATCTGCGCGCGGCCGTGAACGCCGGCTGAGGCGGAGGCGCTCTGATCTGGATCAACTCGGTCTAGAGGTTAGTTGAGACCCGACGACCTCTCGCAACGCTTCGACAATCTCGGCTCGCGACCACGGCGCGTTCGATCGACGGACCGACGAGTAGTCGAGACCGGCCATCTCGATTCGAAAGAACGGTGGAAGCTAACTATGCGAGAGGTTTGCAAGGTGTCGACAACTCGATTGAATGTCGACCCTCTGCGCATGGTTCGATTCCCGCCGCCTCCACCATTTCGAGATCGACGCATCAGCGTCGGTCTCAACCGCAGCTACTGCACCGCCTGCGGCTCGGGGTAGTGTCGGGCCGGTGACGCGCGCTTGGTTGGTGGTGCTCGCGCGCACGAATCACGTCACGGTATGGGCACGTCATCGCGTGCGCGATCTCATCGAGCACGATTCGCTGCTCACGATCGAGGACAACCAAGAAAGCTCTCGCGCCCGCTGATCACTAACTTGCGGGGACCTGTACTTAGCGCGCCGGTCCCCGCGACTCCACGCGGACTACTCCACCCGCACGACGAGCGAGCCCGAGCTGCCGCGGGTCTCGGTCTGGTACAGCAGCTCGGCCTGCGCCGGCGGGATCGCGAGGTCGCCCGCCATCTCGAGGTGCAGGATGGTGCGCGTCGTCGTCGAGGTTCCGAGGCTCTCGTGGTGATACGCCATGCCGGTCTCGCGATCCTCACGTAGCGACCAGGTCGGCGGGATCGTCGGGAACCGCGGATCGTCGACCGGCAGCGCCTCCGCGCCGGCGGGCCGCGGATCGGCGACCAGCAGGTACCGCATCGCCTCGCCGGCGGTGTGCGTGACCGAGACGACGCTCTCGACATAGGCGCCCTTCGGGATCCGTGCACCGGTCTGCAGCTCGCGCGTGCGGGCGCCCTTGGGGCCGAGCAAGAACAGCTGGCGCGTGACGTCGAGCCCCTGCGCGACGGGGCGGAGATCCCGGCCAGTGCGCCGGAACTTGAGCACCGCGTGCGCCATCATGCCCGGCGACGCCGTCGGGAACGCGATCGTGGTCAACGCCGACGGTTTGCCGACGGTGATCTTGCGGACCAGGCCGTCCGCGAATGCGAGCTTGGTCGCCGGGCCGCCATCGATCGTGTATTCGACCCGGGCGTTGCGACCGACGGCCTTGATGCCCCGCTTGCCGAGATATTCGGTCATCGCGAACAGCACCATCGCGGTGTCCTTCGTCGAGTTCCAGCGGTCGCCGCGCTTGGTCGCCACGAAGTACGCGATCACCTCCGGGATCAACGGGTCATTGGCGTCGTGGGCGACGAGTGCCTTCAGCACGACCGCCGTGATCTCGAACGGGTCGTCACCCCAGCGCGAGAAGCCGGCGGTGCGCCACCGGGCCCCGCCGCCGCTGCGCAGCGCTCGCTCGCGCAGCCGCGTGACCAGCAGCTCGGCGGTCGGGCGATCCTTGCGGGCGAGCGCCATCTCGAGCGCGAGCGCGAGCCCGTAGTCGGACAGCTTGTCGCGGTCGTGCACGAGCCCGCTCCACCACGCCTCGGGAAGCTTCTCGCGCTGCGAGTAGACGTAGAGCAGATACGTCCGATCGGACAGCTGCGCCGGTCCGGTGGTCTCGAGGAAGCGACGCACGCGTGCGAGCCCGCGTTCGATGGCGCGCTCCGACGACAGCTTGTAGCCCGCGCGCTCGGCCTCGAGCAGCCCCCACAACACGTACGGCGTCATCATCTCGTGGGTCTCGGAGCCCGACTGCCAGCCCCAGCCGCCGTCGGGCTGTTGCATGTCGATCAGGCGCTTGACCCCGAGCTCGACCACGGCGGGCAGGCGCGCCGCGAGCGCGCTATCACGGATCCCGAGGTTCTCGAGGATGCCCGCGACGCGGATCGCAGGGGTGAACCGGCTCATCGTCTGCTCGGCACAGCCGTACGGATACTCGACCAGGTAGTCGAGCGTCTGCACGAGGTCGGCCGCGAGCGACGGTGCGAACGTCACCTCGAGCGTCGCGGTCCGCGGATCGACGCCGGCCGGTAGCGCGAGCGTGAGCGGCCGATCGGTGAAGCCCGACGCGGTGACGACCTGCTCGGTCGACGAGGCGAGCACCGGGATCCGCTTGAGGCTGGCATCGGCCAGCGTGCCGCTGGTCGCCGTCATCACCAGCGATGCGAGGCCCGGCTCGCGTGCGCGCACCGACCAGGTCACCGGCACGTTGCCGCCGTGCGGGACGCGGACCGTGACCTGCGCTGGTGACCGCACGTCGGCGTTCTGGCTCCGGAGCGAGACCACGATGTCGCGGTCGGCGTCGGTCAGGTTGTGCACGCTCGCGAACACGTCGACCGTGTCGCCTTGGGTGAACTGGCGAGGGATCATCGGCCACACCATCACGTCGCGCACCGTGCGCAACTTGCCGACGTGGCGCCCGACCGCCAGATCTCGCGCGACCGCGGTGACGACGACGTGCCAGTTGGTGAGCGAGTCCGGCAGCACGAACGACACCCGTGCCTTGCCATCGGGCCCGGTACGGATGCGCGCATTCCACAGCGCCGAGTCCGAGAAGTCGCGCCGCACGACGTCCGCCGGGCCGCCGTCAACGTCGAGCGGCGTCGGGAGATCGAGCGAGGCCGGCGCGCTGAACGTGGCGTTGCCGGTGACCGAGAAGTGCGAGTCGCCGCGCGCAACCGCCCGCGACGAGGACCAGGCCAGGGCCGGCGCGGACGGCTCGCCGATCAGCACGCGGTCGGCGACGCGGGTGAGCGTCATCTGCCGGCCCTCGGTCTCCAGCAGATCGATCAGGCGCTGCTTCGCGAGCAGCCTCGGCGCGAGGTGCACGTACCACGATGGATACCCGGACGTGCCCGTCGAGACGCCGGCGAATCGCAGCAGCGCGACGAGGTGCGCCATCGACAGCGAGCCCTGCTCCGCGCCGATCACGAGCTGGACAAGTTGTGTGGTGGCCGGATCCGGGTTCGCGACCCGCGCGCGCGCTCGACAAGCTCGCCGATCGTGACGTCGCCAGCTCGGCGCGCAGCGTGGCCAGCGCGGCGCGCGCGTGCAGGCGATCGTCGGCATGAAAGAAGCCGACCGGCGACGCTGCCCGATCGGGCGCGATCCCGAGCAGCGCCTGATCGAAGACGCTGACCACGAGATCCACCGCCTCGGCGCGGTCGACCGCGATCTCGAGGTCGACCCGATCGCCCGGTCCGTGGTCGGCTCCGCGCTGGTCGTGATGGAGAGCATCTTGCTGGTCGGGATCACGTGGACGAGCTGCTGCGCCGCCTCGACGTGCGATCCAGTGCCGAGCACGTAGGCCTCGACCGCCGCGCCATATCCGAGCGTGCCGGAAGGCAAGTCGATCGCGGCGCGCCCACCGACCAGCGCGAGCCGCTGGCGCACCGCGATGCCGTTCGCATCCCGCGCGACGACGAGCACGTGCGCGTCCCGATACCGGCTGTGGAGGCGACCGGTGATGCGTTCGCCGTGACGGACCTCGTCGCGATCGAGCTCGAGCACGAGCTGCGCCAGATCTTCCGCCTCGCGTACCGCGACGCCGAGCTCGGACCATATGGTCGAGCCATCCGCGAGCTTCGCACTCGCGACCAGCCGGTACGCGCCGGGATCGTCGAGCGTGAGATTCGCACGCTCGGCGACGACCGCGGAGGTCCCCGCCAGCGTCTCGGCAGACTCCTGGACGAACGCCGGGCGCCGTCTCCCCCAGCACCCGGAGCTGGTGTGCTCGCACGACTGATCGTAGAGGGAGCTGCCCCAGCTCCCGTTCGCGTTGTAGCTGTCGAAGCCCCAGTCGCTGCTCGCGGTCGACGCGACTCGAAGCGCTGTCACGCTGGTCGTCGCGGCGACGCGCTTGCCATCTGCGTCGACGACGCGCACCACGATCGCCGTCGGCTCCCCGGCCGCGACCAGCTCGTGAGGCGCCGCCAGCTCGACGCGAACGTCGCGTCGCTCGAGTGGGATCGCGCGGGTCGTGCGTTGTTCGCGCCCGTTGGCGTCCACGATCGTGGCGTCCACGAGCAGCTTGTGATGACCGCGCAGCCACTCGCTCTTGATCGGCAGGCGATGGGATCCCGCACCTCGCGCGTCGAGTGTGACCTTGCCGGTGAGCTCGGAGGCCACGACCTGGGCGAGCCGTGCGTCCGGAGCCGCGCGCGCATCCGCGGCGAACACCAGGCGCTGATCGCGCCCGAGTGGCGCGGGTGCCGAGCCGAACGCGAAGTCTGCGGACAGCAGCTTCTCGGGGGCCGTGTCGCGCACCACCTGCGCGGTGAACGCGACGCTGCCGCCCGGCACGGCGTGATCGAGGAAGTCGAGTGCGCGGAACGCGAGCATGGCGTGCCGGTTCGCGATCTTCGCATCGACCTCGAGCTTGATCTTCGACTTGCGATACTCCGCGAGCACCACGCGCGCGGTGCCCGCGTAGCCGGGGATCGAGATCGTGTAGCCGTCGAGCGGATCACCTGCGGAGAACGTGTACTCACCGGCGATCCGGCCGGTGGCATCGGCCGTGAGCGCGAGCTTGGCCGCGACCGTCTGCTTGGTCTCCGAGATCACCCGGACCTCGACCTTCGCGTGGGCGACCGGCACGAATGTGTCGCGCTCGGGCTTGCGCAGGAACGCCGCGAACCCGAGCTTCTGGCCCGGTCGATACGCCGTGCGATCGACGACGATGTACGCCGCCGGTGAGTCGTTCTCGCGTGGCCGCAGCGTGATCCGCTCGACGTGTGACCCGACGGTGACCGTCGCGTCGGTCGGCTTGGTCACCCGGTACGGGAACGTGAACGTGTTGTCATCGTCGAGCCGCGCGGCCGTGGTGACATCACCTGTGACCAGCGTGGCTGGCTGGTCCGCGCCCCCCACAGAGCCAGCCAGCCAGCCGACGATCCGGTCGCGGTCGACGAACACGCGCAGCGCCGTGCCCGGCGGTGCGGGCACGAGGTGCGCGAATACCGGTGGTCCCGGATCGAGCTCCGGTGCGCGAGGTCCGCCCGGTGGCGGCCGATCCGGGACACAGGCCGCGAGAACATGAACCGCGAGGAGCCAGCTAGCCTTCGATCGCATGTGGCGATCCTGGACGAGGCTTGCGCGAGGGCGCGTAAGGGGTGCGTAATCGATTCCCTCGCGATCACGGCCCGACGGTGGTCTCGCCAGTCGCCGCCGACCAGTGGATGGACCCGCGCTCGAAGTCACTGCGGCGGCCATCACTCACCACGTACTCGTCCGAGATCGGATAGCCGAGCCGGCCAGCCTCCCAGCCTTCCGCCGCCCAGCGATCGCGGATCCGACCGTGAACCTCGTGACTGCCAGCCGTTGGTGTCCAGTAGATCGAGCCGCGCTCGAACACCGTGAAGCGCCCGACACCATCTGGGGTCGCTCGCTCGGCGGTGATCGGCGTGCCGATCACCGAGGTGCAGCCCCCGAGCGCGTCGTACTTGTTCGCGATCTCGCCGACGACGACCTCGCGCGTGCACGCCGCGAGTGCGGTGTAGCCCTTCGGCGGGATCAGCGTCGCGAGCTGGTTGAACGGCAGCCAGTACAGCGTCGTGCCGCTGAAGTTTGCGGAGTCGGCGATGTAGACCTGCTGCGTGTCGCGGTTGTAACCGATGACCGCGAAGTAGTGATAGACGGTCCGGTTCGGGTAGCCGGGTGGGTGATTGCTCGGCGGTGCGACAATGTTGGCGACGAACGGAAAGCCGTTGTCGATCGCGCGCACGACGTCGTTCCACAGCTGCCCGCGCTGCGTCGGGGACGGCGGATGGTTTGGCAGCTCGCGCGTGACGTACCACTTCGCGCCGAGGTTCTGGTTCATGACGTTCGTGATCTGGCCGATCCAGTCGGTGCCATTTGGAGTGGTGCCGAGCTGGTTCGCGAGCGTCTGCTGGCTCGGCGGCGCGATCCGGCCCGACAGCGCCATCTTCGTCGCGGCTGGACCGCACCAGTAGGAGGTCGCTTGCACCTCGTATTGCACGTTCAGGATCCGCACCGGGCCGCCGTCGTGGCCGACGACACCCGCCGCGCTCGAGCCGTCGCCCGGTTCCGCCGGATCGGCGACCGGGTCGGTCGTGACGTCCTGGTCCGTGTCGGGTTCGGCGCCGACGCAGCCCGCGAGGAGAAGGGACAAGCGCAGGGATGCGAGCAAGATCTTCATCGTGTGAGTCCTTCCGTGACAGTCGTGGTGTTGGTGGCTTGCGACCACAGGATCGAGCCGTGCTGGAAATCCGAGCGCTGGCCGCCGGTGATCGGGTACTCGTCGGAGATCGGGTAGCCGAGCGTGCCGGCCTCCCAGCCGAGCGCGGACCACGCATCTCGGATCACGCCGTGGACCTCGAACGCGCCGGTCGACGGCGTCCAGTAGATCGAGCCGCGCTCGAACACGGTGTAGCGACCGACGTCATCCGGCGTCCGCTGCTCCGACGTCACCGGGACGCCGAGCACGGAGTTGCAACCACCGAGCGCGCGGTACTTGCGATCGATCTCCCCGATGACCGACGGCGAGTCGCCACACCGCGTCCCGCCATCGGCCCAGAACGCGAGGCCGCCCGGTTCGTCGATCGCGCGGAGGTAGCCATCGCGATACGTCTGGTAGCGCGGGTTCCAGCAGCTCCAGCTCGGCTGGCAGCCGTTGAAGTAGCGCAGCACGGTCTTGATCCACTGATCGCGGAGCGTGGCGTTGTTCGGGTCGAAGCTCGCGATCCAAGCGCGCGCCTTGTCGTCGGTCTCGGCGTTCGTCGTGTACGCCGAGATCTTGACCATCCAGGTCACGTAGTCGATCGCGTCCGAGGTCTGCCCGGCGATCGTCAGCACGTCCTGGCCGTACTTGTTCAGCGTGTCGGTGAACGTGCCAGCATCGAACTGGAACATGCCGAGCCCACCTTGCTGGATGCTGCACGGGCCGTCCGCTGATCCGGCGATCACAGGTCCACCGCCACATGCTGGCGAATTCGGGCCCTGACACGCCCACGTCGCCTCCGACCAGCACATCGCGAGGTTGGTCTCGGTGTTCGCGATCCCCGCGAGCAGGTACGCGTTGCCGAGCCCGTGGGCGCGCGCCGCATCGCGGATCCCGGCGTAGCGCTCGGTCCGGACATTGATCGGGAGCTCGATACTTGGGTCCGAGATGTCTTCGGACTCCGGTGGATCGGCTCCGCCGATCAGACAGCCGGCGAGCGTGAACGGGATCAGCGCGGCAAACAGGTGCATACGCGGTTCGTATACACGTCATATACCAATGGTAAGTGCAGGTAACCGGGCCGCTTCGGAGACGAATGCCGGGACCACCCGCCCCACCTGCCCACCTTCGTATACACTGTATATACCAACGCTGGTAAGTGCTGCATCGGGGCTCACACGCGCTTCGTGATCAGGTGTCGAGCAGCGGGAGCGGCGTGACGCCGTCACCGCTGCCGCCGAACCCGGCACTGACCAGCCGCACCATGACCTTGCGCGCGCGCTCGATCGATTCCGCCGGGACGCGCCGGCCCTCGTCGCCATCCTGCAGCACCTGGCGCGTCAGCGCCTCGAGCGCGAAGATCGTGGTGCGCACGAGCAGTGGGTCGATCCGCGCGATCTCGGGGCTCGACGAGCGCAGCATCTCGACCAGCGTGTCGTGCACCTTCATCCGCTGGGTGTGAAGCGGCGACTCCTGCCGGGATGCCTCGCCACCGAGGACAAAGATCAACCGGCCCATCATGGCCGCGTTCTTCAGATGCATATCGATGCAGCGTGCGAACTTGTCGATCGGCGAGCTCGCCGACTCGATCGCCTGCTTCCAGTTGGCGATCAGGACGCCGGTGCCGAAATTGTAGAGCGCGAGCGCGACGTCGTCCTTGTCCTTGAACAGCCGGTAGAACGTCCGCCGCGACACCTTTGCCGCTTCGAGCAGGTCCTCGACCGAGGTGGCGCGGATGCCCTTGGTCGCGAACACCCGCGCACCCGCTGCCACGATCATGTTTCGGGCAACGTTTTCGCCGAGCTGGGCGCCCGGTGGGCGACGTGGTTTGGTAGCTGCCATCGTAACGCGCTTGACAGCGCTCCTAGGTATACGGCATGTGTACGTAAGCCGAGACCTTCGATCTTCCTCGGTCTTCCACGCTAGCACCGGCTACGGCGGATGTGAATCTCCCCCCGCGCGCGGTGACGCCCGGGTACCCTGCTGGAACCCCACGTGCCTCCGGATCGGATCCTCTACGCGCCCGTCTGCCTGCTGATCGCGGGCTGCATCGGGTTCGATGCGACCAGCCCTGTGCGCGATGCGCCGGACGCCCCGGTCGCGCCCGACGCCGGCCCAGATGCACCGCCCGGCTATCACGCGGTCGCGGTCCGGTTCGAGACCGCAGCCAACGACTACCTGTGGACCGGCAGCCTGACTGACACCAAGCGCTCGCCACGCGGCACGTACTCGGCGTGGTTCAAGTTCCACGCGGGCGATGGCCAGCAACAGATGCTGAGTGTCGCGCAGCTCGCCGGCATCGGCGGCGTATTTCGCACCGCGGGCAATCGGTTCCGGTTCCTGCTCCAGAGCTGCACCGCGGCGCCGTTGCTCGACATGGAGACCACCGCCAGCTACACGACCGCCTCCGGCTGGGTTCACGTGCTCGCGTCGTGGGACGTCTCGATCGGTCGCGCGCAGCTCTACATCAACGGTGTCGCGGATCGCGCGATGACCCCGACGGTGACGAACGGGAACATCTGTTACGACTCGGTGAAGTGGGGCGTCGGCGGGCTGTCGTCGGGTCAGCTCGACGCCGATGTGGCGGACCTGTACGCCGCCCTCGGCACGTCGATCGATCTCGACGTCGCGGCGAACCGCCGCAAGTTTCGCGATGACGCAGGGGATCCGATCGATCTCGGGACGACGTGCCAGGGTCCGACGGGTGCGTCGCCGACCGGCTGCTTCATCGGCGAGGTCGCGACCTGGCGCGCGAACCGCGGCACGGGGCAGGGCTTCATGCTCGAAGGCAATGGCCTCGCGCTCGCGCCGACCAGCCCGAGCGATTAGAACTGGTGGCCGAAGTTGCCGTAGAAGCCGGTGTCCTCGTAGCGTGCGATGGCCGCCGAGCCCGGCGCGCGGATCTTCGAGGAACGGCAGCGTGTTCGTGCCGAACAAGGGCACGCCCTGGCTGGTGACCTGGAACAGCCCGCGCACGGCGAGCACGAGGTCCGCGCGGTCGCCGAGCGGGCTCCAGTAGCCACGCGCGACGGCGAGCATCCGCACGTACTCGTACTCCGACGCGAGCGCGCGGGTGCCGATGTCGATCGCGAGCTCGCCATAGACGGCGCGATTCGGATCCGGCTCGAAGTCGCGCGTGTCGTACGCGACGCCGAACCGTAGATAGTTGTCGCGCCCGCCGTCGCAGCCGACGAGCCGACCGAGATCGCAGTCGCTACGAAGTCGCGTCGTGCCCATCGTCGCCGTGGTGTCCGTGCCATCGGCGGCGATCGCATCGACCTGATCGCCCGTGTAGTCGTCGATCCGCGCCCACGTGATGCCGACGCCGCCGAGCACGTGGAGCCGATCGCCCAGGAACACGCGCTCCACACTCGCGATCGCGATCGGCCGCAGCAGGCTGTACTGGTCGTACTTGCCCCACGTCGTGCCGTCGGTGACGCGGCGCTGCGCCGCCTCGTAGTCGGCGTAGCGATCGAACGTGCCCGCGGCGCCAGGAAACGCGAGCGGCGCAAGGCTCGCGCGCCCGAGCCCGAAATAGTTCTGGTTGATGTTGCGCTGCAGGATCAGCTGGCTGCGCAGCCGGAACGGTGTCCCGAGCACGGCGGGCGCGTCGTAGTCGATCCAGTGGAACTGCAGCCCGCGGGTCGATGCGAAGCCCTGCACGAACACGCGATGCAGATACGGCGTGCGCGGGAACCGGTCGTCGTCGCGCTGGCCGTTCCAGTAGTAGTAGGCGCGCGCGCCGATGCCGAACCCGATGTCCGTCGAGTACGCGAACAGCGGCAAGCCGGTGACGTAGCCGCCGACGTTCTTGCGCGCGAGATCGTCCGGCGACAGGCGATCTGCGCGCGCGGAGATGACGGCCACCACGAGCATCGCCAGCACCATGCGCATGCGCCGGCATCTTCGCCGGTCACGCGGGCCGTGTCAGGCTCACGTGATGGTCAGGTTGCGGGATCGGCCACGTGGAGCCCTCGCGCGTGCCATGCTCGCGCCGCCCATGGCTGACGTCGCGGACCGCCGCAGGCTGCTGCTGATCGACGACAGCGAGATCGTGCTGGCTTACGAGGCCGCGCTGCTGTCGCAGGCTGGCTTCGATGTCCGCGCCGTCAGCTCGCTGCGCTCGTTCCAGCACACCCTCGAGACCTGGAAGCCGCACATGATCGTCACCGATCTGTACATGCCGGAGATGACCGGCGCCGAGCTGTGCCAGTGGCTGCGCCAGCAGATCACGACCGCCCGCATCCCGATCGTTCTATGCTCGAGCGCTCCCGAAGTCGAGCTGCAGGAGGTCGCGCGCGCCGTCGGCGCCGATGCGTACCTGTCCAAGGAGGACGGGCTCGAGCAATTGCCGGAGCGGCTGACCGCCCTGTGCGACGAGATCCTGTGGTGACCGCGATGACCAAGCGTGTCCTGCTCGTCGAAGACAGCCCGATCATCCAGGCCGCCGCGGTCCACGCGCTGACGTCCGCCGGCTACCAGGTCTCCGCGCGCAGCACGTTTGACGAGCTGCTCGCGCAAGGCGTCGACGGCTACGATCTGATCTTGATGGACGTCCAGATGCCGGAGCTCTACGGCGACGATGTCGCGAGCGTGCTGCGCAACGAGCGCGGCATCACGACGCCGATCTATCTGTTCTCGAGCCTCGATCCGAGCGAGCTCGCCCTGCGCGCGGCGGACGCCGAGATCGATGGCTTCATCGCGAAGAGCCAGGGCGTGGATCACCTGGTGTCGTGCGTGCGCCAGATCCTGAAGGACTCGTGACGTTCGCGATCCGCGAGCTCGACCGTACGCGCGATCGCCGCGCCGTCGAGGCGATCGACACCTCGTTCGAGACCACCACCGTGTTCGACGTGGTCACCACGCCACGCAGCGTCTCGCTTGTCGAGCGGCCACTCGACCAACCCCTGATCAAGCGGTACTCGATCGGCGAGGTGTTCGCAGAGTGGGCGCGCTGGGACACCGGGTGGGTCGCGGAGGACGACGGCGTGCGCGGGTTCGCGACCGTCGAGTACGAGGCGTGGCACGCCCGGCTCGTGCTGTGGTTCCTCTACATCTCGCCGGCGTGGCGGCGCCGCGGCGTCGGGCGCGCGCTGCTCGAGCGGGTCGAGGCGCACGGTCGCGCGCTCGGCGCGAACCACGTCTGGCTCGAGACCAGCAACGTCAACGTTCCGGGCGTCGCGGCCTACGAGCGGCTCGGCTACACGCTGTGTGGAGCCGACCGCCTGTTCTACGGGCCGTACATGCCGGGCGAGACCGCGATCTATCTCGCGAAGTCACTCTGCGCCGCTGACCAGGGCGCACAGCTTGCAGCACGCTCCGACATGACCGAACCGAAGCCGCCGCAGACTCCCCATCCCACGCCCCACAAGCCCGAGGTCGACGACGACAACCCGGTGCGCAAGGAGCTGGCCAAGGGAGACGTCCGCCCCGATGGTCCGGGCGATGACAGCGCGCCCGTCGTGCCCGAGCGCACGTCCAACGGCTAAGCGCTGTTTCGGTCGGCTCGATCCAGCACGTTCGCGCACACGCCGATCGCCACCGCGGCGATCGCGACGATCACGGCGAGACTCTCGAGATCGAGAGACCTTGCCCCGAGGATCACGCCGGTCACGAGACCGGCCAAGCTGGCGACGGTCCAGGCGGTTGCGTCGGCGTGGATCATGGCGCGACCTGCTGCACCCGTCGTGCCCCGCCGAACCTTCCGGGACCACACGATTCTCGAGCTCGCGAGCGACACCCTGGGGTTACACGGTGCGTCGCGAAACGCGAGCGACACCCTGGGGTTACAGGCGTGTCGGCTGGAGCCATACTCGTTCGTCCTTGGAAGGAGACCGCATGCTCTACGCCATCCTCTGTTACGACTCCGAAGACGTCACCTGCTCCTGGTCCAAGGAGAAGGACGACGCCGTCATGGCCTCGCTGGGCGAGGTCCAGACCAAGCTCGCCGCCCAGAACCGACTCGGCCCGGTCGCCCGCCTCTTGCCGACGACGGCCGCGACCACCGTTCGCAAGGGGAAGGAACCGATCATCATGGATGGTCCGTTCGCCGAGACCAAGGAGCAGCTGCTCGGCTTCTACGTCGTCGAGTGCGCCACGCTCGACGATGCGATCGTGGTCGCGAAGGACCTCGCGCTTGCGAGTGGCTCCGCCGGCGCGTTCGAGCTCCGCCCGATCCAGCTGTTCCGTCCGGGCGCGATGACGTGACGGACCTCGCCTGGATCGATGCGGCGCTGACCTCGGCGCGACCCCAGGCGCTCGGCGCACTCGTGCGCTACTTCCGAGATCTCGATCTTGCCGAGGAGGCGTTCCAGGACGCGAGCCTCCGCGCACTCAAGTCATGGCCACAGAATGGCCCGCCTCGCGACCCCACGGCCTGGCTCATCCTCGTCGGCCGCAACGTCGCGATCGACGCCGCGCGCCGCCGCAGCAAGCAGACCACGCTCACCGATCGCGACCTCGTCGACCCTGACCTGACCGAGGACGCGCTCGCCGATCGGCTCGACGGCGCGCACTACCGCGACGATGTCCTCCGCCTGCTGTTCATCTGCTGTCACCCCGAGCTGCCCGCGACCCAGCAGATCGCGCTCGCCCTCCGCATCGTCTCGGGCCTCACCGTCAAGCAGATCGCCCGCGCGTTCCTGGTCACCGACACCGCGATGGAACAGCGCATCACCCGCGCCAAATCCCGCGTCGCAAAGGCCGAGGTCCCGTTCGAGACACCCGGCCCGGTCGAGCGTTCCGAGCGGCTCGGCGTCGTCGCCGCGATGGTCTATCTCGTGTTTAACGAGGGCTATTCGAGCAGCGATCACGACCGCGCAAAGCTGTGCGACGAAGCGATCCGCCTCGGCCGCCTCCTGCTCCGCCTGTTCACCGGCGAGCCCGAGATCATGGGCCTCGTCGCCCTCATGCTCCTCCAGCACGCCCGCTCCGCCGCGCGCTTCGACGCCGACCGCAACGCAATCCTGCTCGAAGATCAGGACCGCACCACCTGGAGCGCCCCGATGATCGCCGAGGGCCTGGCCCTGATCGACAAGGCGATGCGCCACCGCGCGCCCGGCCCCTACCAGCTCCAGGCCGCGATCGCCGCGCTCCACGCGCGCTCCGCTCGCCCCGCCGACACCGACTGGGCCGAGATCGATCTCCTGTACGCCACCCTCGAGCGCATCCAGCCCTCGCCGATCGTCACCCTCAACCGCGCGGTCGCCGTCGCCAAGCTCCACGGACCCGCCACCGCGCTCGATCTCGTACTTCCGCTCGCCGCCCAGCTCTCGAGCTACTTCCACTTCCACGGCGTGAAGGGTGCGCTCCTGCTCAAGCTAGGCCGCGAAGCCGAAGCCCGGGCCGCCTTCGACCAGGCGATCTCGCTCGCCAACACGCCGGCCGAAGCCGCGCACATCCGGATGCACCTCGATCGCCTGCAGAAACCGTGAGCCGAGCAAGAAAATCTCGAACCCGCTGTCGAACCGCAGCCATCTCATTCGTCCTCTGGTCATAACCCCTTCAGGAGACCCGATGACCACCGCCAAGTCTGCCGACCCCAAGCCCACCCCTCCCACGCCGACCGGCGTGGTGCCGCACCTGGCCCTCGGTGACGCCAACGCCGCGATCGAGTTCTACACGCGCGCCTTCGGTGCCGAGGTCCTCGCGAAGATGCCCGCCGAGGACGGCAAGCGCCTCATGCACTCGCACCTCCTCATCAACAAGGGTGCACTGTTCGTGATGGACGTGTTCCCCGAGCACGGCCACAAGGTCGAGACCCCGCAGGGCTTCGTGCTCCACCTCCAGGTCGACGACGCCGACAAGTGGTTCAACCGCGCGGTCGAAGCCGGCGCCACCGCCGTCATGCCGTGCGCGCTCCAGTTCTGGGGCGATCGCTACGGCCAGGTCAAGGACCCGTACGGCGTCCTGTGGTCCATCGGCGGCCCGAACCGCTGAGCCTGCCGATGTGGCTCCTCGTGTTCGCGCTCAGCCTCGCTGCCAGCATCTACGCGATGGTGCGGGCATCACGCGCGGCGACGACGCCAGACCAAGCCGAGCAGCGCGAACCCGATCCCGAATCCGCCCACGCCGCCCGTGGATGAACAGCCGCCGGACGCATCGCCTGATCCGTTGTTGTTGCCACCTGCATCGCCGGTTGGAACACCGGCATCGACGGCCGGTGCGGTGTTGGACAGCGTGATATCCGCGCAGTTGAAGTAGATGTCGTCGCTACTCGGCGTGACGGTGTACGGACATTTGTCGGTCATCAGTTGGATGAACTGGAGCGTGCAGTTGGCGCACTCCATGTTGGGCAGCGTCACGGTGGTGCTGAGCGTGCCATCTGGGATTCTGTCCTTGAGGACGATGCTCCCGGCAGGTCCCGGCCCCTCCTCACTCGCCGTCGGAAAGTTACAGTTAGTGACATCCGGCGGACATTGCGCGGTGCCTGGGCCCACGCATTGCCCCGCCGAGGCTGGGGGAATTCCGAAGGTCTCGCCGTTTGGTTGAAACGCGATCCGGAAGTGGCCGGTGTGGTTGATGTTCTCTGCCCAGGTGACCGTGATCGTCTCCCGGGACGAAACGTCTGCACACGCGCAGTCCGCCCGACGGCACCTCCGCAGTGCTCGGCCTTCTGGGGATCGCCACCGGTGTCATCGGTGCGGGACACAGGAGAGGTCAGGTGGATGTGAGCGCTGGCGATGCTGATTGGCATCGCGAGCAGCGCCGTGACGGTGGCGAAGAAACGCATGATGCGCATCGTCGCATGGGCATCTCGACGCATGGCGTGCGATCACGGGGCTGTCAGCACCCGTCAGGTTCGGCCATCACTGCGTGATAGCGCTCACGCGCAATTCGCTTGCGACCGACGACAACGCGCGGATCCCGTTTCCGATTTTGCCGAAACGCCGAACACCGCTCGCGCAATCAGCGTGAGCGGTGCATCCGGAACCGCGCGTGCTAGCTACGCTGCAGAAGCGCTTCGACCGATGGATCACGAGACGCATCCGCCCCGTGCTCCTGTCCGCCCATCCAGTCCTTCGCGACGCCCGTGAGCTGGCGAACCGCGACATCCTTGGCAATGCGGATGAGAAGGCCAGCGATGCCTGCCATCGCCGCACCGCCGAGACCGCGCTTGGTCTCGGAGTCGTGCGACGGCGACCCGTCGCTGCCGGGAATCCCGAGGAGCGCGCCCAGCGCGAGCGCAGCACCAACCGCAACCAGTGGATGCGAGCTGATGTGAGCCTTGATGTCGAACTTCTGCTTGGCCTCCTTCATGCGCCGGCCGAGCTCGTCGACTCGCGCGAGAAGTGATTCCTTCGCCTGTTCCATCCGACGGTCGTTCTCCCTGGCCTCCATGCGGTCCTCCTTAGCGGCGGAACAGGCGCATGCCGATGTAGCCGACGCCGAACGCCAGGCCAACGGCCTTGATCGGGTTGGCCTTGATCAGCTCGACCGCGCGGTCGAGGACGTCCTCACCGCGGGTGACCGCCTGGTCCTTGACCTCGAGGACGCGATCCTTGATCGCGCTGGCCTTCTCCTGGCCCTGGTCCACCAGGTTGGAAACCTTGTCCTTGATGTTGTCCGTCATGGTGTCCGTTCCGCTGCCGTTCTTGTTCATGAGAGTTCTCCGGGAAAATGTTAGTTGAGGCGAGCTACAGCATGTGTCGTGCCGCATTGCGGCAGCGCGCGATCGAGGATTTGCGAGCGTTCCTGCACGCGGTGCGTGGCCTCCACGCTCAGTCGAGCGGGTGCGCGCGCTACGAGCGACGCTTCTGGAGCATCACGACCTCGCTGCCAGCGCGTGCTCTCGTCGGCACGGCGGCGCTCAGCTCCGGAGTCCACCGTGGCTTGCGCGCGATCGGGAGCAGTTCGGTCATTCCGAACTCGAGAGCGTCAGGGTCGACAATTTGAACCTCGTCGGTCGGGATGATCTGCGCGCGCTGGCGAGTCGGGGCGAGCTTCGACGGTCGCCCGGTCTCGACTCCAGTCAGCTCGAACTCCTCGTATGCGGAGGTCGACAGATCGAGCGCGATCGCGCGGGCGAGCTGGCGGACCTCGGTCGCGCTGGGTCGCTGCGCCGGATCCTTCTGCAGCATGCGGTGGATAAGATCACACAGCGAGTTCGGAGCGCTGGTGCTCTCGTGCAGCGAAGCTGGCTCGCTGGTCAAATGCATGCAGACGACCTCGGCGAGCGTGCGGCCATCGAACGGCGGCTGGCCGGACAGTGCCTCGTATGCGATCACGCCGAGCGAGTAGATGTCGCATGGCGCGGCCACGTTTTTTCCCGTTGCCTGTTCGGGAGACATATAAATCGGCGTGCCTGGGGTCAGCCCGTCCATCGTCAATCGGCCGACAGGGCCCATGCGCGCGACGCCCCAGTCGATCACCCGGAGCGGAAAATCGCGGTCGCTCGGCGTCAGCAGCAGATTATCGGGCTTGAGGTCACGATGGATGACGCCACGGGCGTGCACCGCCGCAAGCACGTCGGAGACCTCCGCCATCAGCGTCGCGACCTCGGCCGACGGCAGGGTGGTGGCGTAGTGGAGGCGACCGGCGAGCGTCTCGCCCTCGATCAGCTCCATCGCGATCCACGGCCGGCGATCTTCGAGCACGTTGCACTCGTAGACGCGAACGATGCCGGGGTGCCGGACCTCATCAAGAATCGCGGCTTCCTGGACCATGCGCGTGGCCATCCCGGGGTGCCGGCGCAGCTCGCCATGCATGACCTTGATCGCCGCGCGGCGTGGCAACACGCAGTGCACGGCCTCGTAGACGGAGCCCATCCCGCCTCGTCCGATCTCCTTGACGATGCGGTAGGAGCCGACCACCGAATCGGGGCCAAGCTCCGCGAGACGTTCAACCGTCATATGCAGGGGGTGGTGCAATCGGCTTGCCGGTGGATCTGTAGTCCAAGTCCCCGTTTCCCGCGAGAAAGTGTAGCCCCCGCGCACGGTCGCGATCGCAGCGCACCTCGTGGCACGCAGCGTGCTCTCGTTACGGCAACCATGGGATCGCAGGGCGCAGCACGTGATGTGAGGGGCAACACCCTCGCGCCGGGCGCCATGATCTCGGCGTACCGGATCGTCCAGCTGGTGGGCACCGGTGGCATGGGTTGGGTGTATCAGGCGGAGCACGTGATCGACGGCCACGTCGTGGCACTCAAGGTGTTGCGTGAAGACCAGCTGTCTCAGGACCGCGCGATCGACCGCATGATGCGCGAGGCCGCGATCCTCGCGTCGGTCGTTCATCCCGGGATCCCGCGGTTCTACGAGTGCGGCGTGATGCCGGACCGGCGTCCGTGGATCGCCATGGAGCTCGTCGAAGGCTCGTCACTCGGCGACGCGATCACCCGTGGGCCGGTGCGTGCGCTCGACATCCTCGACGTGATCGCCAGCGTCGCCGACGTGCTGGCGACGGCGCATGCGCACGGGGTCACCCACCGCGACATCAAGCCAGACAATATCTTCCTGACACCCGACGACGTTTTCCCCGTGCGTTTGATCGACTGGGGAATCGCTCACCATCTCGCGGGCGCTCGCTACACCAACATGAACGAGGCGATCGGCACCCCGACCTACATGGCCCCCGAGCAGGCACGCGGCGGGCCCACTGATGGACACTGCGACGTCTACGGGCTCGGCGTCGTCGCCTATCACGCGCTCAGCGGACGACCGCCGTTCCTCGGTGCCACCTCGGTCGAGATCCTCGTCCAGCACCTCAACAAACCGTTGCCCGCGCTCGGTCCGCGATGTGATGCGCCCCGCGACGTGGTCGAGCTGGTCGAGAAGATGCTGATCAAGAACTTCGAGCATCGGCCCTCGGCACTCGAGGTCCGCGCAGCAGCGACCGCGATCCGTGACGAGCTCGGACGACCGGTCTATGACTACTACTCGGTCGAGGCCATCCCCGTGCCAATCGTCGGGGAGAAGACCCCGAAGACGCGGCAGTTCCGGGCGCCGCGCTGGGACGACGACGACTCGTGAGCGTCGCGTCCAGCTCAGTCGCTTAACGGTTAGTGAACCGTCGGCCGGGCCACGCGCGAGCGGATGCCCTCGACCGTGAACACGACGAGCTCGAGCAGGCGGCCTGCAACGACCTCGAGGAACCGGGGGTGGTCGGCCATGCGCGGGACAAGGGACTGCGGAACGGAACGCATGTCGGCCTCCCGAGCACGCCACATGCCACGCGGGGAGGACGTCATTTACGCGACTTGGCGCACGCGGATCGAGCGCCCCGGCACGACGTGCGACGCCGCGCTACCTCGAAGCGAGCGGCAGCGTGAACGAGAACTCGGCCCCGTGGCCGTGCTGGCTGGCGACGTGAAGCGTGCCGCCGTGCGCGTCGACGATACCCTTCGCGATCGCAAGGCCGAGTCCGGCGCCACCCTTCTTGGTGCGGCCGTGCCAGTAGCGATCGAAGACGTGCGGGAGCTCGGCATCGGTGATGCCGGGCCCGTGGTCGCGAACGGCGATCGTCGCCTCACTCCCGTTGCGCTTGAGCTCGATGTCGATCGGCGCGCCGCGCGCGTGCTTGAGCGCGTTGCCGATCAGGTTGCCGAGCACCTGGAGCACGCGATCGCGATCCGCGGAGACCAGCGTGGTCTCGTCGGGCACGTGCGCAACGATCCGTCCGCCGCTCTCCTTTGCGAGGAGCTCGTGGTCTGATGCCGCTTGCTTGATCAAAGCCGCAGCGTCGATCGTGTGACGCGACAACGTGAGTGCGCCGTTCTCGATCGCGCTGGCCTCGAGCAGATCGGTGATCAGGCGTTCGGCCCGCTGCGACGCGCGTTCGATTGCGCCGAGGTAGCGCAGCGCCTCGGGCCCGCTCTCCTCGCGCAACGCCTCGACGGCGAGGCTGATCGCATGCAGTGGACCGCGCAGATCGTGAGACACCACGGCGAGCACGTCATCGCGTGCCCGCGCGGCCTGGGTCGCGGCGGCGAGCGAGCGCGCGGATTCTGCCTCGGCATGGCCGATCCGGATCGCGAACCGGATCCGCAGCGCGAGGTGGTGCGGTGACAGGTCGCCCTTGGGAAAGAAGTCGGTGACCCCTGACTCGACAGCTGCCTGGAGCAGCTCTTCGTTCTGCTGGCCGGTGACGTAGACGATCGGGGTGTGGTTGCCACGAGATCGCAGCTCGCGCGTCAGCTCGATCCCCGAGCTACCCGGCAGATCGTGGTCGAGCAGCAGGCAGTCGTAGCGCGAGGTGGCGAGCTTGCTCAGCGCGTCCTCGAAGGTTGATGCCTCCTCGATCTCGGCATCGAGCTCGCTCTGCTCGATCGCGCGGCGGATCGCGAGCCGGTCGACGACATCGCCGTCGATCATCAGCAGTCGAATCATCACGACTTCCCCGAGTTCGCGAGCGGGGGAGGTGCGAACTCAGCTACCGACCAGTACGTGCGCATCGCGTCCATGATCTGTTTGAAGCGACCCGGTGCTGCGGGCTTGACGAAGTATCCTGCAGCGCCGAGGCAAAAGGCAGCATCCCGGTCATGAGGATCATCCGAAGTGGTGAGCACCACGGTCGGGATCCGCTTGAGCCGGGAGTCAGCGCGCAGCTCCTTCAACAGATCGAGCCCGGACATCCGGGGCATGCGCAGATCGATCAGGATCACGAGCCGCTCCATCGGCAGCTCATCACCTCGCAACAGGATCAGCGCCTCGATCCCGTCGCGAGCGACGGTGATCGACGCAACTTCGGCCGCCTGCGCGAGTGCGCGATGGACGTTCATCACGTCCAGGTCATCGTCCTCCACCAGGAGGAGGTGGATTCGCTGCGCTTTCGTTCCCACGCCGTTGTCTTAGCTTTGTTCGGCTCCGCCGGGATGCCCGGCGCTGGCTCCGTTACCGTTGGTGTGGCCGTTGGACGAGTGCGGGGGATTGGTCGGTGAGGCGGCACGCGGGTGCGACGGCTCGGCCGACTTGGCCTCGTGACGCGGCTCCTCGAGCCGGCGGTACAGCGACCGGCGATCGATGCCGAGGATGCGTGCCGCGTGCGTCTTGTTGCCGCCCACGGCGTTCAGCACCTGGCGGACGTAGCGACGCTCCATCTCGTCGAGTGTGATCAGCTCGCCAGGCGACTCGGTCGTGATGACGATCTTCGAGCTCTGGTGCTCCTGCACCTTGGCAGGCAGATCGTCGACCGTGATCTCGTCGAGCCGGCACAGCGCGACCGCGCGCTCCATACAGTTCTCGAGCTCGCGGACATTGCCCGGCCAGTCGTAATCCATCAACAGGCGCGCGGCGGGACCCGAGATCCCCTGCACCGGCTTATTGGTCCGGCCCGCGATCCGCTTGAGGAAGTACTGCGCGAGCAACAGGATGTCGCCGGCGCGTGCGCGGAGCGGCGGCACCGGGATCGCGACGACGTTGATCCGGTAAAACAGGTCCTCGCGGAACCGCTTCTCGTCAACCTCGGTCTCGAGATCGCGGTTGGTCGCGGTGACGACGCGCGCCTCGAACGGCACTTCTTCGTCGCCGCCGACCGGGCGGACCCTGCGCTCCTGAAGGACGCGCAGCAGCTTGACCTGCATCTCGACCGGCATCTCGCCGATCTCGTCGAGGAAGATCGTGCCGGCGCCAGCCTGAACGAACAGGCCCGCGCGCGACCGCTTTGCATCGGTGAACGCGCCGCGGACGTGGCCGAACAGCTCGCTCTCGAGCAGGGGAGCCGGCATCGCGGCGCAGTTGACTGCAACGAAGGGCTGATCGCGGCGCGGCGACAGGTTGTGCAGCGCGCGAGCGACGAGCTCCTTACCGGTGCCTGACTCGCCGGTCACGAGGACCGTCGCATCGCTATCGGCGACCCGGCGGATCATCTCGATCGTCTCGCGGATCGCGGGGCTGTTGCCGGCGATGCCGTCGATCGGAACATCGCGATCGGCGGCCGAGCGCAGCCGCTTGACCTCGCGCTTGAGCGAGAGGTGCTCGAGGGCACGACCGACCGCGATCGCGAGCGCATCGACCTTCACCGGCTTCGTGATGAAGTCGTAGGCGCCGGCGCGGATCGCGGCGATCGCCGTCTCGAGGCCACCCTGACCCGTGAGGACCAATGGCAGCAGATCGGGGTACCGCTGGCGAAGCTCCTGACACAGATCGATGCCGGACATGCCGGACATCTGAACGTCGGTAACCACGACGTCAGCAGGGTCAGTCCGCAGGTGCTCGAGGCACTGCTGAGCGGAGTTGACCGCGTCGACATCAAAGCCGCGCTTCCGGAGGCTATCGCGCAGGAGCACAGCGGTGTCGTCGTCATCGTCGACGATCAGGATCGATCCGTTCATTGCGAGGTCATACCTTTCAGCCGCCTACGAGCCCGCGGGCCCTCGGTCGTGCTCATACGGCGGGACGGCGACCAGCGACGAAGCTGACGATCGCCAACACGAGCGCGACAACAAAGATGATCTTCGCGATGCCGGCGGCACCTGCAGCGAGGCCGGTGAAGCCGAAGACCGCGGCGAGCAGCGCGATAAGAACGAATGCAATGGCCCAAGAAAACATAGGTTAACTCCTCAGGTTATGCAGTTCGGTCGGTGCAGCCCATATGCCAGGGGAATGCCGAGCCAAGGCGCGCGCAGGTGTGCGGATCGACGTCCGATAAGTGATGAGAAGCGAGCGGGAGCGCACGCTGAGCGCAGATGTCGTCGCGACCGCGCGCGGGTGTCTCATGTCCGGTCGTGGCCCGGTGGCTGATGCTTGCGCATCTCCTGAAACTCGCGGTCGAGCTCGTCCAGCTCCTCGTCCGACAGGTCCTCGGCATCGATCAGACGATCGCGCGCTTTTGACATCACGTGGATCAGCTCGTCCAGCTTGAGGTGGACCGCTTTCGAGTCCTTGTTCTGCGTGCTCTGGATCAGGAACACGACCAGGAACGTGATGATCGTCGTGGTCGTGTTGATCACGAGTTGCCAGGTCTCGGAGAACCCGAAGATCGGACCACAGAGCGCCCACCCGATGATGATCAGGCACGCGATCACGAACGCGTGTGGACTGCCGATCTTGCGCGACACCGCTCGCGCGAAGCGCGCGAAGCCTTCTTTGACCGTCATGAGGTGACGAGACGATTCTCGACCTCAACGACTCCCGATACCGCCTCGACCACCGCTTGCACCCGGCTGATCGCAGCCTGATCACTGACGTGGCCGTGCAGGGTCACGCGGCCGCGCTCGACCTCGACCGTGACGTCGAGGTGCTCGGCGCGGAGCCGCTCGAGCACCGCGACACGGAGTGCATCCTCGTCGGGATATCCAGGCCCTGTCCGGGCGCGACCTTCCGCTTCCTGCGCGACAGACGGACGCTTCGACCCGTCCGGATCGAGGACCGTGTCGCGAACGATGTCGTCGTAGCTCTTCGGTGGCTGTGCCATACGAATTTCTTGGTGCAGACGAGGTGCCACGGCGCGGAACCCGTAAACATCCCATCCACGTGCGAGCCGTACCGCGCGCGAGCGCCCGGTGTGGCTCGCGGGCGCGTCGGTAGATCCGGATATCCGCGCAAACGCTCGGAGCAACCAGGCGAGCTGCGCTGGTATCGCGCGTGCACCATGGCTGCACGATTCCAACGGCGTCCTGTCTCGTGTTCCACCCGCGCGAGCAGTGACCGCCATGACCCCCGCACCCTTCCGCGGGTCCCGCCGGTAGCCTCCCCCAGGTTGCCGGCGGTTTTTTTTTACCGCCGCGTGGTCTCGATCGTGTCGAGCATTCGCTTGGTTGCCGCGGTCGCGAGCGGTCCCAGTGCCGCGATCGCCGGGTCGTCGGGCTTGCGCGTCCCGCCCCAGACCTCGCGCCACAGCGCGTGAAGCCGGCGCTCGACTGGATACTCGCTGACAGCTTGCGGGAGCCCGGCGACCCACGCGAGGTCATCGCCGAACAGCGCAAGCAGCCACGGTCCTGCGGCCTTGGGCTCGAGCGCGGGGATGAACTGGAACAGCGCGGGTCGCTCGGGCGTCGGGACGGCGGTCGCGAGGATCGCAAGGTCGCTCGCCGAGAATCGCCCAGGCGCCAGGCCCGTCGCACGCGCGGCGAGATCGAGGCGGCCGGCGATCGCCTCGTAGCGTCCGCGATCGATCGCGAGCAGCGCGGCCTGTTCGGCGCCGCGCGGCGTAGCGTAGCTCGCAGGCTGCGGGACGGGAGCGGTCTCGGTCGGATGGTCGAGCAGGAGCTGGAACCCACGACCTCGTGGCTGCGCGAGTCGCGGGTCGAGCCGTCCGATCGAGGGCACGTCCGCCCCGGCGATCAGCCCGCCGCGCATCGCGCCGACGAGCGCCCCGTCGGTGACCGCGGGCGAGGTCAGCTGGAGATCCGGACGCGCGCCGGCGATCACCTGCGCGTGGTGGATCGCGGTCCAGGTCGTCGTGCGGGTCGCGACCATCAGCCCGGGTCCGGGCGGCAGATCGTCGAGCAGGTCGGTCGCGAGCCGGGCCGGCGTTCCGGCCGGATCATCGATCGCCGCGAGCGGAGTGGCGAGCAGCGCGACCACGACGAGCGGCAGCCCCGCGACCGCCGCGACCAGGTGGCGGCGCTCGGGGATCACGCGGACGACCGCGGCGGGGATCACCGCGCCGGCGATCGCGAGCAGCGCCAGCACGGGCGTCGGATCTGGATCGATCGCGATCGCGTGGATCGCCGCGATCGCGATCGCCACCACGAGCGTGCGCGCGGATGCGAGGCCGGTCGCGAGTGCGAACGCGGCGCCGAGGAGCCCGATGCCGACGAGGGGTGCCGCATGTGAAGTCGCGGCGACCACGCGAGACAGGCTCGAAGCGCGGACGGGGAGCATGCCGACGGCGCCGATCCACCACGCGATCGCGAGCACGCCGAGACATGCGGCCGCAAGCACGAGCTGCGGGCGCGGCACCGTGCGCCAGAACCGCACGACCAGCGCGACGACAAGTGCGGCCCCGAGCCAGGGCGCGGCGCCGATCGTGATGGCCCCGCACGCGAATGCGGCGAGCGCGAGGCGCGGCGAGGGAGCCCGGGCGTGGGTCAGCGCGAACGCGATCGCCCACACCAGGCCGGCGGCGGCGAGCATGTGCGGACCAGCGAACGCCGCGGCCTCACGCATTGGCTGCGCGATCGCGAGCAGCACGACCGGGGCGAGCCCGGCGATCGGATCCTTTGGCAGCAGCGCGCGCGCCGCCCGCAGCACTCCAACGAGCACGAGGGCGGCGAGTGCGGCGTTCAGCACACCGAGCCGGAACGCGGGCTCGCCGGCGGGCAACAGCGTCGCGACGCTGGCGACGATGCCGTACAGCGGCGCGGTCGCCGCTCGCTCGAGCGCGACCGCGCCGACCGCGTGCTCGGATTGGTCGAGCCAGCCCCCGGAGGCCGCGTCCTGCACGAGGATCACGAGCGCGATCACCCGGACCGCGCGGTCGAGCCAGGGAACTACGCGCACCACGACCCGAAGGTGCCACGGCCGCGGTAGGATGGGGGACAGGCATGGCGTCCATCCGGATCGTCGACGACTGGTTACGAAGCCCAGCTTCCGCGCCAAGTCATTATCGTTCCGTGATGGTGATCGCGGAGAAGTGGGCGGAGCAGCGCGTGCTGATGCGCGCGTACGCCGACAGCCGCGACCAGACGCGCCCGACGATCGTGCTGCACGGCACCGAGCTCGCGATCGGTCCCGCAGGGATCGATCACAACGGTCCGTGGGGGATCCACGTCGGTAACCAGGTCGGCGACGGCGACGCCCGCGCGCAAGAGATCCGGCTCCTGCTCGAGGCCGCGGCGAAGCGACTCGCCGGCTCGAAGGGCAACCCGCCGCGACTGGTGGACGAGGAGCCGACGTTCGATCGCGAGCCGACCGCGAACTGGGGTCCGGGCGCGCCGCGCCTGCTACCCAAGCGACCCGACGGTCAGGGCCCGCAGATCGACTACGTCTCGCAGGCCGGGGCGGCACGGCTGCCCCAGGCGCAGAGCGCAACCTTCGTCCCCCAGGTCGTGCTCGCGCACCACGCGCCATCGCCGCTGACCAGCCAGGCGCCATCGAACCCGGAGCTGCGCAAGACGCCGATCCATCAGCGCCGCAGTCGCAACACCACGCGGTCGCCGCACCACCGGACTGCGCTCGGCTACCAGTCGGGGTCGGGTGCGCAGTCGGCGGTGGTCCGGCTCGGGTTGACACCGCAGGTCTCGGCGCAGCTCGGCTGGCTGGTCGACCGGGTGGTGCCGCAGGACTTCCACATCGATCCCGGAGAGCGCAGGATCCTGAATGCACTCGGTGATGGCGAGCTGACGGCCCGGGCGATCGGGCAGATGCTCGACCTCGCGGACGCCGTCGCCTACATGGAGGAGCTGACCCGGAAGCTCGAGGGTTACAGCCTGGATCTGATCCAGCCCGGCAGCCCGCAAGGTGGCGAGCCGACCTATCGCCTCCGCCGCTAGGCACATCGCGCATCGGTGTGGTAACCACGCCGCTCGCCATGCAGGTCAAGATCGAAGACGTTTCTCCCGTCGAGAAGAAGATGGTTGTCGAGATCCCGTGGGAGACGGTGAGCCTAAAGCTGGGAAATGCGTATCGCGAGCTCAGCAAGGGGGTCGCCCTCAAGGGCTTCCGCAAGGGCAAGGTCCCGCGTCCCGTGCTCGAGCAGGTCTACGGACCGCGCGTCAATGCCGAGGTCGCCTACGAGCTCGTGCGCGAGTCGTTCTTCCGCGCGAATCAAGAGCACAACCTCTCGGCGGTCGCCGAGCCGCGCGTCGAGGAGGCTGCCCCGATCAAGAAGGGCCAGCCGTTCACGTTCGCCGCGATCATCGAGGTCCGTGGCGAGGTCGTCCCGCAGGACTACCAGGGGCTCGAGATCGAGAAGCGCAAGCTCGACATCCCGGAGTCCGCGGTCGAGGAATCGCTCGCGCAGCTGCGCCGCGAGCACACCGAGCTACGCCCGATCGAGGGCCGTGAAGTCACGGCCTCGGGCGACATCGTCGGCCTGTCGGTGACCGGCTCGATCGGCGAGCACCAGATCAATCAGCCGCAGTTCGCGGTCGACCTCGACGACTCGGAGCGAGAGCCGCTGCCGGGGCTGCGCGAGGCGTTGCTCGGCGTGCCGATCGATACCAAGGACAAGCAGATCGAGATCACGGTCCCCGAGGACTACAAGGACGAGTCGATCCGTGGTCGCAAGGCGAACCTGACCGTCACGATCCTCGAGGCGCGCGCGAAGGATGTCCCCGAGCTCGACGACGAGTTCGCGAAGGACACCGGCAAGTCGGACACGCTCGACGGGCTACGCAAGGCGCTCCGTGACGAGCTCGAGGCCAAGGAGCGCGAGGTCATCGATCGCGAGGCGCGTGAAGGCGCGCTGCGCGAGTTGATCAAGAAGAACCAGATCCCGGTGGCGGGCTCGCTGGTCGAGCGCGCGGTCGAGATGCAGTACCAGCGCCTGCGCCAGATGCTCGGCATGAAGCCGGAGCGCAACAACCCGACGGCCGGCCTGACCGACGAGCTGCGCGAGAAGCTGCGCCCCGCCGGCGCCGACGAGGTCCGCGGCCAGCTGCTGCTCGAGGCGATCGCCGACAAGGAGAACATCGCGGTCAGCGAGGCCGAGATGGGCCAGCACATCGAGACCACCGCGAAGACGCGCAACATCGCGCCCGCGAAGCTGCGCGCCGAGTGGCAGCGCGATGGCCGACTCGACAACGTCACGTACTCGCTTCGCCAGGACAAGGTGCTCGAGTTCCTGGTCGGCAAGGCCGTGGTGACCGAGGTCGAGCAGCTGACCCAGCCCGGGACACCGCTCCCGGAGGGCGGGGTCGAGGGCACCGCTCCCGACGAGGGCCACGTCCACGGTCCCGACTGCGATCACGACCACTGATCCCGATTCAGCGTTGATCTCCGGAACAGGCGCTCGGGCGCCGGCGGGGATAGACTCCGCAGATGGAGACCGACCCGACCCAGCTTGGGATCGCCGGGCAAAAGCACCCGACGCTCGCCGAGCTGCGGAATCCGTCCCAGCCGAGCATCAGCCAGCACCTGGCCAGCTGTTCGATGTGTCGTTCGGTGGTGAGCGCGGACGGGACCGGGGCAAACGAGCCGAGCGTCCCGATCCAGCTCGACCTGCCGAAGGGCCTGGTCAACGAGAACGCGTTCAAGTGGCCGGCTGATCCGCTCGCTCGCGGCGGCATGGCCGAGATCTATGCCGGTGAGGATCGCCGGCTCGGTCGCACCGTGATCCTGAAGGCGCCGCGGCAAGGCGACGAGCTGCAGGCGGGCATGGCCGACATGTTTCAACGCCGGGTCACCGCAGAGGCGCGGATCCTCGCGAAGCTGCAGCACCCGTCGATCGTCACGATCCACGAGCTCGGCAAGTCGACCGTCGGCTGGCCGTTCTGCGTGCTCGAGCGCGTCGAGGGCACCGCGCTTCGCGATCGGCTCGACGAGCTGTGGACGGCGGAGCGGGATGGCGTGCCGCGCACGCGCGAGCGGCTCGAGCTGCTGTCGAACGTGGTCGCGATCGCGGAGGCGCTCGCCTACGCGCACGAGCGACGGATCGTCCACCGCGACTGCACGCCGAACAACATCCTGCTCGGCAAGCGCGGCGAGGCGACACTGATCGACTGGGGCATCGCACGCGATCTCGACGCGCCGGGTGATCACGAGGATGCCCAGGCGCTCAACGATCAGCCGCCGTCGATGAGCGGCCGCATGGTGACGATCAGCGCCGGCACGCCACCGTACCTGCCACTCGAGCAGAGCCAGGGCCGCGCCGCGGATCCGAGCTTCGACGTCTACAGCTTCGGCGTCACGCTGTACGAGATCGTCAGCGGCACCACGCCGTTCGAGTGGAAGGCCGTCGACGGCGCGCACCGCAACAAGCAGTTGCTCGACTTCCTCGACTGGCTGAAAGAAGGCCAGGTCATCCCGCCGGCGATGCCCAAGGATCCGGAGCTCTCCGGCATCATCGCGCGCGCGATGGCGCACGACCGGGCGCAGCGGTTCACCGCCGACGAGCTGGTGCGCGCGCTCAAGCAGTACCTGACCGGTGACCTCGTGTTCTCGCATCGCTACTCGCGGATCGGCCGGCTCGCGCGCTGGGCGCGCCAGCACAAGGCGGTGACGGTCGCGCTGAGCTCGCTCGTCGTGTTCGTGATCGCGGGCGCGCTGGTGTGGGCGCAGCTGTCGCGCGCGGCGCGCGAGGAGGCCGAGCTACGCGAGGCAAAGGCGACCGCGGAATCAAACGCGATGCTGTCGGGCCAGGAAGCCGACGAGGCGACACGCCTCGCGTCGGAGGCCAAGGCCGCGGCCGAGGATGCCGAGCGTCGCGGCTCCAACGCGACCCAGGCCAAGCAACGTGCAGAGGAAGCGAAGCAGCGCGCGGACCGGATGCGGGCCAAGGCGCTCGCCGACAAGAAGCAGGCCGAGGGCACCGCAGACGATGCGCGCCGCGGCTTCAAGGAGGCGGTCAAGCAGCGCGAAGCGGCCGAGCTGTCGCGCGAGGCCGCCGTCCGGGCGCAGGTCGAGTCCGAGCGCCTGCGCGATCTGTCACTCAAGGCGCAGCAGGACGCCGAGCGATCGCGCGACGTCGCACAGAAGGCGCAGGCCACCGCCGAGCGTTCGGCCGAGCAAGCCCGCGTTGCCCGCGAGACCGCGGAGCGCGAGCGCGTCGAGGCGCAGCGCGCGCAGGCTGACGCCGAGAAGCAGCCCCGCGACATGCCCGGGGGCCGCGGCCGGCAGGGGCGTGACGAACGGGCCTGG
>JBBJLY010000098.1:0-26745 GCA_037720695.1 Kofleriaceae bacterium | reverse complement strand
GCGGCGCTCGACGAGCTCGTGCTGGCGTGTCTCGCAAAGGACCCAGCCGCGCGACTCGACCAGCTCGAGCGCGCCGGGGTGACGCGCGTAGTGACTGACGAAGGTCGCGCGGCCCGCGCCGCACGCACAGCCGAACGCCCGCGGGTGACCGAGGATCACCAGGCGGTCGCGCCCGACCGGGTGGCGCGCGCGGAGATACCAGTTGTGATCGAGATCCTCTTCGAGCCAGGCCTCGTCGAACGGCACCCGCGTGCCCAGGAACAGCGCGCCGCCGGTCCACCCGGCGCCGAACAACGAAGGCTCCTTGTCATCGCTCAGCTGGGTCGACTCGGTGCGCTCGCGAACGTCGCCGCAGGCCTCGCACCGCGTCGGGCCGACCAGCCAGGTCCTCGGTGCGAGTGGTGAATCATCGTGCTCGAACCGGCGGGTGATCCAATGCGTGAGCTGTCGGGCGCGCGCGGCGATCGGGTGGCGCGCCAGGATGCGGCGCGCGGCGGCATTGAGATCCGGCGGCCAGTACGTATCGACGAAGTCGAGCTCGGCCGGGAGCGCCGGATCGCGTGCGTCGAACGCGCGGATGTCGACCAGCGTGACGGTGGCCGGTGCGAGCTCGAAGTGCAGCACGATCGCGAGCGGCAGCTCGCAGTTGCAGGCGTACAGGTCGTCGCCGTCGACCAGCAGCGTGAGGTGCGTGGTGCTGACCGGATCGCGCATCCGCATCCACTGGTCGTCGACCAGCGGCGCGGCCAGCCGCGGGAAGTCGATCTCCTTCGGACACGGCTCGCCGACGGTGAAGTAGCTCTGGGTGTCGTAGTCCGGATCGAACAGCTTGGTCTGGCCTTCGATCCAGTGCTGGTCGTTGCAGCGCGGGCACCGAACCAGGCCCACGTACGAGTCGAACGCGCCCATCGCTGACCGATCGTAGCCCGGCGTTGCTATCGTGTGCGGGTGAGCAGTCTCCTCAGCGATGACGATCTCTACCTGTTCAATCAGGGGACGCACCACCGCCTCTATCAGAAGCTGGGCGCTCACCTGGTGGCGGGCGGGACCGCGTTCGCGGTGTGGGCACCGAATGCGCGCGCGGTCAGCGTGATCGGGGAGTGGAACGGCTGGCAGCCAGGCGCGACGCCGCTCGCGGCACGCGGGGCGTCGGGGATCTGGGAGGCGACCGTGACGGGGATCGGTCACGGCGCGCGCTACAAGTACGCGATCGTCGGCTGCGACGGCGAGTCACGCGACAAGGCCGATCCGTTCGCGTCCCGCGCCGAGCATCCGCCCGCGACGGCCTCGGTCGTGTGGGAGGCGCGGTACGACTGGACGGATGCGAGCTGGCTGGCCTCGCGCAAGGGCCGGATCGCGCTCGACGCGGCTGTCAGCATCTACGAGGTCCACCTCGGGTCGTGGCGACGCGCTCGAGATGAGGTGCTCGGCTACCGCGAGCTCGGCGAGCAGCTCGGCGAGCACGTCGGCAAGCTCGGGTTCACGCACGTCGAGCTGATGCCGCTGATGGAGCATCCGTTCTACGGCTCGTGGGGCTACCAGGTGACCGGGTTCTTCGCGCCGACCACGCGCTACGGTGCGCCCGAGGATCTGATGGCGATGATCGATGGGCTGCACGCGCGCGACATCGGCGTCATCGTCGACTGGGTGCCCGCACACTTCCCGACCGACGCGCACGGCCTCGGGCTGTTCGACGGCACCCACCTGTTCGAGCACGCCGATCCGCGGCGCGGCTTCCATCCCGACTGGACGAGCTACATCTTCAACTACGCGCGTCACGAGGTGAAGTCGTTCCTGATCTCGTCGGCGATCTCGTGGCTCGACCGGTTTCACATCGACGGGCTGCGGGTGGATGGCGTGGCGTCGATGCTGTATCGCGACTACTCGCGCAAGCCGGGCGAGTGGGTGCCGAACGAGGACGGCTCCAATCACGATCGCGATGCGATCGCGTTCCTCCAGGATCTCAATCGCGCGGTCTACGGCGCGTTCCCCGACGTCGCGACGATCGCGGAGGAGTCGACAGCGTGGTCGGGCGTCACCCGGCCGGCCGAGCACGGTGGCCTCGGCTTCGGCTACAAGTGGGACCTCGGCTGGATGCACGACACGCTCGCGTTCGTCGGCCTCGATCCGATCTTTCGCAAGCACCATCACGAGCGGCTGACGTTCCGCGGCATGTACGTCAACAACGAGAACTACGTGCTGCCGATCTCGCACGACGAGGTCGTGCATGGCAAAGGCGCGCTGATCACGAAGATCGCCGGCGACCCGTGGCAGAAGCACGCGACGCTGCGGCTGGTGTTCGGCTACCAGTGGACGCTGCCCGGCAAGAAGCTGATGTTCATGGGCTGCGAGCTCGGTGTGTGGGGCGAGTGGAATCACGATGCGGCGCTCGACTGGCCGATCGGTGACCATCCGGCCCAGGCAGGGCTCGCGCGCTGGCTCGGCGATCTGAACCGCGCCTATCGCGACTACCCGGCGCTGCATCGTGGCGACTGCACGCCAGCCGGGTACGAGTGGCTGATCGCTGACGACCGCGAGAGCAGCGTGATCGCGTATGCCCGGCACGGCGACGGGCAGATCGCCGTCGTGATCGCGAACTTCACGCCGGTGCCGCGCGAGGGCTATCGGGTCGGCGTGCCGCGCGCCGGGTTGTGGCGCGAGATCTTGAACTCGGATGCCGAGGCCTACGGCGGCAGCGGGATCGGCAACCGTGGCGGGATGCACACGGATGCCACCGGCAGCCACGGCCACGCGCAGTCGCTGGTCGTCACGGCGCCGCCGCTCGCCGTGATCGTGTTCGTCGTGGAGGCCGCGTGATCGCCACCAGGTGGGTCTGCATCCACGGCCACTTCTATCAGCCGCCGCGCGAGAACCCATGGCTCGAGGCGATCGAGCCCCAGCCGAGCGCGCATCCGTACCGCGACTGGAACGAGCGGATCACCGCCGAGTGCTACCGGCCGAACGCCGCGGCGCGCGTCGTCGACAACTCGAACCTGATCATCCAGATCGTGGACAACTACGAGCGCATGAGCTTCAACGTCGGGCCGACGCTGATGTCGTGGCTCGCCGAGCACGCCGCGGATGTTCACGCCGCGCTGGTCGCGGCCGATCGCGCCAGCGTCGCGCGGTTCTCCGGTCACGGCTCCGCGATGGCACAGGCGTACAACCACGTGATCATGCCGCTCGCGTCGCGGCGCGATCAGGCGACGCAGGTCAAGTGGGGCATCGCCGACTTCCGGCATCGTTTCGGTCGCGTGCCCGAAGGCATGTGGTTACCCGAGTGCGCGGTCGACATCGCCTCGCTCGAGGCGCTCGCCGCCGAGGGCATCCTGTTCACCGTGCTCGCGCCGTATCAGGCCAAGGCGTGGCGCGCGCGAGGTGGCGCCTGGCGGACCGGACCCGTCGACACCGGGCGCGGCTATCGCTGTGCGCTGCCGTCGGGGCGCTCGATCGATCTGTTCTTCTACGACGGCGCCACCGCGCAGGCCGTCGCGTTCGAGCGCCTGCTCGTCGACGGTCATCAGATCGTCGCGCGGATGACCAACCGTGGCCCGGTCGAGGGCGGCGGACCGACGCTGTGTCACATCGCGACCGATGGCGAGACCTACGGCCACCACCATCGCTACGGCGACATGGCGCTCGCGTGGGCGCTGACCCAGGTCGAGCAGGGCTGGAACGGGACCCGGCTCACCAACTACGGCGAGTTTCGCGCCGTGATGCCGCCGACCTGGGAGGTCGAGCTCGCCGAGCGCACGTCGTGGAGCTGTGCGCACGGGATCGAGCGCTGGCGTGATGACTGTGGGTGCAGCGGCGGCAAGCCGGGCTGGAACCAGCGCTGGCGCAAGCCGCTGCGCGAGGCGTTCGACTGGCTGAACGCCGAGGTCGTGCGCGTGATCGATGGCGTCGGCGCGTCGGTGTTTCGCGATCCGTGGGCGGCACGCGATGGCTACATCGACGTCGTGCTGGTGCGCACCGACGAAGCGCACGATCGGTTCTTCGCCGCGCACGCGTCGCGCGTGCTCGATCCCGCCGAGCGCGTGAAGGCACTCGGGGTGATGGAGCTCGCCCGTCACGCGATGCTGATGTACACGAGCTGCGGCTGGTTCTTCGACGACCTGTCGGGGATCGAGACCGTGCAGTGCATGCAGTACGCGGCGCGCGTCGCGCAGCTCGTCCAGCAGATCACGGGCCAGGACGTCGAAGGCGAGCTGGTCGACCACCTGGCGCGCGGGACGTCGAACCTCGCGGACGAGGGAGATGGCCGGGCGATCTGGACCCGGCGGGTCCGGCCGGCGCGGATCGATCCCGAGGATGTCGGCGCCCACGTCGCGGTGCACAACCTGGTGGAGCCAGATGCCGAACGCTCGGTCCACGTGTTCGGCTATCACGTCGAGCTCGTCGATCAGGTCGAGCGGCGCTCCGGGCGCGCGCGCATGGTCGCCGGCACGCTGCGGCTTCGCTCGCGGCTGACCGAGGCCACGGCGGCGCTGTGCTTCGCGGGCCTCCACGTCGGCGCGCCGCACGCCCCCGGGGGCGGGCGGCCGCCGCCGGACGCGGCAGCGTGGGGCGCGATCGTCGACGAGCTGTCGGGAGCGCTGCAGACGGCAGACGTGTTCGCCGCCCAGCGCACGATCGATCGCCACTTTCCCGGCGCGCACCTGTCGCTGTCCTCGCTGCTGCCGGGCAGCCGCGAGCGCGTGATCGCCGCCGTGCTTGCCGAGTCGATCGCGAAGGCCGACGCCGAGCTCGCCGCCGCGTACGAGGAGCACGCGCCGCTGGTCCGCTGGCTGGTCGCGCACGCGCTGCCGGTGCCCGACGTGCTGCACGCGACGGTCGAGACCACGTTGCGCCGCCGCGTGCTTGCGAACCTGCGCGCGTCCGAGCCAAGCTTTCACGTGTTGCGCGAGCAGATGGCCGAAGCTGCACTGGTGAAGGTCGACCTCGACACGCCCGAGATCGCGCTGTCCGCGAGCCAGGGCCTCGCCCACTTGCTCGCGCGTGTCGTCACGTCGGATGGCACGCTCGACCCCGCGGCGCTCGACAACATCGCGCGGTCGGCCGAGGTGGCGACGCGGATGAAGAGCGCTGTCGATCTGTGGTTCGCACAGAACGCGACCTACCAGCTGCTCACCCAGCTGCCTGCATTGCGCGCGCGCGCGGCCACCGGAGACCTCGACGCCAGCCGGGTCGCTACCGATCTCGAGCGCCTCGCGAGCGCGCTCCGCCTGGCGGTGACGCGATGACCGGACCGTTCCGCGAGACGCCCCGGATGCTGTCGTGTCCGCGATGCGGCGAGATCCTCGATCGCGGGCTCGATCGGATCCGCTGCTGCCTCCGCTGCGAAGGGGTGTGGCTACCGCACACCACGCTCGATGCGGCGTTCGGCGACGCGCGATGGCCCGGCGGCCAGGCGCAGTGGTGGCGCAACGCGATCGAGTGTCCCGATTGCGCGACCGAAGGTGTGAAGCAGCTGCTCGAGGCCCGGGTGGCCAAGGGCGTGCTGTTCGATCGCTGTCACACCCACGGCATCTGGCTCGATCGCAGCGAGCTCGGGCGCCTGATGGAGACGACCGGCGACGAGGTCGTCGAGCTGCAGCGCCGGCTCTCCCTGCCGCAGGAGGAGATCGACGCGCTCGCGCAACGCCGCGCGAAGTGGCGCGACGATCTCGCCGCCCGCCGCCAGGCGACGGCCGACTACGACCGCTGGCTCGAGGAGCTGCGTCGCCAGCGCGAGGAGGCCGCGGCGAACGCCCTGCGTGCGCAGCAGCGGCGCGAGGCCGAGGCCAGGATCGCCGCCGAGGAGACGACGCGGCGGATCACCGAGCGCGAGCGTGCGCGGCAGACGATCGGCAATCGCCTCGCCGCGGCGTCGGAGGACCACGCGAAGCAAGAGCAGCAGGTCACGCGGCACCGCGACGTGGTGAAGCAGCTCGAGACCCACCGGGTCGAGCATCGCGCGCTGGGCGACAAGCTCGAGGCCGAGCTCGCCCTGCATCGCGACCAGCTGACCGCGATGACGACCGAGCTCCAGGCCGCGACCGGCCGCGTGCGTGCGCTGCACGACGAGCTCGCGGCGCTCGCCGCGCAACCCGTGTAAGGTCCCCGCCGATGACCGCCGATCTTGCCGTCGATACGAAGGTGCGCGCCGATGACGAGACGCCGGGCCGCTTTCACCTGACGCTCGCCGATCACTGGGACTACATGCTGCCATCGGGTGGCGTGGTGATGACGTGCGCGCTGCGTGCGGCCGAGGCCGCGCTCGGCGAGCCGGTGCTTCGCCTCGCCTCGGCGACCACGGTGTTCTGCACCCCGATCCATCCCGGGCCCCTGGTCGCGGACGTCACCATCCTGCGGCGCGGTGGCAGCACGGCGCAGGTCCGGATCGCGCTGCGCCACGCCGCGCCACCGCCCGATGCGGACAACGCCGGCGTCGAGGTGCTCGCGACGTTCGTGCGCGACCGCAAGGGTCCAGACGTCAAGGGCGTGCCGATGCCCCCGGTGCGCTCGCTCGCGGACGCACCCGACGCGCTCGATGGCGCGTCCAACAATCCGCATACCCGGTTCCGGTTCTATCAGCAGCTCGAGTGCCGGATCGCCGAGGGCGATCGGTACTGGACCGAGGGCCTGGTCGCCGGGCCTGCGCGCTATTCGCGCTGGCTACGCTACCGGACGCCGCAGCGCGATGCCGATGGGCGCCTCGATCGACTCTCGCTACCGCCGCTGATCGACACCATGCCGACCGCGCTGCACCGCGCCATCGGCCCCGGGCCGTACCGGTTCTACGCGCCGAGCCTGGATCTCACCACCTACATCGTCGATGACACCGTGCGCGAGTGGCTGCTGCTCGCCGTCGTCGTCCGGCGTGCCCATCTTGGCTATGCGATCGCCGACGCCGAGGTGTGGGACGACGAGGGCCGGTTCCTCGCGTATGGAGCCCAGGCGATGTACCTGCACGGGCTCGCCGGGGAGCCCCCGGTCGTCGACGCCTCCGCCCGGACGTGATCCACGTCGCGTGGTGGTGGAGGAGCTGGGTGGGCTATGATTGTCCGCGATGCGCACCATCCTGATCGCGGTCGCGTTGCTCGGGGGCTGCGCAAAGGGGGACAAGCCGGCCGTCGAGGTCGATGCGAGCGTCTCCGTCGATGCCCGCCCCGACGCGATGACCTGCGGGCCCGACATGTTGCCGTGCTTCGCGCTCCACGTCGCGACGAACGGAAACGACAGCAACCCCGGCACGCCAGACGCGCCGCTCCTCACGATCGCGCAGGCGATCGCGAAGGCGGGGCAAGCGTCACCGAAGCAAGCAGTGTTCATCCAGGCCGGGACCTACAACGAGCAGATCGTGATGTCGCCCGGCGTCGGCCTCTACGGCGGCTTCGACACCCAGTGGACGCGGAGCGAGGCCGCGACCACCGAGATCACGGGCCCGTCGCCGACGGTGAAGTTCAACTCCGTGATGGAGCCCACCGCGCTCGACACGATCACGGTGCGGAGCAGTGATGGCGCTGGTGCTGGCGCGAGCTCGATCGCCGTCGTCGTGACCAGCTCGAAGGACATCGAGCTGGTCAACGTCACCGTGTCGCCGGGTCTCGGTGCGGCGGGCACGGCGGGCTTCACCGGCCAGCCGGGGGCCCCGGGCGCCGCGGGCGATCCGGGGATCAAGGCTGCGAGGATTCGGGCATCGGCTGCGCGAGCTGCCATCGCCCGCTCGGTGGCGCCGGTGGCGGCTCGGTGTGCTTTCGCAACGGCGGCCGCGGCGGCAACGCTGGTTACGGCGGAGCCGGCGGCTTCGATGGTGGTCCGGGCGTCGTCGGCACGCCGCAGGGTCCCGGCGCCTACGGCGAGAGTCAGAATGGCACCCCGGGTGCGCCGGGTACGCCCGGCGTCACGGGCTCGGCCGGTGCTGGCGGTGGCGAGATCGGCATGTTCTCGGACGACACCTACCTGCCCGCGGTCGGCACGGAAGGCACGCCCGGCAGCGACGGCAATGGTGGCGGCGGCGGCGGTGGCGGTGGTGGCGGACCACCAACTGCGATTCGTACGGCTCGTCGGGCGGCGGGGTGGCGGTGGCGGCTGCAGTGGCACACCGGCGGCGGTGGCACCGGCGGCGGCGGCTGTTCGGCATCGTGATCGTGACGTCCAACGTGGCGATCCGCAGCTCGATGATCATCGCGAGCCGCGGTGGGGCAGGCGGCCCGGCGGCAACGGTGGCACTGGTGGTGGCGCCGGCGGCGGTGGCATCGGCGGTCCGTATGGCGGCAGCAGCGAGCAAGATGATGGCGGCAACGGCGCACCCGGCGGCAACGGCGGCTCGGGCGGCGGTGGCGGTCACGGTGGTGGCGGCGGCGGCGGCCCGTCGGCTGCGGTGGTCTGCAGCGGATCGTCGTCGGTCGCGATCCCGTCGACCATGCTCGCGACCGGCATCGGCGGCGATGGCGGCGGATCGCTCGGCAACGCGGGCGCACCCGGCAAGGCCGCCGACGCGATCGGATGCACGTTCGTGCCGTAGGCTGCGCGCCGAAGTGCCGTTTGTCGCGTCGCGTGGACGCGCCATTGTGGCAGCGTGGGGTCCGCGCGAGGCCGCAACTCCGTGAATCCCGTGCTGGCCTGCGGATTGTAAAGCGTCCGCGCCGATGCGCTGTTCGCCGCTCGTTCCATTCGCCGCGGCCTGCTTGATGGCGTGCGCGCACTCTCACGCTGCGAAGCCCGCCGCCTCGCATTCGGTTCCCGAACCGGCGATCGCTGCGGTGCTCTCGGCCTTCGATCGCTACCAGGTCGTGGCCCTGAACGCGGACCACGGCATGAAGGACCTCGACGACTTCATCCTCGCGCTGATTCGCGACCCGCGGTTTCCGGACCGGGTGAACGACATCGCCGTCGAATGCGGCAACTCGCTCTACCAACCCGTGCTCGACCGCTACATCGCCGGCATGGAGGTTCCGTTCACCGAGGTCCGCAAGGTCTGGCGCAATACCACGCAGTCGATGATGTGCAGTCAATCGGCCTTTCTACGCGCAGTTCTTCCCGCTGGTCCGCGCGATCAACCAGCGACTCGTACAAACGGCTCCGTGTCCTCGCCGGCGATCCGCCCATCGATCGGGACCGGGTCAAGACCTCCGACGATGCAGGCCGATACTTCAGGCGCCACGAGACGATCGCCTCCGTCATGACGAGCGAGGTCCTGGCGAGACGCCGCAAGGCGCTCATGCTGTTCGGGACATTTCACCTGATGCACGGCCAGGCGATGAATGCGGTGTCGTCCTAAAGAAGACCTATCGGCACGTCACGTTCGTGATCAGCGATCTCGGCAACTACGACACGAGCCGATTCGCGTCGTGGCCCAACCCGTCACGCGTGCCGACCAGGGGCACCTGGCTCGGCGCCCTGTCCCCGAGGGAGCGCCCGGGTAGCTGCACACCGCTCGCGTCACGTGTCTCCGGGAAAAACAGAAACCTGCTCTTCGTCGGTGAGCCGGCGTTCGCGTCAGGGACTGTTGGCCCTGTGAGCTGCGCTTCACCGGCTTGCATCGTGGAGCTCGTGAAGCGCAGGTCACAAGCCAACAGGCCCGGTCGGCGTTCTGCACACCGATGACCTGATGTGGAGAACGCCGGATGACCTGGTGTGAAGAACCCCGGCTCACCGAGAATCGGTTTCGATCGATCGAGATACCCGCGATCGATCGAAGCGCGAGGAGGCCGGCGCCCCGGACAACGAGTGCCCCCGAGCGGAACCAGGCACCAGGTATGGTCTACGGACGCCGGGACGAGGGCTCGGGCCCGGGCACCTCGTGCGTCGAGACCAGGCCGTGCCGCATCCAGCCCACACGCAGCAGCCAGGTCTTCGGCAGCCAGGTGACGAGGCCGTGATAGGTGGGCGGCGGTCGGAACAGGGTCGGCAACCCGTCACGCTCGCGCCAGCCATGGAACAGCACCCCGCTCGAGAATGGATCGACCGCCCAAGTTCGCGCGCGCGGTCCTTGGTCCTCTTGATGGCGGCGCCAGTTGTTCAAAACGTAGGCCAGCGCATGACGCACCGCCCGTGGCGAGCTCAGGGCGCGGAGGTGATAGCGATCCGGGAACACCGTGCCCCGACGACGTTTTCCGGCACGCTCGGTCATCACGGCGTTGATCTGACGCGCGGCGGAGATCTGGAATCCACGCATGCCACACGAGATGGCCGACTTGCTGTCGGCCTCGACGAGCATGTGCAGATGCGTCCCCTGGACGCTCGTGTGAACGATCCTGAAGTCCTCGCGCATGGCGGTCACGATCATGGCTTCGCGGATCGCGAGGAACATGTCGCGCTTGCGCAGCGATCCGATGTCGCTGGCGACGCGGATCGTGATGTGCAGCGGATGACTTCTCGTATGGGTCGGCCGCGGCGCGTGTGGCATCCCGGCCTTGGGTCCGTTGGGCTTCCGGCCCGCACGAGCACGCTTGCCTCCGTGGGTTCGCCAGGTGAGCTCCTGCTGAATGTGTCGTTTGCGAGGGCGCGGCATGAAAACTTGATTTAGCGGAACTGTAGCGTGATGTAACACAGCTGTCAATCGCGGCTCGCGTGCGATAAGGTACAGATCACGTAGATCGCTGACACGTCTGCCTCGACAGATCCCTGACACTCGCTGCTGGCTGCCCACGGACATGCCTGACGGTCGATGTCGGTGGGTACGTCGACCGTCGAGGCATGCCGTAGAAAGCGACGGACGAGTTGAAAGAGCGGACCAAGTTCATCCTCGAGTGGGAACGACGCTGGAACGAAGCAGAGGGTGGTCAGGTCAACGTGACCGAGCTCTGCCGCATCTTCGGGATCAGCCGACAGACAGGGCACGTGTTGATCCGGCGTTACCGCGATAGCGGATGCGACCTCGCTGGCATCGCCCCGCAGTCCCGCCGACCGAAGACGTCTCCGACAGCGATCTCGACGGAGCTCGAGGATCTCATCGTCGATGCGCGAAAAAAGTTTCCACGGTGGGGGCCCAGAAAACTTCACGCGATGCTCGTGGAACGCAATCCTGGCAAGGCGGTCCCGAGCGCGAGTGTGATGGCGAAGGTCCTCAAGCGTCGAGGGCTGACAGCCACACGCAAGCGACGGCGACGTCTGTCCGCAGCTGCTGCGGTCACTGCACCGTTCACTTGCTGCAACGCACCCAACGATGTGTGGTGCATCGATTTCAAGGGCTGGTTCGCGACTGACGACGGTGTTCGGTGTTACCCGCTCACGCTCATCGATGCGTTCTCTCGCATGCTGCTTCGCTGCGAGGCGCTCACGGAGCCCGACGGAAAACAGGTCCAGCGAATTCTCGATTCCGCTTTCCTCGAGTACGGCTTGCCGAAGGTCATCCGCTCTGACGGCGAGCCACCGTTCGCTTCAACCGGTCCAGCGCGCCTCACCGAGCTCTCGGTCTGGTTGCTTCAGCTCGGGATCACGACGGAGATCATCGCGCCGGGGAAGCCGCAACAGAATGGGCGTCTCGAACGCCTGCATCGAACGCTCAAGGCCGAGACGGCGGGTCCACCAGACGCAGACTGCGCCAGTCAGCAGCGCTGCTTCGACGTGTGGCGCGGTCAGTACAACCACCTGCGGCCGCACGAAGCACTCAACATGCGACGGCCCGCCGATGTCTACGTGCGGTCGCGAAGTGCCTACCCGCGACCGCTGCTGAAGCCGGACTACTTCGACTTCGGACCCTTCAGTCACATCGCTAGACTCGACAAGAACGGGTTCATCAAGTGGCACCGACGCAAGGTGCTCATCAGCTCGGCACTCAAGCATGAGAGCGTGGAGATCGAACCAGACGAAGTCGACGGCCGATGGAACGTGCGCTGGGGTTCGATTCACCTGGGCCAGCTCGACGAGAACCGAACTGAACGCGGACTCGTGGTTCCTCGTCGGCGCCGCGGAGATCGCGAAGTGTCACGGATGTCCTGAGTGTCAGGCATCACCGTGGGCAGGAGTGTCAGGGAAGTCCGTGCTTGCACAATAATCTGACGAATGGCATCCGTGGTGGAGCGCAAGCAACGGACCGCTGCGCATCAACATTCACCAGCTGATCGGTGTGCAGAGCGATGACCGGGCCTGTTGGCTTGTGACCTGCGCTCCGCGTGGACCACGTGCTTGCACTGGGAGCGCAGCTCACAGGGCCAACAGGCCCTGACGCGAACGCGGGCTCACCGACGAAGAGTTGGTTTCTTCTTGTTCCGGAGGCACGTAGTCGAGCGGTGTGCAGAGCGCTGACCGGGCCGTGTTGGCTTGTGACCTGCGCTCCGCGTTGATCACGAGCTCGCGATCGGAGCGCAGCTCACAGGGCCAACAGGCCCTGGCGCGAAACGCCTGCTCACCGACGAAGAGCTGCCCGTGGGATCGACGCGTATCGAAGGGCGGAGGGGCGCGCCTCTACAGCCAGCCCTTCTTGCGAAACAGGTAGAGCTGGATCCCGACGCCGCCGCCGAACACGGCGACCAGCGCCCAGAACGCCCAGTTGTCGTCGCGGAACGGGACGCCGCCGACGTTGACGCCGAGCAGCGCGCACACGAAGCCGAGCGGCAGGAACACCGCCGTGATCATCGACGGCACGTAGAGCCGCTGGTTGGTCATCTCGGTCTGGCGCGACGACAGCTCCTCCTGGGTGACCGCGGCCCGGTCGCGCGCGGCATCGAGCTCTTCGACCGTACGGGTCATCCGGTCGGCGGACTCCGCGACCCGCTCGCGGTGCGCCTCGTCGAGCCACGACAGACTGATCGTCGACAGCTTGGTCAACGCCTCGCGCTGCGGGGCGAGGAACCGGCGCAGCGCGATCGCGCGCCGGCGATAGTCCGCGAGCTGGCCGCGTAGCTCACCGCGGGTCTCTTCGATGATGCGCTCCTCGGCGGCCGAGATCTCGTCGCCCAGGCTATCGACCCGCGTCGTGACGTGCTCGACGATCCGCTCGACGAGCGTCGCCGTGACATCGGCGGCATCGCGCGGTCCCTTGCCGCGCTGGATGTCGGCCGCGATCGATTCGAGCGAGCGCGAGATCCGATGGCGCAGCGTGATCACGCGATTTGGCTCGACCCACGCGCGCACCGAGATCATGTCCTCGGGCGTCGCGTCGAGGTTCTGGTTGATGCCGCGCACGATCAGCATGAGGTTGTCGTCGTGCGGGACCGCGCGTGGCCGCGGGTCGCCCTGGATCAGGGCCTCGTAGGTCGGCGGGTCGATCCCCGAACGCGTCTCGAGCCACGCGGCGGCGTCGGCGATCGAATAATCGAGCGCGAGCCACAGATCGCCATCGCTGGCGGTCCACGACTCGACGCCGGCCCAATCGATGCTCCGCGCACCCCCCTTGCCATCGAGCACGAATGCATGGAGGAACCCGCTGGCGGTCGAGGTGGACATGCCGAAGTGTTGTACCCCAGGGCCCTGGCTCGCCCGCGGCTCGCTGGCGTACTACGCTCGTCCTGTGCTCCGAGGCGTGACGCTGTTCGTGGTCGCGTTCGCCGGGGTCGCGGCGGCCGAGCCCGAGAAGTCGTCCGACCTGGTCGACATCACGACCGTGATCACCGATGCCGTGATCGACATCCGCTATGCGACCAAGGACAACTTCACGGGCGACGTGCTGTATCCGAGGGCGGTGTGCAAGCTGCGGCGCGCGGTCGCGCAGCGACTCGCCCGGGCGGCGACGCTGCTGCGAGCGCAGGACCGCCGGCTGTTGATCTGGGACTGCTATCGCCCGACCTCGATCCAGGCCGTGCTGTGGAACAAGGTGCCGGACCCGCGCTACGTCGCGAACCCCAAGGTCGGCAGCAAGCACAACCGCGGCGCGGCGGTCGACCTCGCGGTGGTCGACCGGGATGGCAAGCCCCTGACGCTGCCGACCAGGTTCGACGAGTTCACCAAGGCCGCGCATCGGAATCGCGCGCTCGTGGGCACCCGGGGGACGGAAGCGCGGCGACTCGCGAAGGCTATGCGCACCGCCGGGTTCGCCGGGATGCCCACCGAGTGGTGGCACTTCGATGCCCCCGACAGCGCCAGCTACAAGCTGTCCGACGAGCCGCTGTGACAACACGCCGCGACGGTCGCCCAAGGCGATCGTCTGGCGGTAGCATCCAAGCCACGTGGCACTGCCGTATTACCCGGTGAACGAGTTCGGGCCCCTGATGAAGGGGCTGGTCATCGGAGGCGTCGGGATCCTGCACGTGTTCCTCGCGCAGTTCGCGATCGGCGGCGGCATGCTGCTGTTCGCGTTCGAGCGCCGGGCGCAGCGCGGGGACGCCGACGCGCGCGCGTTCGTCGACGGCTACTTCAAGGTCCTCGTGCTCGTCAGCTTCGTGATGGGCGCGCTGACCGGCGTCGCGATGTGGTTCACGACGATCCAGGTCGGCGCCCGCACGATCGGGCTCATGGTCGACGAGTTCCACTGGCTGTGGGCCACCGAGTGGGTGTGGTTCGCCGTCGAGGTGGTCGCGGGCTATGCGTTCTACCGGTTCGGGCCGCGGCTCTCTGATGGCGCGCGCCTGCGACTGCTCGGCCTCTACGCGCTGGCATCGTGGATGAGCCTGTTCTGGATCAACGGCATCCTGTCGTGGCAGCTGACGCCAGGCCGCTGGCTCGACGGTGACGGTATGTGGGCCGGGTTCTTCAACCCGAGCTTCTGGCCGTCGCTCCTGTTCCGGACCGCGGTCTCGGCGACGCTGGCCGCGCTGGCGTCGTGCGTCGTCATCAACACGATGGACCTGCCGCCCGAGCGCAAGCACGCGCTGATCCGCGGCGCGGTGAAGTTCGCGGTGCCGATCGCCGCGATGCCACTGCTGGCGATGTGGTTCATGGCGGTGATTCCCGCGGACAGCCGCCAGTGGCTGCTCGGCGGTAGCATGGCGATGACGATGTTCGTCGGCGTCGCGGCCGGCGCCTCGGTCTTGATCGGCGGCTACGTCATCTTCGGCATCCTGATTCGCGGGCTGACACTCAACATCGCGACCGCGACGCTGCTGCTCGCGCTCGCGTTTGGCGCCACCGCCGCCGGTGAGTTCGTGCGCGAGGGCGCGCGCAAGCCGTACACGGTGCGCGGCGTCCTGTACTCGACGTCGCTCACGCCCGAAGAGGTCAAGCGGCTCCGCGTCGAGGGCGCGGTCACGCACGATCCATATCCACTGCGCGACGAAGCGCGCTACCCGGATCCACAGCTACGGCACGGCGCGAAGGTGTTCCGCGCGCTGTGCGACGCCTGCCACACGATGAAGGGCGCGAATGCGGTGGTCCACCTGGTCGAGACCTGGACCGACGACCAGCTTCGCTTGAACATCGCGAAGCTGCAGCGCACGAAGGGCTTCATGCCGCCGTTCGCGGGAACCGCCGACGACGTCGAGGCGCTTGTCCAGTTGCTGCGCTGGGAGCGCGCGGGTGCGCCCGCGACGCGCGAGACCACGACGCTCGCGCAGGAGCCCGATCCGCGGCCACAGATCCAGCGCTGGCTCGACGAGGTCGGGACCGCGCCCGCCTCCGAGGTCGCTGATGTTCCCCTCGGGTGCCCCGCTGGTGTGGCTCACGCTGTATCTGCTGACGTTCGCGCTCCACGCGGTGTTCGTCGGCTACGTCGTGATCGGGACGGGGTACGCGTTGGTCCGGCGGTGCGTCGATCCGACGACGCGATCGCCGAGCGCGTGCGTGACCGGTTGCCATTCATGCTCGGCTGCGGAATCACGGCGGGGTCGCGCCCCTGCTGTTCCTCCAGCTCCTTCACCAGGAGAAGTTCTACAGCGCGAACCTCGTGCTCGGCCCGCGCTGGGGTGCCGTCGTGCCCGCGCTGATCGCCGGGTTCTACGCGCTGTACCTGGCCAAGGCGAATCCGCGCTGGCGACGGCTCGCGCTCGGCGTCGGGCTCGGCTGCTTCGTGTTCGTCGCGTGGTCGTGGACAGAAATCCATCTGTTGATGGAGGACGCGCCGGCGTGGCGCGAGATGTATGCCGCGAGCGAGCGGTTATACGGTAACCCGGCGGTGGTACCGCGACTGCTGCTGTGGCTCGGCGTGATGACGACGCTGTTCGGTTCGGTCGCGATCTGGTGGGCACGCGGGGTCGAGCGCAAACGGCTGGCGGCGATCGCGCTCGGCGGGCTCGCGGTGTGCGGGATCGCGGTCGCAATCATGTGCGCGCGCGGTGCGCAGGTCGAGCCCGCGGCCCGGAGCTGGCTGTACCTCCTGGTCGCGGCCAGCGTGATCCACGCCGGTGGCTGGGTCTGGCTACTGCGCGCACCGGACGGGTCCGGTGCCCTGCTCGTCGCGGGCGCGGGAACAGCGGCGTTGCTCGCGGGGGCAGTCGTTCGCGAGCACCGCGGCTCGCGCTGATCGAGGCGCCACGCCCGGCAGCGATCGAGGCCAGCGGGCTGCCGACGTTCGTGGCGACCGCCGTGTTCGGGGTGATCGCGATCACCTGGGTGATCCAGATCATGCGGACCGCGAAAGCCGCGTGACGGTGCAGCTGCCTGCCGCGCTCCTGGCCGCGATCCACGCGGCTCCCGACGAGCCCGAGGCGTACCTGGTCGCGGCCGACTGGCTCCAGCAGCAAGGCGAGCGGCAAGGCGAGCTGATCGCGCTGTCGATCGCGCATGACGCCGCACCCGACGAGTCGGTACTCGGGCTCCTGATCGACGAGCTGCACGACACGCTCGACCCGGTCGCGCAGATCGACCGGACGTGGGTGCGCGACTGGCGATGGGGCTTTCTGCGCCGCGTGGTGGTCAGCGAGCCGGTGGAGAGGCTACACACCCTGATGCCATCACCGGCTGCGCAGTGCATCCGCGAGCTCGAGATGCGCACCTATCACACGAACGTCGCGGCCGCGATCGACGCGATCATCGCTCACGCGCCCGCCCTGCGTTCCCTGCGCAGCCTCGTGGTGCCGGCTTCGCCAGACAAGCTGATGCAACCGCAGTGGCCCGTGCTGCCCCAGCTCGAGCGGCTGAAGATCGGGATCGGCGAGCTGCCTGGGGCCTCGGTGATGCCGGCGCTCCGCGAGCTCGAGATCGAGATCGACACGTCGGCCTCCTGGCGTTCGCGGGAACCGTTTCGCGGGGTCCGCGATCTGGTGGTGCGCTGCAACCAGCTGCTCGCCGATCCGACCGAGCTCCTCGGGCCGGTCCCGGCGCTGCAACGGATCACGATCATCGGTGCACCGGGCACCGTCAGCGCGAGCGGGCTCGACGCGCTCGCGGCGCAGATCGACGAGGTCGACGTCATCACGTGGGGCGAGCAGTCCCCCACCATGCGACGGTTCCGCGCGCGGCAGCCTCGCCTCGGGTGCCGGCCCGCCGCGCTGCTCGCGGTCGGCGGTTCGAAGCCCGTCGTGCCCGGCACGATGTATCGACTTCCGGACGATCGACCGTTTGTCCTCGGACGGAGTGTCGGCGTGGATCTCGGTCGGCAGGGTGTGCGCCCGGAACCACCAGGGCAGCTTCGAGCGCGGACCCGAGCGCTGGCGGGCGAGCTTTCCGGACCGGATCGCGGTCGTTCGCGGGATCGTGACCAACGGCATCCAGTTGCACGATGGTGACCAGATCGAATTCGCCGACCAGGTGTTCCGCTTTCTCGAGGGCGAGGCCGACGCGATCGATGCCGCCGCCTCCGCGTTGCGTCGCCAGCTGCAGTTGCCGGTGCGTGGATGACCTGAGCTCGCCGAGGATGGCTTCGCCGGTGGGCCGTGACCGGCAGCGGAAGCGGCAGCGGCAGTAGAATCGGCAGCGGCAACGGCAGCGGCATCAGCAGCGGCAGCGGCAGCGGCATCGGCATCGGCATCGGCAGCGGCATCGGCATCGGCAGCGGCAGCGGCATCAGCATCGGCATCGGCAGCGGCAGCGGCATCAGCAACGGCAACGGCAGCGGAATCAGCATCGGCAGCGACGGCAACGGCAGCGGCGGCGGGTTGCTGGCCTCGGTCTGGCGCTCTCGCCTTGCGGTCAGCGCGCACCGGACCGTGCCGAGCGCCAACGACGTCGTGCCTTCGGCGGAGGACCGCCGCGCGGTTGCACACACGAGCCGAACGCGACCGGTCGGGTGCGCGCTCGTCACGGTCCGTGCGCGCTTGCCCGCTTCGGGCGAAGGCGCCAGACCTCGGGACGGCCGGGGAGCTTGGGGTCCTCGACACAACCCACCAGGAGAACGCCACCATGTTGATCGCGTACACCGTTTCCGTCGAACTGATTTCCGAGCTGCGCCCCATCGTTGCTGCCATCAAGCGTCACGATTCCCACCTCGCCGATCAGCTCCGGCGCGCCGCCACGAACACCGTCGCGAACCTCGCTGAAGGTCAACGCCGCAACGGCGGTAACAAGAACCGCGCGTTCGAGAACGCGCATGGCGAAGCCCGCGAAGTCCTCGGCTGCCTCGATACCGCGAGGGCGTGGGGATACATCGTCGACGACGAGTCCGCGCGCGTGACGCTGGATCGGTTGCTCGCCCTGTGCTGGGGACTGACGCACTCCAAGCACGAGCGTCCCGCGAGGCGCATCGCCTCGCCCGCGGGCGGATGACCTCAGCTTGCCTGTGGCTTCACCCCGGTGCGCCTGACAGGTTGCAACCTGGGTGAGCTTGTCAGCTTCCACAGCAGCGCGAGCAATCGATCGACGAGCGCGCGCTCCTCGGTTGCCTGCGTGAGATAGCCCCACGCCTCCGCCACCTCGAGCGCAGCCTTGACCTCGTGCGCGCTGCCTTGCGCGATCTTGCAGGCCCGCGAGCCGAGAGCGCCAGACCGAGAGCACGCGCTTGCGTCAGTGAGCAGCTGGCTCGGAGGCGAACTACTACTGCCTCCGGACCCGGAGCCCGGATCCCGGTCGGCTAACGGCTGACGTCCCCGGATCCGGAGTCCGGATCCGAGGCGGAGGCGGGGCGGGGCGGGGCCCCGCTCACAGCGGATTCGTCCACACGACTCCATCAATCTCGATCGTGCGATACCACGGGATCCCCCACCGCCCGGGCCCGATCTCGAACCGCACCGTCGCCTGATCGCGTCCGCACATCCGCTCGGGCACCTCGATCACCCGCGGCAATCGCGGCCCTTCGAGCTCGGGCGTGCTCGCGAGCCACAGGTGATACGTGTAGTAGTAGCCGTGCTTCTTGTGATGCTTGCGCTGCTCGCAGGTCTCGAGCTTGCGCACCGCGGGGATGGCGGGCTCACCGTCGAGCGCCCGGTTGGTGTCACCGACCAGCTGGATCGCGCTGATCGGGAGCCCGAGCACGAGGACGATCGCGCTCTCGACGATCACGCGATGGCCGCGCGACGAGCCGCGCATCCACAGCGCGATGATCCCGAGCAGGATGGCGAACGCGGCGACCGCGACGATCATCCCCGCCTTGACGACCTGGCCGTGCCACAGGTGGTAGTCCTCGGTGTGGACGCGTGACTCGATGAACGCGCCGATCGCGTAGCCGAGCAGGCTCCAGATCACGCCTTCGACAACCAGCGCCTTCCACAGGAAGGGATCAGCGAGCCGCGGCGGTGGGTCGGCCTCGAGCCCTTCGGACGCGTCCGCCACGGCCTTCAGCAGCGCGAGGTCGCGCCGCTTCGGCTCCGTGGTCGCATTGCGCCGCATCTGCACCGACTGGCCGTCGAACCGGATCCACTGGTAGTTGTCGTCGAACGCGGCGAGGATCGCGGCCCGCAATGGCAGCGAGTCGCGCAGCAGCGCATGGACGTGCGGGTGATCGCACGTGACGTAGACCATGGTGTCGAACCGGGTATCGCCGGTCTGCAGCTCGTTGGAGATCCCGAGCCACTTGCAGATGCGATCGATCGCCGACTCGGCGTGCAGCCGCACCCACGTCGGTGATGCGCGCTGCATCCCGATCGTGAAGCCACGGACCGCGTTCTTCGCCTTGTGCAGCTGCTCGGAATACGGCGCGCCTTCGAACCGCCCCGCTTCCGAGAACGGGCTGGCACGGCGCAGGCGTCGGATCGCGAAGCCGATCGCGGCCAGGATCAGGCGGATGACGATCCACACCGCGGCATCGTAACGCTACGCGGCGGCCGCGACCGCGGGATCGGCGGCATCGAGTGCGAGCGCGACCCCGTTGACGACGGCGGCGATCCGGATCGCGTCGTGCACCTGATCGTGGGTGCCGCCCTTGTCGCGCACCGTCTTCTCGTGGGAGCGAACGCAGCTCTCGCACCCCGTGATCGCCGACGCCGCGAGACAGGCGAGCTCGAAGTCGAGATGGTCGATGCCGGGTCGCGCGATCACCTGCATGCGCAGGCGGGCGGGGCGCTGCTGGTACTCGGAGTCAGCGCCCATCATGTGGAGGAACCGGTAGTAGACGTTGTTCATCCCCATGATCGACGCGGCAGACAGCGCCGCGGCGAGTGCCTCGGGGGACAGCTTGGTCGCCGCATCCGCGCGCACCGCGGCGAGCAGCTCGCCGTTGCGGGTCGTCCCCGCGCAGGCGAGGGCGATCACCCACGCCTGCTCGATCGTCAGCGCGGTCGAGCTGGCGATCACGCCGAGGTTGATCCGGAGGTCGCGCGCGTGGTCGGGCACGCGATTCTTGAGTGCTTCGATCGTCATGGGGAGTCCTTTCGGGTCACGCCGCGTTGAGGGTGGTGTCACCCTTCTGCCAGTTGCACGGGCACAGCTCGTCGGTCTGCAGCGCGTCCAGCACGCGGAGGACTTCGGCCGGGTTGCGGCCGACCGACAGGTCGTTGACCGAGACGAAGCGGATCACGCCCTGGGGATCGACGATGAACGTCGCACGCAGAGCGACGCCTTCCTGCTTGTCGAGGATCCCGAGCGCTTGCGAGAGCTCGCGCTTGAGGTCCGCGATCATGGGGAATGGCAGCTCCTTGAGGTCCGGATGCTGGTTGCGCCACGCGAGGTGAACGTATTCGTTGTCGGTCGACACGCCGAGGACCTGCGTGTCGCGGTCGCGGAACTCGCGGTCGAGCTTGCCGAAGGCGGCGATCTCGGTCGGGCACACGAACGTGAAGTCCTTGGGCCAGAAGAAGACCACCTTCCACTTGCCCTCGAAGCTGTGGTTCGACAGGTCAGCGAATTCCTTGCCGCGTTCGAGTCCGACGACGGCCTTGGCGGTGAACGTTGGGAAGCTATCTCCGATGGTGAGCATGCAGCCACCATGGTGTCGCGCTGGTGATAAGTCCAATTGCACAAAGCGATGACTGTGATAGACAGGGCCTATCATGGAGCGTCCCTCGGTTCGCCACCTCGAGAGCCTGATCGCGATCGCGGACCACGGCAGCTTTCGCCGCGCGGCGACCGCGCTCGGCATCTCGCAGCCCGCGCTGTCGGCGCAGGTCCAGGGGGCCGAGCTGCTGCTCGGGGTCCAGGTGTTCGAGCGTGATCGCCGCAGCGTGCTGATCACGTCGGCCGGGGAGGACATCGTCGCGCGGGCGCGCGAGGCGCTGACCGCGGTCGACGCGGTAGGCGAGGCGGCCCAGCGGCGCTCGCTGCCGCTCGTCGGGCCACTCCGGCTCGGCGTGATCCCGACGATCGCGCCCTACTGGCTGCCGCCGCTGTTGCCCGCGGTCCGCAGCAAGTTCCCGCGGCTGGAGCTGATCCTGCGCGAGGACCAGACCCACCGGCTGCTGTCCCAGCTCGGCGCCGGTCAGCTCGACGTCGCGCTGCTGGCGATCCCGGTGCCCGGTGACCTGACGACCGCGCCGATCGCACGCGAGCAGTTCGTGTTCGCGGCCCAGCGCGGCTCGAAGTTGCTCGCGAAGAAGCGGATCTCCGACCACGATCTCGACCACGCGACCGTGCTGCTGCTCGAGGACGGCCACTGCCTGCGCGACCAGGCCCTGGCGGTCTGCGAGCGCGGCGGCGCCGTCGAGTCAATGGAGGTCCGCGCCACCAGCCTGCCCACCCTGGTCCAGATGGTCGCTGGCGGGCTCGGCGTGACGCTCCTGCCCGAGGCGGCGGCCGCCGCACTGGTCCAGCCACGGGGGCCGGTCGGGGTGGTCGCGTTTGCGAACCCGGTTCCTGGACGCACGATCGGCCTCGCGTGGCGAACCTCGTCGGCGCGGTTGCGAGAGTTTCGCCTGCTCGCCGAGACCCTGCAGGAAGAAGCCGATCGGTTCCTCGGGCGACTGCGACGTACCTGATGTTGTAAAATCGCAGGATGGGTCCGGACGACGGTGCGCCCGCATCGGAGCTGGGTTCGCTGGCACATCTACTTCGCAAGGTCGCCGCGACCCCGGGCGGAGATGCGCCTCTCGCGCCCCAGGCCGAGCTCGCGCGGCGTTACACCGTGATCCGGTTCCTCGGCCGCGGCGGGATGGGCTCGGTCTACGCGGTGCGCGACCGTGACCTCGACGAGCTGGTCGCGCTCAAGCTGCTCCACGCCGACCTCGGCGCTGACGTCGGCTACCAGCAGCGGCTGCGCGCCGAGGTCCGGCTCGCGCGCCGGGTCTCGCATCCCAACGTGTGCCGGGTCCACGATCTCGGCCACGACAGCGGCCGGCTGTTCGTCACGATGGAGCTGGTCGAGGGCCGGTCCCTGCGTGAGCTCGCGCGTGCCGCGCGCGCTGGCACGACCGCCCTCCCGAGCCTCGCAACGATCGTCGACTTTGTCGTCCAGATCTCGGCGGCGCTCGGTGCGGCGCCCCGCGCGGGCGTGCTGCATCGCGACGTCCAGCCCGACAACGTCGTGGTCGATGGGAGTCGGGCGGTGCTGACCGTTTTCGGCGTCGCCAGCCTGGCGCACGATCGTGACGACGTGATCGCCGGGACCCCGGCGTACATGGCGCCCGAGATCCTCCGCGGCGAGCCGTTCGATCAGCGCGCGGATGTCTATTCCGCTGGCGTGCTGACCTACGAGCTGGTGACCGGGCGACTGCCGTTCGCGGCGCGCTCGCTCGACGCCGCACGCAGGCTCGCGGTTGAACACACCACGCCACCACCCATGCCCGAGGCGCTCGGCCCGTCCGGGCTGCGCGCCGCGCTCGATCGCGCGTTCGCCCGTGCGCTCGATTCGGATCCCACGACGCGGCTCGCCAGCGCCGAGCAGCTCGCCGAGACGATCGCCCACGCGGCTCGTAACGCGAGCACGACCGTGGTCACCGCGCGAGGTCCAAGCACGGAAGACACCCCACCGACGCCGTCGACCCCCGCGACCACGCCGAGCACGCTGCGCCGCACGGAGGTGCGCGTCGCGACGGTGCTCGTGTATCGCGCGGATCGACTGCGGATGTCCTCGCACGAGCTACGTGTGGTCGCGCCCGAGGTCGGGGGCGATTTTCCGACGTTGCCGATGGGACCGCTGATGCGGACCCCGGCCGAGTCGCTGGAGCGGATCGTCGTCGATGCCGGCGGCTCCCCGATCGCGGTCAGCGGGCTCGAGATCACCGCGCTGTTCGGCGCGCCGGTCTCGCTCGGTGATGACGCGGAGCGAGCAGCGCGGACGGCGCAGGCGCTGATCGAGCACCGCGGCGGACGGGCAGGCCTCGACACCGTGCGGTTCGCGATGCGACCCGGCGTGATGGCGCTGTCGGCGAGCGACGCGACCCGCTCGGCGACCGCGCTCGCCAACGCGGCGGCGTCGGGCCAGGTACTCGCCTCGCCGCTGACCGCGCGACAGATCGCGGCGCGGTTCGACCTCGAGCCCGTCGAGCTCGGCTCGACCAGCGCGCGGCGGATCGTCGGCGAGCGCCCGCCGGTCCCGCGTCCCGATGCCGCGACGTTTCGCGCCCGCGAGCTCGAGGCGCTCGAGGCGCTCGCCGAGGATTGCTTCTCGAACCGCCGGCCTCGCCACGGCGAGGTGCGCGGGCCGGCCGGGTTCGGCAAGACGCAGCTGCGCGATGCCTTGATCGCGCGCCTGCGCGCGCGGCGCGAGCTCGAATGGATCGTCGGCCGCGCCCCGCACGGTGATGGCGGGCCGTTCGAGCTGCTACGGATCGCCGATCCTGCGTGGTACGCGGCGGCGGCCGCGGCCGGGCTCGCAGATCGCCGCGCGGCATTCGCGGCGGCGCGGCGCTGGCTGGAGTCGCGGGCGGAGCGGCGGCCGGTTGTCGTCGCGCTCGAGGATGTGCAGTGGGCGGACGAGCTGTCGCTGGCGTTCCTCGAGCAACTCGCCTCGACGCTCGACGACGTGCCGGTGCTGGTCGTGACCTTCGTCCGCAGCGAGCAGCTGGTGTCTGCACCGGCGGGCGGCCGCGACGTGATCGAGCTCGGTCCGCTTGATGACATCATCGCGACGTCCCTCGCCCGAGACCTCGCGCCCAGCTCCCCACCCGATGCGATCGCCGCCGTCGTCGCGCGCGCGGCTGGCCACCCGTTCTTCCTCGAGGAGCTCGCGCGCGAGCTGGCCGAACGGGGCCGCGCGGGCTCGCTGCCAACGACGATCGAGGCCGTCATCCAGGCCCGGCTCGATCGGCTCGACGATCGAACGCGAGACCTGGTGGCGGGGGCCTCGGTCGCGGGCGAATCGTTCTGGCGCGACGCGCTGGCGCCCGCGATGGCGGCGATCGCTGCCGAGGCCGGGACCGAGGTCCCCGACGAGGCGATGATCGACGCGTCGCTCGCCGAGCTCGACCGGCTGGCGATCATCACGCCGGCGACCACGCCGGGCGGGGATCCGCTGGCCGGCGAGAGCTACCGGTTCGTCCACGCGCTGGTACGCGACGTCGCGTACGGCCGGATCTCGACCGCGATCCGCAGGACGGCACACGCCAAGGTGGCGGGCTGGCTGCAACGGCACGTCGATCTCGAGCATCCCGACACCGACGTCGCGCGGATCTCCGAGCTCGCGCATCATCTCGAGCAGGGTGGCGAGGCTGTGCGTGCCGCGGCCGCCTACCGGATCGCCGGCCAGCGCTGTCTCGCGGCTGCGGCGTATCGCGAGGCGGCCCAGGCGCTGCGACGCTCGGCGGCGCTCGCCTCGACGATCGATGTCGAGCTCGCGTCGCAGCTCGGCGACGCGACCTTGCACGCCGAGACCATCGCGGAAGCCGAGAAGTGGTATCAGCGCGCGCTCGATCTGACACCACCGGACGACGACGCGGCCCTCGCCTTGCGCTGGCACAAGCTCGGCAACGCGGCGAGCCGGCGCGCCGACAACATGCGCGCGGTGCAGTGCTTCGAGGCCGGGCTCGCGCTCGCCGCGCCGGGTGGCACGCTGGCCCCGTGGGCGACGCGCGATCCGCGGACCGCCGCGCTGCTGTTCGGCACGCTCGGGTGGGTGCTCGGCTATCAGCTCGGCAACAACGAGCGCGGCTTGCCGGGATGCCAGCGCGCGGTCGATCTGCTCGAAGGCACGCCGTATCGCCGCGAGCTCGCGCACGCCTTGTCGCGACTGGGTGCGACGTTCATGCGCGCGAGTCGGTTTCGCGACCAGCTCGAATGCAACCGGCGCAACCTCGAGATCGGGATCGAGATCGACGACGTGATGATGCAGCTCACCGCGCGCGTCAACCTCGGCGTGGCGCACGGCGTGATCGGCGAGATCGACGAGGCGATCGCGAACTCCCTGATCGCGCGCCAGCTCGCCGCGCGGACCGGATCGCGTGACGCTGCTGGCATCATCGAGTCCAACCTCGGCGGCTACTACCTCGAGCGGGCGCGACTCGACGACGCGCAGCGCTGCTTGGACGAGGCGATGCAGCTGTCTGCCCGCGCGGGGTCGCGCGCGGGGCTGACCGAGACCTACGGGTTCGTCGCGCGGCTGTGGGCGGCACGTGGCGATCTCGCAAGCGCCGACCGTTGGGTACGGCGCGCACTCGCGCTCGCCGACGAGACGGAGTCGCGGCTCGACCAGGGCGTCGCGCTCCGCATGCTCGCCCAGATCCAGGCTCGCCTCGGTTTGCCGGAGGCGCGCGCGACGATCGGGATCGCCGCGGCGCGGATGGCCGGGGTCGATCCGTACGAGCAAGCGCGCACCGAGGCCGCGCGGGCGCGGATCCTGCGCCGGCTCGGTGAGGACACGCTGGCCGATACCGTGCGAGCCAGCGCCCTCGACGATCTGACGCGCCTCGGTGCGCGGCGCGAGCTCGAGGTGCTCGATAGCATCGACGAGGTGCGGTGATCACGCGGTGCCCGATCTGCGAGCTCGAGGTGCCGCCACAACCGATCTGCCGGTGTGGCTACGATGCCGAGACCCGCGACCTCGTCGAGCCGACGCGGCGCGCCCGCGAAGCGATCGAGGCGGCGAAGCACCGCTGGAACCTCGCGCTGTGGCTGTTCGGACTGTCCCCGTTGTGGGTGTTCCTGCTGCTGTCGTCGCTGCCGCTCCTCGGCGCCGCGATCGGGATCCAGGCGGGGGTCGGGCTCGTGATCGCGGTGCTCGCCATGATCGACAGCGCCCGCGCGCACGATCGGCTGATCGCAGCACGCGAGATCGCGCAGCTGCCGGCCGCGCGGATCGTCGAATAACAACACAGCCGCTGGTTGGGCGCGCGAGGTCTACGACCACGACCCCGTCAACGACCGGCTCCTAGTTGCCGAAGTGGATGCTCATCCGCAGGCCGATCGGCAGCCGGGCGCCGGGTGCGCCCTCGAAGCGCGTGATCACCTCGAGCACGCGGGTATCGACGCGAGCGCGCGGGTCGTCGTCGCGGACCGTCTTGCGGCCGAGCTCGTTGGTGAGGCGCGTGATCCGGACCGGGAACTTGCGGTCGCCGAACGCGTCGGCGGTGGCGTACGCGAGCTGTCCGACGGCGACCGACGCGACATCGGCCTCGTCGACCTCCGCGCGGACCTCGAGCTCGCGCAGGTCGGCGAGCGACACCAGGGGCATCGGCTGCATCAGCGTCACCAGGCTGCCAACCTCCGCCG
>JBBJLY010000298.1:0-9342 GCA_037720695.1 Kofleriaceae bacterium | reverse complement strand
GCGGGACTCGCGCTCGCCGAACCACTGCCGGATCAAGCTCGCGCGCTCGGCTACGCGCCGGTGCTCGCCGAGGCGCTCGGGGTCGCCGCGGAGCTCGAGGACTGGGGCGGTGACGCGACCAAGGCCGAGCGATTGTATCGCGAGGCGATGCTCGCCGCGGGTCGTGCCGGCGACGATGCGCGACTCGCGGCGGCAGCAGGCGCGCGGATCTTCGTGCTCGGTGCGCTGGGGGAGGGAGAGCGCGCGATCGAGGCGGGGACGGCCGCCACAGCGCAGGCGATCCGCAGTCGCACACCCGCGCTCGAGGGCCTCGTGCACAACAACCTCGGCGCGACCTACTTCCAGCTCGGCCGCCAGGAGCTGGCGGGGCAGGAGCTCGCGCTCGCCCTGAAGCTGCGCGAGGCGGCGCTCGGTCCCGACCATCCGCTCGTGGCGAGCACGCTGTCCAACCTCGGCGCGGTCCGGCGGGTCCAGCGCAAGTTCGACGAGGCGGAGGCACTGCATCGTCGTTCGCTCGACATCAAGCGGCGCGTGCTGGGACCGGAACACCCCGAGGTCGCTCAGTCGTTGACCAACCTGGCGGCGGTGTTCGAGGGCCGAGGCGATCCCGCGGGTGCCTACGAGCTCGAGCACGATGCGCTGGCGCTCCTCGAGCGCGCGATGGGACCGACGCACGTCAAGGTGGCCGAGTCGCTCAACAACCTCGGGAGCTATGCGGCGGGGCAAGGCAAGTGGGCGGACGCAGCGCGCGTACTCGAGCGCGCCGTCACTGTGTTTCGCGCCGCGCTGCCGCCCGCGCATCCCAACCTCGCTCGTGCCCTCGCCAGCCTCGGCGAGGCCTACGTACATCTGGGACACGGTCCGGATGCCGTGCCGGTGCTCGAGGAGGCGGTGCGGATCCACATCGCGGCGAAGACCGCGGCGGTCGATCTGGCGCATGCGCAGTCGGCGCTGGCCTCCGCGCTCGTCGAGACCCGCCGCGATCCCGCGCGCGCATGTGAGCTGGTGACGCGCGCGCGTGATGCGTATCGGACCGCCGAGGATCCGAGCTGGCTGCGCGATAGCGAGGCGCTGCGGGTGCGGGCGTGCAAGGGACGGCGATGAGCGATCTCGATCGTACGGATTCGATGGCGGACACGGATCCCGGTGAGCCAGTGATCAGGGCGCGACTGGTCGTGGTGTACCCGCTCGAGCTGGCGTGGGAGATCCAGCTCGCCGCGGACCCGGTCGAGATCGGTCGCGAAGGCACGGTGCGGCCGTTGCGTCATCGCACGGTTTCGCGACGGCACGTCGCGCTGCGCTGGGCGCGCGGGACGGGCCATGTCATCACCGATCTTGGAAGCCACAATGGGTCGCGCGTCGAGGGCGACAAGCTCGGCGAGCGCGGGGTCGTGCTCGAAGACAACGATGTCGTCCAGCTCGGCGAGGTGTTCCTCATCTACGAGCTCGTCGGTACGAACCAGGTGGCGGTGACCGAGGCCGTGCCGGGTCAGTCAGATCGCGCGCACGAGCTACGCGGGCGGCTCGCGCGTGCGGCGCCGGATCGTTCGCCGGTGCTCGTGCTTGGCGAGACCGGCACCGGCAAGGAGTGGATTGCGCGCGAGCTGCATCGCCAGAGCAAGCGGTCCGGCGCCCTGGTCTCGCTCAACTGCGCCGCGCTGTCGCCGCAGCTCGTCGAGAGTCAGCTGTTCGGACACGTGCGTGGTGCGTTCACCGGCGCGACGACGAGCTCGGACGGCCTGTTCGAGGCGGCCGATCGCGGGACGCTGTTTCTCGACGAGATCGGCGAGCTGGCGCCGGACCTCCAGCCAAAGCTGCTGCGCGTGCTGCAGGACCACGAAGTGTTGGCGGTCGGCGCGACACGCGCGGTTCACGTTGACGTCCGGGTGATCGCGGCGACCAATCGCGACCTCGCGGAGGCCGTCGAGCAGGGCGGGTTTCGCCGCGACCTCTATGCGCGGCTCGCGATGTGGGAGCTGGAGGCCCCCGCGCTCCGCGATCGCCGCGTCGATCTGGTGGGCTGGCTCGTGCGACTCCACACGGCGTGGGGGGCGGCACGCGGGCGGAGGCAGTCCCTTCCGGCACTCACGCCCGACGCGGTCGAGGCGATCCTGCTCGCGTCGTGGCCCGACAACCTGCGCGGTCTCGAGCGGCTCGTGCACGCACTCGTCGACGCGCAGGCAACGACGATCGGTCGCGCGGAGCTACCAGGCTGGCTGGCCAAGCCGGTCGTTCGCAAGTCGATGCACGCGGCGCCAATGATTCCGGATCGCGCCACGTTCGTCGCCGCATTCGGCGAGCTCGCCGGGAACGTCAGCGCACTCGCCCGCAAGTTCGGTCGCGACCGCCGCCAGATCTACCGCTGGATCGAGGCCCACGGCTGCGGTTGATCAGGGCGTGTACGGTGGGTTGTAGTGGAAGAACCAGCGTTGATCCGAGGTCGCGCCCGGGGCCGCCGCGCACGTGCGTTGCTCGACGCGGAGCGACGAGGTCGACGGTCCGCCCTGGACGGAGATGCAGTTGAGCAGCGCACTGCGGGGGCGCAGCTTGATGCTGTTGTCGGCCCACAGCGTCATGTCGAGTCGCTGATTCAGCCCGCTGTGGCAGGGATAGACCTGGAAGTCGGCACCTGACGCCGTCGAGGCGCCGGCGACATCGAGGCAGAGCCCGCTCGAATCATTGACCAGCCGCGGATAGACGCTATCGACCCGGTAGTCGAACCACCACCGCTGTGCAGGCCCGTTGTGGCACGCGAACTGGTTGACCGCGGTCTGCGAGAACGGGCTCCCCCACGGCACATCGAGGCACATCCGCGCGGTCGCGTTGGGCCGGGTGTGGATCGCGAGCATCGCGCTGCGCGAGTCATCGCGAACACCCGCGAGGTTGCGCATGCCGTCGAGCCACGGCGCCATGCTGCCTGCGTGCTGGAGCGTGCCACCCGCCGCGTTGGCCGCGGTGACGAAGCCAACGAAGTACGAACCATCGCGGATGCACGGTGCGCCGGCATCGCCATCGGCCAGGGTGCCGCCCCACGGATAGGTGAACGCGAGGTCGTCGCCGTTCGCGCTGGCGATCCGGACGTCGACGTACTGGAGCTGGGTGTCGGAGACGTACTGGTAACAGCGCGCGAACGTGTTGACCAGCTGCGCCGGTGCGAGCGCGTCGGTCGAGAACTGGTTGCTCGCCACCGCACCGATCTGCAGCACGGCGCCCGGGAAGAACGCGGTGTTGTTCACGAACACCGCCGGGCGCTGGGTGATACCGCCGCCCGCCACGGGGACGCCGACGGTGACCGAGCCGGGACTCTCCCAGCTCGCCCAGCGCTCGCTGGTGAGGATGAGAGAGCTGGTCGAGACGTTGCCGATCATGATGCCGGTGTGGACCGCGGCGTCGTTCGCGCGGCGGACCCGCACGATGCCGGCGATCAGCGAGGAGTTGGAACCGTTGATCGACTGGACGACGAGCTCGGATTCGGGCGCGTCGTCGATCAGCGAATCTTCGACGCAGGCGGTGGTGGACAGGATCGCGAACAGGGACAGGTAGGTGGTGCGCAAGACGGTAGCTCCTTGTTTGAGTGCGGAGCTGGCTCGTGCAGCTCGTGCACCAACGGATCTCCAAACGGTCCCGCGGACTTAGTGAAGCAGCGGTGCCACGTGACTCATGTGACTGTCCCTGTGACATATCCTGGCGAGCGTGAGTGGTGGCAAGGGTCCAGTCGAGACCGACGAGACGCTTGCGGCCCGCGCGGCCCACGCCGAGACCCTGTCCCCCCCACAACCGAGCAGCGTGCGTCCGATCGTGCCGGTCACGCTCGCCGGACACGCGCCGGCCGAGCCCGTCGAAGCAGTCAAGGATCCCGAGGTCGCGCACCGCTACAAGATGATTGGCGAGGTCGGACGCGGTGGGCTCGGGCGGGTGCTGCGAGCGCGCGACCTCCACCTCGATCGCCAGGTCGCGGTCAAGGAGCTGCTCGCGCCCACCGCGGATTCGCAGCGCCGGTTCCTGCGCGAGGCGATGATCACCGCGCGGCTGCAGCATCCCGCGATCGTGCCGGTCTACGATGTCGGCGAGTCCCGCGACCGCAGCCCGTTCTACGCGATGAAGCTGGTCAGCGGAGAGTCGCTGGCCGACGTCCTCGCCGCGACGACCTCGTTTCATCAGCGGCTCGCGCTGCTCGGTGCCGTGATCGCGGTGGTCGATGCGATGGCGTACGCGCACAGCGAGCGGATCATTCATCGTGATCTCAAGCCGCAGAACGTGCTGGTCGGTGACTTCGCCGAGACCGTCGTCATCGATTGGGGCCTGGCAAAGGATCTGAATGTCGTCGAGGCCGACTCCGCGGGGCCGTATCGATCGGTCACCAGCTCCTCCGAGACCATGGATGGCGCGGTGCTCGGCACGCCGGCGTACATGCCGCCCGAGCAGGCGGTCGGCGAAGACGTCGACGAGCGAGCCGACGTCTACGCACTTGGGGCGATGCTGTATCACGTGCTTGCCGGGGCGCCTCCGCACGACGGCAAGACGGTGGAGGCGTTACTCGCGCGGGTGATCACGGGGAGTGTCGTGCCGCTGGCCGAACGCGAGCCCCGCGTGCCCGCCGATCTGGCGGCGATCGTCGGCAAGGCGATGGCGCGCGAGCGCGACGCGCGGTACCCGACGGCGCGGGAGCTCAGCGACGATCTCCACAAGTTCCAGACCGGGCAGCTGGTCGGCGCGCATCGCTACACGCGGGGCGAGCGGGTGCAGCGCTGGCTGCGCAAGCATCGCGGCATGGTGGTCGTCGGCGCGATCGCGGTGGCGATCCTCGTCGGTTACGGCGCGTGGAGCGTCAAGCAGATCATGGACGAGCGCGGCAACGCCCAGGCGCAGGCGAGTCGCGCGGTCGCAGCGAAGCAGGAGGCGGAGCGCGAGCGCGACTCGGCGATCACGCAGTCGCTGGTGTCACGCGCGCGGCAGTACGCGAGCACGGGTCACAGCGCCGAAGAGATGGCCGTGCTGCGCGTGCTCGCGCGCCCCGAGGCCGGTGCGGCATCGCGCCAGCTCGCGGTCGACTCGGGCCTGCACTGGAAAGCTCACCAGCGACTTGCGATGGCGCTCGGCACCGAGGTCGGCGTCGCCTATCGCTCGGCGGACGGCACGCGCTTCATCGCGACCGAGGCGGCAGGTGCGCGCGGCACGATGACGCTGGCGCAGTGGGATGCGGTGACCGGCAAGGAGCTCGCCCGCGTGCCGATCGTCGCGACTTCTCCAGCGGCATCGTTCGGTGCCGTCGTCGCGATCTCGCCGACCGGCCGTTACGCCGTGATCGCGTCGTGCGCGAAGCCGGGCGACGGCTGCGGCACGTTCATTCTCGGCAACCTCACGATCAAGCTCAAGCCCGACACCGTGCTCACGCTGCAGGAGCTCGCCACCCGCCGCACGCTCGCGACGTGGAGCAGCGAGCTGGTCGCCGGGACCCTCGCGTTCTCACCCGACGACACGGCGATCGCGATCCGCCGGCCGGGTCCGCCCGACCGGATCGAGCTGTTCGACGCACGTGGCGCGCGCTACGGCGAGCTCCCCACCTCGTGTGGCGGGCCGATGGCGCTCGCGCCCGGCGGGACGGTGTTCGCGATCGCGTGTCCCGACCGGATCCAGCTCGCCCGCGCGAGCGGCGCCGCGCTTCCGCCGATCATCAGCGGCGAGCGCCTCGGCGTCCTCCACTTCGCGTCTCCCGATCAGCTACTCGGCATCGGTAACGACGTGCACCTGTGGGACATCACGCGCGGGCTCGCGCGCGGGCGCGGCACCTTCCCGGCGCACGACGACGATCCGATGCTCGACGACGTGCGGTCCGATCTGACGTGGACCCCGATCCGGCCGCCCGCCGGGACCCGCAGCGGGCGGCCACGGATGACCAACGGCGTGCGACTACGGATGGGCGCGGTCACGGTCAAGGTCGATGCAACCGGCATCCTCGCGCCGCCCGCGCGCCTGGTCCCCGATGGCCTGTTCGCGACGTACGCGACGGCGAGCTGGGGCGTGCTCGCGCTGCACGGCGAGACCGCGCGGATCGCGATGACCGATGAGCTCGTGCCTTCCCAGCCCAACGATCGCTGTCTGCCGCGGGTCGGCGAGGAGCAGCACGCGACGACCGTGCTCGAGGGCGGGGCGCGCCTGCTGATCGACGAGCAAGAGCTACCCGCGGGGATCGAGTACGCGCCGAAGGAGGGCTACCTCAAGTCCACGATCTCGGAGCTGCCGGAGCGCCAGGTCCGTCCCCTGCGCGCCGCCGAGACGCCGACCTGTCTCGTGTGGGGCCTCACGGCGACCGGCGCGCACGAGCGGGCCGCCGCGGTCGAGCTCGAGTCGGTCGCGAGTGCCGACGGCCGCGGAGGCATCGTGATCTCCGGGCGCCACGATGCGTTCCGGATCGCGCGCGATGGCACGCGGACGCCGCTTCCAACGACCGGTAAGTCGGCGGCGTCGCCTGCCGGTACGCACCTGGTCTCGCTCGACGCGCACGGTGGTGATGTCGTGATCGCCGACGTCGCAGGTGCCGCGAAGCGCCGCTGGACCGTGCCGATCGAGCGTGCGCTCCGCGACGAGCCGCAGTGGGCCGCGCTCGACGTCGCGCAGCTCGAAACCGATCGCGAGCCGTACCTCGTGCCGGTCGACCCCGCGCTGCCGATCCGCACCCGGCCTGCCGATCTCGCGACCGATCCACGGTCGACGTTCGGGGTGCGTGTCGTCGGCACCGAGGTGGTCGAGCGCGTGCGCGACGGTGTGGTGACCGCGCGCCACCTGGTCCCCGGCCTCGACGCGATGACGCCACCGGCGCCGCCGGATGATTCCGGTCGCGTGCTGGTCGTGCGGGACGGCAAGCACGTCGTGATCGCGCCGGGCGGCAACCAGGTCACGCTGCAGCGAGGGAGCCGCGATCCGACGGTGGTCAGCAGCCGTGATCTCGAGCTCGCCGGCGAGCACCTCGTGCTGCGCGCGTCACCGACCAGCGTCGTGTGGCGACTCGCCGATGGCCAGCGCCTCGCGATCCCGAATGACACCCAGGCGCTCGCGATCACGGACGACGAGGTGTGGTGGATCGAGGGGATCCGCCAGCCCCGGCTGGTGCGGATGCCATTCGGTGGCAAGCCGGAGCGCCGCACACTCGCGGTCGCATCGCTGCCGTTTCATCACGCGATCGACGAGCTCGTGATGTCGCCAGATCGCACACGCGCCACCCTCAAGTATTCGATCACCGAGGGCGAGCTCGCCGCCTACGCCACCTGGGAGGTCGCGACCGGGACGCTTTTGTGGGTCGGGCCGCGCACAACGCAGCTTGTCGACGACTGGGTGATCGTCGGCACGCGTGCGTACATCCCGGTGTTCGACGTCGATGCGATCCTCGCGGACACCGGGACCCGCACGAACTTCCGGGTCTGCCGCAGTGACCTTCGCGCGGTGCCGGTGTCGCCGCCGCCCACGGCAGATTCGTACTGGGCTCCCGAGCAGGCGTGCCGGTAGTCGCGGATGAAACGCCAGGTCAGCGTGACGGCAGCTCGATAGCCAGCGCGGGGAAGCCCGGCTACGCTCGAGCATGCGAGCGCGTGTAGGTCGGCTCGGTCGCGCGCTGCGGCATCGCAACTATCGGCTGTTCGTCGCGGGACAGAGCCTGTCGTTGATCGGGACCTGGATCACGCGGTTCGCGACCAGCTGGATGGCGTACCGGCTCACCGGCTCGGCCTTCGTCCTCGGGCTGGTCGCGTTCTGCGGCCACGCGCCGACCACGGTGATCGCACCGATCGCCGGCGTGCTCGTCGATCGCTGGGACCGACACCGCGTGATCGTGTTGACCCAGGTCGCCGCGATGGTGCAGTCGGCCGCGCTCGCCGCGCTCGCGCTGACCGGCACGATGACGGTGTGGCTGCTGATGGCACTCGGCGCGCTGCAGGGTGTGATCAATGCGTTCGACATGCCGGCGCGCCAGTCGTTCGTGCGCCAGATGATCGAGGATCCAGCGGACCTGCCGAACGCGATCGCGCTCAACTCGTCGCTCGTGAACCTGGCGAAGCTGGTCGGTCCTGCGATCGCGGCCGTGCTGGTCGCGACCGTTGGCGAGGGCTGGTGTTTCGCGCTCGACGCCGCGAGCTACCTCGCGGTGATCGGCTCGCTGCTCGCGATGCGCGTCCCCAGGCAGGTGTTGCGCGTGCGCGACGCCAGCGTGCTCGCGGAGCTCCGGGCGGGGTTGCGCTACGCGGCGGGCGTGCCGATCGTGCGATCCGTGCTCGTGCTGATGGCGCTGTCGAGCGTGCTCGGCGGCGCGTACGGCGCGCTGTTGCCGGTCGTCGCGGCCGAGGAGCTGTCCGGCGGCCCTTATACGCTCGGCATCCTGATGAGCGCGGCCGGGCTCGGTGCGCTGACCGGTGCGCTCTACCTGGCCTCGCGCACGACGATCGTCGGGCTCGGGCGCGTGATCGGGCAGTGTGCGTTCGGCCTCGGCCTCGGCCTCGTGTTGCTCGAGCTCGCATCGTCGGTGTGATCGCGGCGCCGATCCTGTTCGTCATCGGGCTGAGCCTGATGGTCCAGCTCGCGTCGACCAACACGATCATCCAGACGGTCGTCGAGCACGACAAGCTCGGCCGCGTGCTGAGCCTGTACGCGATGGCGTTCTCCGGTGGTCTGCCGATCGGCGCGTTCCTCCAGGGCTCGCTCGCGAGTCGCATCGGCGCGATCCACACGTTTGCGGTTGCGGGCGGCGCCTGCATGATCAGCGCGCTCGTGTTTCAGCGCGCGTTGCCGAAGCTGCGGGCGATCACGCGCCCGCTCTACGTCCAGCTTGGCCTGATCGAGGAGTGATCCGGTTGGCCGTCAGGCGCGCACGTTCTCACCAGGGAGTGGTCTGGAACAGCAGCAGGAACGCGGTGCCGAGCGCGACGACCGCGACGCCCGTGATCGTCCCGATCGAGCGCCACGGTAGCCGGGCCGGATAGGTCGGAAGCAACGCGGTCGCCTCGGATGCAGGTGCAACGGTCGCGAACGGGATCGGTGCAACGATCGGTGCCGATCGGTCGGCCACGAGCGGCAGCGCGATGGGCGCGGCGGCTTCGGCAACGGGCGTCGCCTCGGGACACAGGTCGACCTCGCCGAGCTCGTGGAACACGCGGTTCATCACCGACGGCGTGACCGGGGCTGGCTCGGGCACGGCCGAATCCTCGTAGAGCGTGCAGTCGACGAACCCGATCAGCGCGTGGTCGCTGAGACCGGACAAGGGATTCGCCGGTAGCACGTACGGCGAGTGGGGCGCGCGTACCGGCTCGGGCGGCGCGGCACGGACGGCGGTCGGCGTGCGCGAATTCTCGAGCC
>JBBJLY010000097.1:0-26782 GCA_037720695.1 Kofleriaceae bacterium | reverse complement strand
GCGCACGAGACGTTCGCGCCCGAGAAGTACAAGGACGAGGTCCAGCTCCGCATGGTCGACCTGATCCAGAAGAAGGTCGAAGGTCAAGAGATCACGGTCCAGCCCGAGGCCCCCGCCGGCAAGGTCATCGACCTGATGGAGGCCCTGAAGGCCTCGCTCGGCATGGCCGCTTCCGGGGGCGAAGATCGCAAGCCTGCGATCGCCGCTGCCGCGGTCGCCGAGGCCGCGCCAAAGAAGAAGGCGGCCTCGAAGAAGAAGTGACGAGCACGAGACTCGCGGTATCTTGCGGACGTGCCGGAGTTGCCCGACGTCACCGTCTACGTCGAGCGCCTGCGCGCACTGACGATCGGTAAGCGGATCGAGTCGATCAAGATCGCGAGCCCGTTCGTGCTGCGCACGGTGTCGCCGGCCGCGCGCGAGCTCGAAGGCGCCGAGGTCATCAGCGTCGACCGGCTCGGCAAGCGGATCCTGATCGGGGTCGATGGCGACCGCTTCATCGTCATCCACCTGATGATCGCGGGCCGGCTGCGCTGGAAGGAGCCCGGGGCCAAGCCGCCGGGCAAGATCGGGCTCGCGACGTTTGGCTTCGCACACGGCACGCTGGTGTTCACCGAGGCCTCGCCGAAAAAGCGTGCGTCGCTGCACTTCGTCGCTGGGAGCGACAACCTCGCCGAGTTTGACCGCGGTGGGCTCGACGTGCTCGGCTCGGACACGCAGGCCTTCGCCGAGCGGCTGCGCTCCGAACGCCACACGATCAAGCGGTCGCTCACCGATCCGACGCTGTTCGATGGCATCGGCAACGCGTACTCCGACGAGATCCTGCACGCGGCCAAGCTGTCGCCGTTCCGGATGACCGCGTCGATGACCGACGCCGAGATCGCGACGCTGCACCGCGCGTGCATCGACACGCTCGAGCGCTGGACCCAGCTCCTGCGCGACGAGGTCGGCCTCGGGTTCCCGGACAAGGTCACTGCGTTCCGCCCCGAGATGGCGGTTCACGGCAAGTACGGGCAGCCATGCCCGGTGTGCGGCACGCCGGTCCAGCGGATCGTGTACGCCGACAACGAGGCTAACTACTGCGTGACCTGTCAGACCGAGGGCCGGTTGCTCGCCGATCGCTCGCTCTCGCGCCTGCTCAAGCAGGACTGGCCGAAGAGTCTCGAGGAGCTCGAGGCGAGAAAGCGCACGCCTCGTTAGACCCGGGCTCCCCCTACGTGCGTTTGGCCGGGAAACGCTGGGGGTTCCATGAAGAAGCTGCTTGCTGGTTTTCTGTTCGCTTGTGCGCTCGCGGGGTGTGGTCCGAAGCACGCGAGCTTCGTCAACGTCGACGAGGTCGCGCTGGGGCGCGTGGTCGTCTATCGCAACGGGGTCGCCTACTACGAGCGCCGCGCGACGGTCACCGGCGGGACGCTCACCGTCAGCGTGCCTCGCGATCGGGTCGACGACTTCCTGAAGTCCCTCACCGTCGTCGACGCGATCTCGAAGCAACCGCTTCCGGTCTCGATCCCGCGCCAGCAGGCAGGCGATGGCCCGTACCTGATCATGAAGCTGCAGCTGCCCAGCAAGGCCAAGGCCGACGTCGTGCTGACCTACGTCACCGAGGCGCCGGCGTGGAAGCCGAGCTATCGCGTCGTCGTCGGCGCGACTGGCAAGGTCATGCTCGAAGGCTGGGCCGTCGTCGACAACACCTCGGGCGAGGACTGGAAGGGCGTGCTGGTCGGCGTCGGGTCGAGCTCTGCACTGTCGTTCAAGTACGACCTGTGGAGCGTGCGCACGGTGCAGCGCGAGACGCTCGCCGCCGAGGAGAAGTTCGCGGTCGCGCCGCCCACCGGGGTGTCGCCCTACGGCGGCACGGCGAGCACCGGTCAACAGGTCGCGCTCGAGCTCGACGATGCCGAGATCCGGCGCCCCGAGGGTCACCCGCAGGACAAGACCGCGGCGCGCGTCGCGAAGACGACCGAGGACCAGGACGAGATCGCGGTGGCCTCGAGCAGTCGCGGATCGCGTGACTCGAAGAAGCCGAAGCGCGAGCCGCCACGCCAGCCACCGGCCCCGAGCCAGACTGCCCGCGATCCCGGTCTCGACGCGCGGGTCGCCGGTGGGGACGCGAAGATGAAGAACATGACCGATCAGCTGGTCAACTCGAACCAGACCATCGTGATCGAGGGCTACGCCGATCCGAATCGCGGCGGGGATGCCAACCGGCGCGCGAATGACCGCGCCAACATCGTCCGCAACCAGCTGATCGATCAGGGCGTGCCGCCCGCGCGGATCCGCCTGGTTGCCCGCGTCGAGGCGGGCGCAACCGAGCGCGTGCGCCTGGTCTCGGAGGCACCGAGCCCCGAGAAGCAGGGACCGCAAGGCGCCGATCCGTCGGTCGACATCCACGCCTCGCCGGTCGGCGAGAGCCACTTCGCGAGCGCGACCCCGATGACGGTCGAGCGCGGCGCATCGGCCATGGTGTCGCTGGTCAGGAAGACGACCGAGGGCGAGGTCGTGTACCTGTACGACGCCGAGAGCGTGCGCGGCAACAGCAACTTCGCGTTTCGCGCGGTGCGGTTCCGCAACCCGACCGACTCGACGCTCGAGACCGGGCCGGTCACGGTCTACGGTGACGAGCGGTTCAACGGCGAGGGCCTGACGGAGCCGATTCCTCCGCGCGCATCTGCCGTCGTCCCGTACGCGCTCGACCGCCAGATCGTGGTCGAGCGCGACGACAGCGACGACCACAAGATCTCGCGCCTGGTCTCGCTGCAGCGCGGGATCCTGACCGCTCAGGTCCAGCACATCCGGCACCAGAAGCTGACGATCACGAACCGCCTGCGCCAGCCGGCGAAGGTGTTCATCCGCCACACGGTCCACAAGGGCTGGACGATCGTCGAGGCCCCGCCCAGGCACGAACGGGTCGGGGACGCGCACCTGTTCGAGGTCCATCTCGCGCCGAATGAGGTCAAGAAGGTCGAGATCTCCGAGGCCACGCCGATCGAGCGCACGCTCGACCTCAATGCCGAGGTCACGCTCGACATGATGAAGGTCTACGTCGACGCGCCCGGTGGCACGCCCGCACTCGAGGACCAGCTGAAGAAGCTGCTCGGGGTCCACAAGGCGCTCGTCGATTACACGACCGAGCAGGAGTCGCTCCGGCGCCGGTTGCGCGACTACAAGGAACGGATGGACGAGCTGCACGCGCAGATCGTGACGCTCCAGGCGGTCAAGACCGGCAACGACCTGATGGGTCACCTGAAGTCCAAGATGCGCGACATTTCGAACCGCGTGCAGAAGACGACGATCGCGGTCGTCGATCAGGAAGAGAAGATCATGCTCGCGCGCGTCCAGTTCCAGGATCTGCTGGCCGAGCTGGCACTCCCCGACGTCACTGCCGCCGCGCCACCGGCGAAGCGCTAGTTCAGATCGGCGCGAACTGGAGATCGACCCGCGCGGTCGCCAGCGGCCCGGTCCCGGAGCACCGTGCGCCCGCGCGGATCAGATCCGCGGTCAGCGGGTTGTTGATGCACACCCAGCCGAGATCGTCGGCGGCGACGTCGTCGTCGAGCACTTCGATCTTGAGGTTGGTGCCGCCCGGGATCAGGGTCGGCCCGGTCAGGAAGTTCCAGGTCGGGGTCAGCGTGTCGTTGACCACCGGCGTGGTGACCGCCGTGCCGTTGACCGTCACCGTGACCTTGCCATCGGGCAGCCCGCCGCCGACGTCCCAGGCGTCGCCGTTGCCCTTCTTCTCCGTGAACACCGCGGAGACGACCTTGATCCGGTAGTTCCGGCCGAACGCGTTCTCGCACGTGCCGGCGATGCAGACCGTCTCGCCCGTGCATGACAGCGGATCCGCGGTGCAGCTCGCCGTCGCGCAGTCCTCGGCGCACGACGAGGTCGTCTCGCCGGCCTCGCACACGCCATTGCCGCACTCGGCCTCGCAGTCCTGCGGGCAGCTGGTCGACGACTCGTCGAGGCCGCACGTCCCATTTCCACAATCGGCGACCGAACAATCGGCGCTACACGAGGTGGCGGTCTCGCTGACCTCGCATGTCCCGTTGCCGCAGCTCCCCGCCGGCGCATCGGGGGTGCCATCGCCGTCACCGTCGCCGCCACCGTCGCCGCCACAGGCGGTCGCGACCATCGTTACCAGGACACAGCGAAGCCAATTTCTCGTTGTCATGCGGATCAGTGGGACAGGCCCGCGGTTTGTCGCATCACAAACGACAGGGCCACCACCGACGATGATTCACCAGATGCGCGGTTAGCGCATGGCGTACATCAGGGCGCGACCGTCGACCGTGCCCATGATCAACGTCTCGTCGTGGACGGCGAGCGCGGTGACGACCGTGGGCAGTCGATCGAGCATGAACACACCCAGTTGATGCGGCTCGCCGGTCTCGATGTCGACGATGCCGAGGGTCGCGTCGACCAGCGTGAACACGATCGCGCCAGCGGCAGGCCACTCGACGATCGCGGTCGCTTCCGCGCGCAGCTTGATCCTCCAGGCCACTTCACCGGCGAGCGACATGCGTTCGATCCGGTACAGGCCGCGATTTGCGCTCGGGTCATAGACGCGAACGCACCGCACGAGATCGCCGTCCGCGAGCACGGCCGATCCGCACATCAGATGCTCGTGCGTGCCGTCCCATGCGCAGACCTCGTGCAGCAGCTGGTGCTGATCGATCCGGTACACGTGCTTGTGCTGGTGCTGATCACTCGGGCGGCCTTGCAGGAAGTACAGGTCCTCGGCATGGTCGATTCGCAGCGAGTGGTTGAAGCAGTCGTAGTGTCCGAGCCTCGCCTCGAGGAGCACGCGCCCGTCTGGTGCGAGCACCTCGTCAGGGGCACCGTCTCCCGTCGAGCGAGCCAGCACGCGGCCGTGGCGATCCACCGAGCACATCCGGCCGGTCTCGAACTGCCTCCACGGGACGAGCCCGTGATCGCGGAGCACGTAGAGCGTCGAGGTGTCGCTACGCTGGTAGCTCGTCACGTTGACCAGCAACTGATCCGGTAGCCGCAGCAGCTGGACGGCTCTGCCGGGAGCTGGTGGCGCGCCACGCGCTCGCCGGTCGCGCGGAACACCTCGACCGCGCCGTCGTCGAACGCCGCGACGAGCCGGCCGTCGTCGAGCACCGCGAGGTCCCAGATCGGCGCGCGTGGTTCGAGGCCCAGGCGCGCGAGCTCGGCAGCGCGAACCTCCGGCGTGCGCTGCGCCAGGCGGTCCGAGAAGCCGAGCGTGTCGGGATCGACGGGCGGCAGGTCGAGCAGCTCGCGGTCATCCCCGTCCGTCGTGTGCTCGCGCCGCGGATCGATCACCGCCGTGAACCGGGAGCCCGGGTCGTACTCGTCGTCGTTCGGCGGCAGCAGGACGATCGAGATCTGATCACCGTCGAACCGGCAGCGCTCGACCATGCGCGGCGCGCCGAGCAAGCTGCGGTGCTCACCCGTCACCCAGTTCCACCACCACAGCTCGCCCTCGAACGAGTAGCCGCCGTCGTACGAGCCGGTGCCGATCGCGAGGACGGGTTCGGACGGATGGAACGCGACATCGAGGATGGCGTAGCGAGCCAGGTCGAAGTACGCGACCGGCGGCAGCGCGTCGGCGATGTACACGGCCACCCGGTGACGCGGCCGATGGCCACCGTAGAGCGCACGCCCGGTCCAATAGAGCCGCTGAAACTCGCTGGCCACCACGACGCGATCACGATCGCGGTAGACCTCCGGGGTGCGACCCGCTCCACTGGCGCGCGGGGGGCCGAGCTCCGCGAACGGGATCAGCGCGAACGCCACGCTAGATCAGATGGGGCACTGCGCTCAGGTGATACAGCAACAACAGCGAGTAGGCCGCCGTGGTGCCAATCAGGCCGAAAGCGGCCGCGCGCACATGACGCATGCGCCACAGGAGCAGCACGCCGAGCGACACCAGCGAGATCTTCGCGAGCACGAACAGCACCGGGTGGGCGGCCAGCGCGACCTGCATCATCGGGTTGGACTCGCTCGCCACCCCGCTGTGCGTGTAGCAGAGCGTGAAGATGGCATCGAGCAGGTTCAGGATGACCACTGCTCCGGCGACAAGCGTCAGACGGCAACGCATACCACCAGGTGGTGCAGTGGACGTGCCAGAGGTTTTCGGAGCGAAGTCCGTGTTTCCCAGGTGGGGGTCGCAGGCGACTCTGGTGACTTGGCTACAACAGTCGCCAGCCAGCGGGCCAGCCAGCCGTTTGTGACCTCCGCTGTCCCCTCGGCCATCCGGCCTGGGCTATCGGGTCAATTTCTGCAGCGCGGCGGCCGACGGGCGGACAGCTGTGCAGAAAATAGCTCGGAGCTAATTACGCGCGCGTAGCCGCTCGTACTCGAGCGGATCGTGCGCGCAGAACATGTCGACGTCGGCGTAGCTGTCCTTGAGTTGCCGCAGCGCGGCGAGCGAGGCCCGTCGGGCCGCCGGGTCCATCTGGGTCATCCGCTCGAACGCGGCGAACCCGATCGGGGTTTTGCCGTCGCCGACCGTCCGATGGTGGAAGTACGCGTCCCCGGCATGGACCAGCCAGCGGTCGCCGGCCCTGACGATCACCGCCGAGTGGCCGCGGGTGTGGCCGTGCATCGGCAGGAGGCCGATGTCCGCGTCGAGCCCGCGCAACCGGGTCACCGCGGGGAGGCCGCGCCAGGTGTCGCCGTCCTCGGTGTAGACCTCCCATGCCGGGCCGTGCGCCCAGTGGGTCTCGAGGTAGCGCTCGCGCTCCTTGAAGTTCTTGCGCGCCATCGCGGCCGCGTGCTCGCGCGCGTGCAGGTGGACCTTGGCGTGCGGGAAATCGCCGAGCCCACCGGCGTGGTCGAGATCGAGGTGAGTGACCACGATGTGGCGCACGTCGTCCGGGTCGTAGCCGAGCGACTCGACCTGCGCGAGCGCGGTCTCACCGATGTCGAGCGCCGGCCGGACGAGCCGCTTGAACGCGCCTGACAGGTGGGTCAGGCCGGCGACGTCGCGGGTCCCGAACCCGGTGTCGACCAGCACGAGCCCGTCGCGCTCGGTCTCGACCAGCAAGCAGTGCGCGACCATCTTGCCACGCAGCCCGGACTGCCCCGTGAGAAAGCCCGCGAGCGGGCACATGGTGGCGCAGTTGAGATGATGGACGTCGCGGATCGTCACGCCGCCAGGCTAGCAGCGATCAGCGCAGTGACGTGACCGGGAGGAGCTCGATCGTCTGCGGGTGCGAGATCGTCCAGCTTGCTTCGTCGACCAGCAGGATCGATCGCGACGGCGACGTGGTCGTGATCTCGATCAGGCCGCTGTGCACGACGCGATGCTCGCCGCGCCACTCGATGTCATTGCTGACCGTGACGACGGATCGCTGCTGCGCGAGTCGCGACAGGTACCGACCCGCGCCGATGACGGCGAGCATGCCGACGAACGCGGCGATCACCGGCACGGTCCGCGGCCGCAACCACTGCCACCGCACGGACAACCAGCGCTGGAGATCACCGGCGATCACGGCCACGCGTGCACGCGAGGCGCGCGGCAACGCCGTCGCCATCGGCAGCTCGCTCGGAGGTTGATCGAAGATCATGCCTCCATCATAGCGCCAGACCCAGCGCCGCGGCGTACGCCTGCGCGTGTAGGGCAGGGTGCGCCTGCCGAGCACCGCCCCGATCGGCCGCGGTCGCGACGGCATGCAGCCCGGCCCGATCACGACGCGATCTCCGGCGCGGCCTGACCACGCTCCTGGAACGTCCCGTGTTGCTGGTAGCGCTTGCGCTGGAGCTTGTTGAGCGTGACCCGGGCTTTCCAGCCGAGGTACGCGCGGCCGACGACATCATGCTCTGCCGATCGTAGTACGGATTCTTCACGCCGGAGATCGAGACCAGCGCGAGCACCTGCTCGGCCACCGAGACCGGGCAGCCTTCGAGCCGGATCACGTCGCCGGTCAGCTTGCCGCGCGCGGCGGCCAGCTTGACGAAGATATCCTGTGCGACCGCGGTGGTGTGATCGAGCGTCGCGCGTTCCTTGTAGAGCGACTCGATCGCGATCGGCTTGCCGTGCAGCGTGCCCTTCCAGTCGGCGCAGTCGCCGATGAACACGACCTTCTCGCCAGGCTTCGCGTCGATGTCCCCCTGATACTTGCCGAACACCACGTGCAGGCGCGGCATCTTCTGATCGGTCTCCTTGTCGAACACGCGCAGGATCTCGATCGCCTCTTCGATCGCACCGGGACAACCGCCCCAGCAGTAATCGCCCGCTTCGGAGTCTGGCGGCGGGCCGGCATACGCGGTGATGTTGGTGCCCTCGAAGTACTTCTCGACCCGGATCAGTCCGACCTTGAAGCCCTTCGCGCGCGCCTTGGCTTCGTCCAGCGTGACGTCACCCGTGATCTGGATCTTCGAGACGTCGGTCGAGCCGAACCCGTGGGCGGCGGCGAGCCGGATGTGATCGACGGTCGCGGGATCGATGCCGATGATGTCGCAACACACGGCATCGAACGCGACCTGGCTGTTGCCCATGATGATGAGGCCAAGCGGAAATGGCGTGGGCGTCAGCATCCGACCCTCGCCGGCGGTGATCGCGTCGATCGCGATGAACTGCGGCTGGATGATGTGCTGGAGGTCCGCGATCTTCTCGTTGAGCTTGTGATCGTGGTCGATCAGCCGGTGCCGGTCGTCCTGGATCCCGATGTACGCCTTGAGCGAGAACGTCACCGTGGTCCACGGGTGCGCCTTGAACTTGGGGCAGTTGACGAAGAAGTCCGCGCGCGCGACCGGTTCCGGCGTGAACAGGTAATCGCGCAGGCGACCCTCGTGCGACAGCGGGATCTCGACCTGCTGCGTCTCCTCGAAGCAGTACCGCTTGACGTCGATCGCCTTCAACATGTCGTCCCAGCCCGACTCGCGAAATGCGACGCGGGTCGGCACCGTGATGCCGCAGCGCTCGCCGGCCGCGAGCTCGGTCATCGAGCCGCTGCCGACGTCGCGCAGCGCGCGCAGCACGCCTTCGCCAAACTCCGGCCGGGTGTACGCGTACGGGAACAGCGGGCCGGCGGCGACCAGGTTCGGCTTGACCAGGGTGCGGCCGAACGGTCTCAGCCCGAGCTCCTGCAGGCCCTCGCGGATGATCGCGCGGATCCGCTCGGGGTCGTAGTCGCGGCAGCTGCGGATGATCACCTTCGGCTGGGCCGGGATCTTCATGCCGCCAGCATAGCGCTATCTCGTGGGAGCGGGCTCCTCAGCTGCGGGCGCCGGAGCGTCGTGTTCGGGCGCCGAGGCGTCGCGGAGCTTCGGCGACTGGCGGGTCCGCCTACTGGGCTGGCATGTCGGCGCGGCCTGGCAACGACGCCATCGCGTATGGCCTGTGCCTCGCCGCGTGGGCGTACACGCGGCGGCCGACGCCGACCGCCGAGGCCTGGATCGCGAAGCGACGCGACGGCCGCGTGCCGCTCGGCGATGCCGAGGTCGTGGTGACCGCCCTGGTCGCGACCGGCAAGGGTGACGCCGCAGTCGCGCGGCAGCTGCTCCGCTCGGTCGCCCTGCTGGTCGAGGATCATCCCGCGGTGCGCGAGCTCGCCGGCGAGTGGCTCGCGGTCGATGCCGCCGAGCGCGGCACGTGGGTCGAGCTCCATGCCGACGCCGCCGCGGCATGCTGGCCTGCCACGCCGCTGACCTACTTGCTCGAGGGCGTCGCGCGGCGGGTCGCCGCATCGGGAGCCCCGACCCGGTCCGAGCTGCTCGCGCGCTGGCTGCTCGCGCCGCATCGCCGGGTCACGTTCGCGTTGCTGGAGGATCCCGCGACTCCCGAACCGCCGCCCGCGATCTCCGAGACCGATGCGGTCGAGGTGGTCGCCGAGGATGCGCCCCTGCCACGTGCGGTCGCCGCGCAGCTCGCGTTCGACGCGCGCGGTGCCTCCCAGACCGGGCTCGCCGAGACCGTGCGTGCGTGGGATGCCGCGCTCGCCGACGGCGCGACCCACGCGTGGCTCGCACGGCGTGCACTCGAGCTCGGCGCGCCGCTCGGCGCGGTCGATCGCGCGCTCCGCGAGGTCGCCTCCGCGGTCACCGATCAGCTCGCAAAGGCCGCCGACGCCGCGCAGCTCGGGGCGCCCGCCTCGGCCGGTGCAGTCGGCAACGAGCTCGCGCGACGGCTTCGTCACGGCAGGCTCGACGCCCTGGAGACCGGGTTCACGCGGTGGGCCCAGCGCCGGCACGACGGCACGGTGCGCGCGCCGATCGACGAGTGGCGAGAGTTCGTCGCGCTCCGCGACGCCTACGCGCACGCGGTGGTCGGAGGCGGCGCCGAGCTGCGGCGGCTCGCGTTCCCGCACGCGTTCTCGACCGGAAGCAACATGGCCGCGTGGCTGTGGAACGCGCGCAACGAGTACGTGGTCTCGCACGCGATCTCGCGCTGGCTGCTCGACGAGGCGCTCGCCGTCGGTGACACCGAGGCGATCGAGCTCGGGCATCGCAACAGCAGCCTCAGCGTGCCGACCCGGCTCGGCACCGTGCAGCAGTCGACCCGCGACGGGTGACCAACTATTCGTGTCACACGCCGCAGGCCGCCCGACTAACCGGGTATGCGCATCCAAACCATTCTCACCATCCCGCTACTTGCAACCCTGGGCGCCTGCGTCACCTCCGAGGACGAGGCGGTCGATCTCGCGGCAGAACCAGAGATCCTCGAACCTGGTTTCAGCGAGGAGGTTGGCGACCCCAACGCGCCAGAAATCATCACCTATCGATCCGAGGAACCGGCGTCCTTGTTTGGCAGCACGGTGTTCACAGGCGGCCCGGGAAATCGGACCACGTACCTCACCGAGAATGCGTCGACCCACACGTGCTATCTGCGCGGCATCTCGGGCTCGCTCAAGGGCCAGACGTCCTCGTGGGATGATCCGCGCGTCGACGCCTTGGTCTCCGTGGAGGTCGATAGCGCGACCAACAAGTGGAAGGTCCGTACAAAGGCCGGTTACGGCCCCGGGGTCTGGGCCTACATCTCGTGTGTCATGAACACGACGAACCGGCGGTTCCTCGCGAAGACGGCCGGCGGCGCTGGCAACGATGAACCGATCACCGACAGGCGGCGCTGCTTCCTGACAGGCATCACCGCACACGGTTCGGCGATGACGGGCCCGCGTCCCAACGACGCGATGCCCGGTGTGCGGGTGTGGACCTACGGCGGGACGTGGAGGATCAACACCTGGTTCTCGGACAACACCGATGGCTCCATCGATGGCCATGCGAGCGCGGTGTGCATCGACATCTCGGGAATCGGTGAGACCGGTCAGCACGGCGTCGAGAACGGCGACCTGGTGATCTTCGACTGGGGCAACTACAACGACTGGTACTGCGGCGCGGAGGGCATCTTCGGATGGTTCACCGGCGGGCAGGACTCGGGCGCCTGGAGCTACAAGCAAAATCCTCGCTGGCGCGCGAAGGCGACCTCCGGCAAGGCGCTGACGTCACGCTGCTACTACTGACGCCGAGCCGGCCGTTCCTGGTACCGTCCGGGCGTGCGCGTCGCGATCTGCCTCCTCGCTGCGTGCAGCGATCTCGGTCCGGCGGAATCGCAGCTCGGATTGAACGATGTCTCGGTGCTGGTGCCGCTGCCGGATGCGGGTGACACCCGCGTGCTGCGACTGGATGACCAGCTCGTGCCGCGCACGCTGTTCGATCGCATCGTCACCGGACCCGGTGACATCGTCGCGCCGCTCGAGCAGTTTCACCTCGTCGGGATCCGGTTCGAGCTCTGCGATCGCGTCGCGCCCGGCCCGTGCCCGGACGACGACGGCCGGCTCCGCCTGGTGTTCCAGCCGCTCACCGGCGCACCGCTCCAGGCCGCCGACGTGGCGCTGCATGTCTCGTACGTGATCCCGCGCGATGATCTCGCGCAGGTGGTCGACGAGCTCCGCGCGCTGGCCGCGCTTGCCCGCACGCCCGACCAGCCGCTGGCGATCAGCCCGCCGCTGCTCGCCGGCACGCCCGGCTATGCGGCGCGCCTCGGTGCGCTCGTCCGGACCTCCGCCCGCGCATCGCAGCTCGTGCGACTGACCGTGTTCGCGCAGGATGCGAAGACCGCGGCGGTGATCTGGGCGTTTCGCGGCGTCGAGCGGCGCGGCGACGCGTTCGTCGACCTCGCAATTCCCGGCGTCGACGTGGCCCAGCAGCGCGCCATCCTCGGCGGTGGCGCGGTCACGTACAACGCATCGCCGGTCGCGGATACGCCAGCGGGCTTCATGCTCGCGCTCGCCGGCGATCGGTTCGCCGCGGCGACTGCGGGCGAACAGCATCAGGCCCTCGAGGCACTCGCCGCGATCCAGGATCCCGCGCAGCACGGCGCGGACACCGTCCAGTGCGTCGGCTGCCACGTCTCGACGTTGTTGACCGCGCGCCGCGCCGCGGTCGCCGGAGTCGACCCGACGACGATCGCGGGAACGTTCGATGCCGCGGTCCCGCTCTCGACCGCCGGTGGCATGGCGACCACCAACGAGCGCTCGTTGCGCGCGTTCGGCTACCTCGGCCGCGACGCCGCGATCTCGCAGCGCGTGGTCAACGAGTCCGCCCAGCTGCTGACCGAGCTCTCGCTGCGGTTCCCGTAGTCGCGCGTGGCCCGCGCGCTACCGCGCCGACCAGTCGCAGCCGAGCTCGTCACGCGTGACGTGGCACTTGAGGCACATCCGGCGATTGCCGCGGTCGAGCGCACGACAGCGCGCGCTCCCACCCCAGCCGCGCGGATGCGGTGACGCGCGCAGCGAGGCCGTCTCGGCGCTGTGGCAGGTCAGGCAATCATCCTCGCGGTGGCACGACGCGCAGGACGTGATGTTGCGCCGCGCCTCGCCAGCGTGACGGTTGGCGCCGCCGACGCGTGATGCCCAGCCGGCGGGGTGAAACTCACGCGCCGGATCGCCGGTCGCGAAGTCCGTCGGCGCGCGCGTCCCGATCCCGGAGCGCTCGTGGCAGCCGACGCAGAACGACTGCGCGCGATGACACGCCGAGCAGTCGGGCTTGCCGCGCCGCGCCTCGACGGTGTGGGTCGCGACGTAGTTGCCCGGGTGGAACTCGGCCGGCTTGATGACGCCCTGGTGACACGCGATGCAGGTCGAACGATCGTGGCACGCGGTGCACGTCGCGCCCTGCTGACTCGCCTCCTGGCGGTGCTGGTTCGCGAAGCCGAAAGCGTGCGCGTCGCCGAGCCCGGTGTGGCGCGGCACCAGCGTGCCGTGCGCGAACTCGGTCTGCATCAGGCCGCCGAGCTTGGTCAGGTGACAGTCGCCGCAGCGCCGCTCCTCGCTGCCCTTGGTGTGGCACGTGAGGCACGAGCCCATGGTCGGCAGATGCTTGCGCGTCGCGAGCTCGACCTTGCTCAGATCGCCGTGGCAGCTCGCGCACGGCTGGTTCGCGTGGGCGGCGTGCGAGAACTTGAGCGGCGGCGGCTCGAGATACACGCGCTCGACCGGCGCGCCCGGGGTGTACCCGGCGTGACACGCGCGGCACTGCGCGGGTGGTGCACCCGCGACGACCTTCTCGGGCTCCGCGCGATCGATCGGGTGACAGGTCCGGCACGCGAGCTCGGTCGGCAGCAGGTTGTCGACCGCCGAGCGCGACGTCGTGGCGTCGGCATGGCACGCGCGGCAAGGCGCCCCGCGCTGCACGTGCTTCGCGTGCGAGAACACCAGCGGCATCCGCTGCGCCGGGTAGATCACGGGCGACCAGTCCTCACCCGGAGCACCGCGGTCGTCGGCGAACGACACGCCTGCCAGGAGCACGATCACGACGAGAAGGAGCGAGCGGGCGCGCATCAGGGCTCCGGCATGAACGCGAGGTCGAGCACGACGATCGCGCGGCCCTCGGTGTCGCGGATCGCGTCGCGATCGAGCTCGGCGATCGCGTGCAGCGCCACGGCATCGGCGAGCTTCCACGTCGTGCTGAGCACCGCGGAGCTGCTGACGTAGGCCTCGCGATCCTCCTGTTCGATCCCGAGCAGGATCAGGCGACCTCGCAGCCACAGCGTGTCGCGTGCGCGCCAACCAGCCTCGCCGCTGCCACCAACGCGCCGCCCGCCGTACCCATCGTCCCACAGCGCGTCGAGCCGGCCGCGCCACGCCCCGAAGGTCTGCTCGACGCCCGCGTCGAGGCCGCCCGCATGCGCCGGACCTGCCGCACCTGCGCGCTCGTAGCGCCGCACCCACGCCGCGCCACGTGCGCGGAACGCGCCGTCGTAGTGGTAGCCGAGTCGCAGATCGGTGGTGGGCTCGATCGAGAACACGTTGAAGATCGAGTCGCCGTCGAACGTCGGCAGGAAGTACTCGACCGCGGGCTCGAGGCTGTGCGCCCCACGTGCGACGCGGACGCCGGTATCGACGCGATCGAGCGCGGCGTGCAGGATCGAGAACCGCGCGTTCGCGTACGGATGGAAGCCGACGCCACCCGCGGCGAGCTCGCCGTGAACACGCGCGTGGATCCGCTCCTCGTTGATCCCGGTGTCCGGTGCCTGATCGAATTCATCGGGGTACAAGCCGCGATCGGGGAAGTCGAGCCGATCCTCGGACCCGATCAGGCCGACCGTGCGCGCCCACGTGCGGCGGTAGCCGAGCTCGGCACCGAACCGGCGCAGGCGCGAGGTCGCGAGCGTGATGCCCGCCGTCGGCTGCCAGACCTCGCGCTGCGGGCAGTACTCGTAGTCGCTCGACAGCCGTGAGCTCTCGATCCGGCGATTGCGGTCGACGAGCTGCCACGCGCCGGTGCCGGGCACCGCGGCCTCGACATATTCGCGACAGCCGGCGCCCGCGGTGCCATCGAGCTCGTACGCGGATAACCCGGCGGGCGAGGACGCGCGCACCCGCAGGCCCGCGGTCGCGACGATCGCGACGGGTTGCGGCAGCTCGAAGCGAACGCTGCCCCGTCGATCGCCGTGGTGCCCCAGCCCTCGTCGGCGAGCGTGCGCCCGACATGCAGCGTGCCCCGATCGTCCGCGATGCCCGCGAGCTCGAGGTAGCCGTAGAGCAGCTGCAGACCCGCCACCGACTCGCCGAGCTCCGGCACGAGGTCGAGTGCGTCGCGCCGAACCGAGCCGCCGAGCGACTCGCGCCCGCTCGCGTAGTCGCCGAAGTCGTGATCGATCCGGAGATAGCTTTGCCAGCTGATCCGCAGCCCGCGCTCCGGCAGGTGGTTCTGCCGCCGCTTCGAGGCGAAGTCGCCAACGTCCGTGATCCGTAGCGCCAGCGTGTTGGTGTAGCGACGGCGACCGTGAAACACGTCGGGACCGACCAGCCGGTAGCTGCGCAGCTGGTAGGCCTGGCCGATCGTCGTCGCGCGCAGCCAGAACTCGTACGCATGGGCAGGACTCACGCCGACCGCGAGCACCACCGCGGCGACGCATGCCCGAAGCATCGCGGGCACGGTATCACGCGACCGCGATCAGCGCGCGACGGTGACCGTCGCCACGGCGACCCGTGCACCGGCGCCCGATGCGGCGACCCCCCACGCGCCGGTCTCGGCGGCGACGTGCTCGCACGCAAGGACCTCGACGTCATCGATGGTGACGCGCACGCCGTCGCCGACCTCGAGCGCGGCGATGAACGCGAGGGCCGGGAATGCGACCTCGGTGCCAGTGCACGCCGTGGTTCCGTCGGGTCGCTCGAGCCGCGCGAGCTCCCCGGGTTGCAGGCGGGCCACGAGCGCGCTCTCGGGCGAGGTCTGCTGCGCGATCAGCGCGAGCCCACCGGCGCTCACCGTGACGGTCGCCTTGACCGAGCCGCGCCGCATCCGGGGCCCGCCGGCGAGCGCGCGCGCGGACAGCGTGTCGTCCGGTGCGATAAGGATCCACTCCGTCGCGCGGGTGACGGTCGCCGGATCGGGCACGGTCAGGATCCCGAGGCTGGTATCGCTCGCCGGGACGACCGTCACGGAGCCCGAGGCGGGCCCGACCAGCGACGGCCGGTACACCCACGCCTTGGTCGACGGCGTCGCCTCGCCACCGAGCACGAGCACGCTGCCGTCGGCGAGCCGGACCAGCGCCGGTGCGGTGAACGCAGGCAACGCTGGATCGCCGTCGAGTGCCGCCTGACTCCAGTCGTCGCCCGTCGGCACGTAGCGCAGGATCCTCGCATCGCCACCGAACGCGATCGCGGAGCCGTCCTCGAGCGTGACGAGCCGCGCGCCGGCGAGCACGGGGGCCATGCGGACGGGGACCACGGCGCCGCCGGGGGTCACGATCGCGGCGGCGCCTGACGGCGGATCTGAATCGCGCGCGAAGGCGGTCAACACGGCGCCACCGTCGAGCAGCGTCGCCTGGGCCCCGAGCCCGACCAGCTTGCTCGCCGCGAGCTGATCCTTGGTGAACCGATCGCCCTCGCCTGCCGTGCCGGTCCCGCCGGCGAGCACGTAGCCGCTTCCGGTGGCGAACAGCTGCGCCCCGATCCGGATCGCGTCGCTCGGCAGGTTGGGCCCGCCGACTGGATCGCCCTCGAGGTCGTAGACGATGGTCGAGCGCAGCGGCGAGCTCGCGCACGCGGTCACCGTCGCGCAACCGCCGGCGAGGATCAGGTGGGTATCGTCGATCACCGCCGCGCCATGGAACGCGCGTTGCGGCGCCAGCGCGAACGTCGCGCCGAAGGCCCGGGTGTCCGGATCGAACACTGCGAGTAGCCCACGGCTGCCACCGGTGAGCGCGACCCGCCCGTCGGGCAACGTCGTCAGCACGATCCCGGCGAGCCCGCTCGTCGCATCCTGCAGGGCCGGCGGAACCTCGACCGGCACGAAGCTCGCCGTGGCGGGATCGTAGAACTCTGCGGTCGCGAGCGGCCCGAACGTGCCGGCGCCTCCGGCGACCAGCGCGCCCGCTCCCGCACGCGCCACGACCGGCGCCTGCCGCGCCTCACCGAGCTCGCCGACCGGGCACACGCCGTTCGGTGGCGCCATCATGATCGGGATCGTCGTGCCGTCGGCGAGGCCGGCGAACGCGAGGGGCGCGGTCTTGCCGATCGCCCCGACCACGCCGCCACCCTTCACGACCTCGACCCCGAGCTGCAGGGTGTCGGCCGGGAAGTCGCTGATGTCGAGCGCCTGATCGGGCGGGACTGCCCGCGTGACCTCGCCGCTGTCGGCGAACGCGGTGACCTCGATCGAGGTCGCGCCGAGGACTCGGTTGCAAGGCCCGGCCAGCACCGGCACCAGCGCGACGCGGGCCGGCGGATCGCCACATGCCGCGACAAATGTCGCGAGGAGCACGGTTCGAGCGATCACCACGCGCATGATACTCTGCGCGTGATGACGGAGTTGCCGACGACGTTCGGCAAGTACTTCCTGACCGAGAAGCTCGCGACCGGCGGTATGGCCGAGATCTACCTCGCGAAGCTCGTCGGTCCGGGAGGCTTCGAGAAACCGCTCGTCATCAAGCAGATCCATCCGAAGCTGACCGGGCAGCGCCACTTCGTCGACCTGTTCGTCGCCGAGGCCAAGACCCTGGTCACGCTGGCCCACGGCAACATCGTCCCGGTCTACGAGCTCGGGGTGATTGACGATCGCTACTTCATCGCGATGGAGTACATCGACGGGCCGACGCTGTACCGGTTCACGGAGACGCTCGCGCGACGCGACGTCCTGCTCGAGCCCGCGATCGCGGCCTGGATCACGGCGCGCATCCTCGAGGGCCTCGACTACGCACACCGCAAGGGCGAGGGCGTGATCCATCGCGACCTGTCGCCGCGCAACGTGATGCTGTCGCGCGACGGCGAGGTCAAGCTGGTCGACTTCGGGATCGCGGTGACGCTCGGTGACGCCGACGAGGGCGTCGAGGTGCAGGCGGCTCCGACCGGCTCGTTCCCGTACATGTCGCCCGAGCAGGTTCGCCGCGAACCGCTGAACGGCCAGACCGATCTGTTCTCGGTCGGCGTGCTGCTGTGGGAGATGCTGGTCGGTCGCAGGCTGTTCGCGCGTCCCGAGGCCGATGCCACGCTCGCGGCGGTGACCGAGGGCGACATCCCCGTGCCGTCGAGCCAGCGACCCGACATCCCGCCCAAGCTCGACGAGGTGGTGATGCGCGCGCTCGAGCGCGATCAGACCGCGCGCTGGCGCTCCGCCGAGGAGATGCTCGACGCGCTCCAGCGCTACCTGTACGCCCTCGAGGGCACGCCTGGACCGCGCGAGCTCGCCGCGCTGGTCGCTCGCTATTGCCCGCCGGAGACCCGCCGGCTGCCGACCAACGCCGAGCCGCACGACGCGACGCCGCCCGCGCCGGCCGGCCCGAGCACCGCGGTGATCGATCGCGCCGATTCCGAGCGGCGCCCGAAGGGCAAGGCGCGCGCGCGGACCGAGAGCTTCGCGACCCACGTCGATCTCGAGCACATCTTCGACCGCGCGACGCCGCTGTTCCCGATCCCGGCGATCACCGACGGCGCGGAGCCGCCCACCGCGACCCAGGCGAGCGCGCCGCGAGCCGCGCCGGGGGTCCCGCCTTCGATCGTCGGCGAGCGCCCGGTGCCCGGCCGGCGGCCTCCGAGTCGCGGCCTGCTCGTGATCGCGGCGCTCGGCACGATGGCGGTCGGCGTTGTCGCGGTCGGCATGTTCCTGCGCGGACGCGAGGCGATGCTCGCCCCCGACGCGGCGCCCAAGCTCGATCGTCCGTTCTACATGGACGAGCCCGACGCGGCCGCGCCCGCCAGCGTCGATGTGCTCGGCGATCCGATCGACGCCGAGCCCGCCGACGCCGGCGCACCACCACGCGATGCCGGCATCCGTCCGCGCGACGCCGCGTTCGCCGATGCCGCGCCGCGTGTCACCGGCACCGCGAAGCTCAAGATCGGCGCGGATCCGTGGGGCGAGATCTACGTCGACGGCACGGCGCGCGGCCGCACGCCCGCCGAGCTCGAGGTCTCCGCGGGCCGCCACGTCGTCGAGATCGTGTATCGCGGCGAGGATCCGCCTCGGAAGAAGACGTTCACCGTCGACCTCACGACCGGCGAGACCCGGCCCGTGCAAGCCGACTTCACCGACTGAGCGAACGCGGCGTGGTGTACTGCGATGGATCGATCCCGACCGTCGGTGGTGGGGCTGCGCCCGACACCGCGACGATCGTCAGCACGGTGCCGACGACCAGCGCGGCGCCGACGCCGGTCCACACCCACGGGTTGCGACACAGCCGGCACCGACCATCGGCGATCATGCCACCGCGCTCCCCGAGGACGCTCGGCGGATACCGGAGCTCGCCCGCACGCGCCGCCTGCCAGGCCTCGCGCGCCGCGGCGGTCAGGCCACCGCGATCGGCAAAGCCGAGGTCGACAACGGCGCTGCAGCGCGCGGGGATCCCCGCACAGCGCTGGACCAGCAGCGTCGGGCCGCCACGTCGCGAGGTCTCGGCGACCAGCGCGATCTCGTCGAGATCCGCGAATTGGATCGCGGCATCGACCAGCTCCTGCTGCGCGCGCTCCGCGAGCCCGAGCGTCGCGCCCGCGGCGAGTCGCGCGGCCGGTTCGTCGCGGTCGAGTGCGAGCTCGGTCGTCGCCGGCTCGCTGATCGCGATCCCCTGCACCGCGGCGCGATGACCCGATGCCCGCGCGACGAGCACGTGCTGACCGCGTGTCAGCTCGAGGTCGATCGGCGCGCGCCCGAGCTCCTGGCCGTCGATCGAGACCACCGCGCCGGCGGGCACGGTCACGACGCGAAGGCGCTGCTCGCGGCCGGCGCGGCACGCGCCTGATCGACCATCGCGACGACATCGGGCGAGAACTCGGCGAGCGTGATCGGCCGCTCCGGGTCGAGCGCGAGTGCGAGCGCGAGCACCGCTCGCGACTCGGCGGTACGTCCGAGGTGGCCGAGCACGGCGCCGAGCCGGAGCGCCGCGTCGGCATAGAGCTCCGCGCCACCCGGCAAGGCAACCAGCGGCTCGGCTTCGGTGCGCGCGCTGGCGAGCCGGAGTGCCGCGACCTCGACCGCGACGCGCAGGTACGCGCTCCAGCCCTCGTCGATCAGCGAGCGGACGCGGCGGAACCGCGCCAGCGTCTCGACCGGCACCGCGCCGGCCGCGACCGCCGCCCGGGCCTCGCCAACCGCGTCGCCAATGATCCGTCCCGCGCGGCCTTGCATCGCAGCGACCATCGCGGTCGCGACCGTCCCGCGGTCGGTCGTGCTCGCCGCGATCACGCCGCTGCCGTCGGCGCCCGCGCCGCGCGCGAGCATCGCGATCACGAGCCACGCGCAGAGCAGCACCCGCACGCCGCGAGTATACTCGCGCCATGGCGTTCTCCTGGCTTGATCGCACCGATCGTCCCTTTGCCGAGCAGTCCAAGGCGCGCGGCGTCGCGGTCGCCGAGGAAGAGCTGGCCAGCCGCGCCGCGCTCCTCTATCGGCTCGGCTACAGCGAGGCCGACGCGACCGAGCGCCTGGTCGCGCGGATCGCGTGGGAGTTCGACTCGACCGCGAAGCACAGCTCGCTCCGCCGTCCCGATTCGCTGTCGGAGCAGGCGATCGGGAAGATCGTCAGCGCGACCTACGCGCGCCGCCCGCGGTGATGCGCGCTGCCGTGCTCTGCCTGCTGCTCGCCGCGTGTCCCGCGCCGGGGACCAAGGGCTCGCGATCCAGCCCGCCACAGCACGCGTTCGAGCTCGGTCAGCTCGCCGGGAGCTGGCGATGGACGCTGCGCACCACCGAGGCCAGCACCACGCGCGTCGAGACCGAAGACTGGCAGTTCCGTCACGCACCGGGTCGGCCGAACGTGCTGCTCGGCCGCTACCTCCGCACGCTCGAGGTCCGATCCAACGACGGCGTTCCGTTCCAGTGCAACCAGCGCCTGGTCTATCGCCAGCGCGCGGTCTACGACCTCGACGTCCAGCTCGCGGGTGAAGGCTTCGCGATCCGCGAGCTCGAGGTCCGCGCAGAGCCGAGCCCGTGCGACCACGGCTTTCGCAAGACCGCGGGCTACGCCGCGCAGCTGAATGGCAACCGCTTGATCCTGCGGTGGGCCGGGGACAAGCCCGGCACGCAGACGTTGTGGCAGATCGATCACGAGGATCGCGAGCTCGCGCCAGATCCGTGGCCAGCGAAGCCGACGCTCGCGGGCGTGTGGCGGTGGGACGCACGGTCCTACGACGACGACGGCAACGTGCGCGAGGAGCACGAGTGGTGGCACCTCACGGCGCGCGGCGAGCGCAACCTCGACGGCACCTACCGCCGGCAGGTGATCGTGCAGAGCCGCGATGGCAGCCCGATCCCGTGCGCGAAGCTGGCGAGCTGGACGTTCGACGACGGCTACGTGCTCGAGGGCGAGACCGAGGAGGAGCACTGGCACCTCCACGAACGCGCCGCTGAGCCTGGCGATCATGCCTGCCTGCGGCCGACGCCGCGGCGCACGCTCGACGAGGCCACCGCAGAACAACTCGGCGACTACCTGCTCCTCGAGTGGCGCGGCAAGCGCCGCCAGGTGCTCTATAGACCCGAGCCGGTGGGACCCGAGTAGACGCGGTTGACGTAGTCCTCGACCATGCGGTCCGAGGAGAATCGCCACTGCGCCATCGCGATGCTCGCGCGCATGATCGCGACCCAGCGCCCGCGATCGTTGTATGCGGGCAGCACCTCGCGATCGATCACGTCGTGGATCAGGTCGCGGTCGCGGCGGTCGACGCGCGCCTGATCGGCCTCGTCGAACGCGTTGTCCTTCGGGTCCGGATCCCCGAGCTTCCAGCCCGTGACGCCGTGCTCGCATCCCTCGGGCCACCAGCCGTCGAGGATCGACAGGTTGGGCACGCCGTTCATCGCGGCCTTCATGCCTGACGTGCCGGACGCCTCGAGTGGACGACGCGGGTTGTTGAGCCAGACGTCGACGCCGCGGGTCAGCAGCGCGCCGGTCTCCATGTTGTAGTTCTCGAGGAACACGACCTGCTGCGGGTGGCGCTTCGCGGCTTCGAGCACCTTGCCGATCAGGGCCTTGCCCTGGAGATCGCGCGGGTGCGCCTTGCCGGCGTAGACCAGCTGCAATCCGCGATCGAATAGCTTCTGCAGCGTCGGCTCGTCGCCGAGGATCAGATCTGCGCGCTTGTATGTGGCGGCACGCCGCGCGAAGCCGACCAGCAGCTTGTCGGTCGAGAACTTCGCGCCGGTGCGCTGCGCGATGTGCTCGACCAGGTCGGCCTTCATCGTCTGGTGCGCGGTCCACAGCTCGGCATCCTGCCGCTCGCGCGCCTTGTCGGGCACGAGCGCGGCGCGGATCCGCGCGTCCTGCCAGGTCGGCGCATGGACACCGTTGGTGATGCTGATGATCGGCGCCGCGCGCTCGACGCCCTTCCACATCTCGCGGGCGGTCGCGCCGTGCAGCTCGGCGACACCGTTCGCGATCCGCGCCATCCGCAGCCCGGCGACGGTCATCGAGAACGGGGTGCCGCCGATCGTGTCGAGCTCCTCGTTCGAGAACCCGAGGTCCGCACCCTGCTTGCGGATCAGGTCGAGGTCGTGGACCTCGTTACCGGCCGGCACCGGCGTGTGGGTCGTGAACACGACGTGCGGGCGCAGCTTGTCGATCCGCTCGAGCAGCGTGCCGCCGCCGTAGCGCTCTTCGCGCAACAGCTCGAGCCCGGCGAACACCGCATGGCCTTCGTTGAAGTGAAAGACGTCGACCTCGCGCCCGAGCGCCTGGAGCAGCCGCACGCCGCCGACCCCGAGCACGATCTCCTGGGCGACGCGATCGTCCGAGCTACCGCCATACAGCCGCCGCGTGATCCAGCGGTCCGCGTCGCGCTCCGGCTCGAGCAAGTAGAGGTCCGAGCGCAGGTAGCGCTCGACCTTCCATGCCTGCAGCGGGACCGTGACGCCGCGAACCATGACCTCGACCCGGACGTCGACCCGGCGCACCGCGTCACGCGGCGTCTTCGGGTACTGGTCCTCGAGCGTGCCGGCCTTGGACACCACCTGACGGGTGTAGCCCTCGTCCCAGAACAACCCGATGCCGGTGACGGGCACGTCGAGGTCGCCGACGGACTTCATGTGGTCACCCGCCAGGATCCCCAGACCCCCCGCGTAGATCGGAAACGAAGGGTCGAGCCCGTACTCCATGCAGAAGTACGCCACCCGCGGACAGGACGACATCGAGATACCTCCAGGGCGCACCCTGCCCCGTTGGCCAGGCCGTTCGCAAGCGAGGGCGCGACAAACCCGCGCCACCGTTGCCAAATACAACGGCGTCTGGATCCGCGTCGAGCTTGTTCGACGAGGTTTGCCTGCGTGATGCCCACCGCACGTCAAGACGATTTGTGGCCGTCGCGAACGGCAACGAGTACAGAATGGTGAGATGCGGTCCCGTCGTCCCTTGGTCTCGCCGGAAGACCAGGCGCTGTTCCTCGCAGCGATCGGCGACACCAGACCGCTGCCCGCGCGCGATCGGCTCGCGGTTCCACCGCCGCCGCCGTCGACCGCGAAGGTGGTCGAGCTGCCGCCGGCGGTCAAGCTGACCGTCGAAGGCGATACGCAGCGCTATATGGCGCGCGGTCCGGGCGTCTCGCGCGCGCAGGTCGCCGAGCTTCGCGCCGGCAAGGTCCGTGTCGAGGACACGCTCGATCTTCATGGCGACACCGTGGAGCGTGGGCTCGCCAGGTTACGCGAACATGTCGCCGGCAACGCCCGGCTCCGCCGCTGCGTGCTCGTGATCCACGGCAAGGGCACGCACTCCGCGCACGGCGCGCCGCTGCGCGAAGCGGTGCTCTCCGAGCTGCTCGGGCCGCTGTCGGGATTCGTCCACGCGTTCTCGACCGCCAGCCCCGCCGACGGCGGCGAGGGCGCCACGTACATCCTTCTCCGAGGAGCTCGATGAAGCTACTCAGCGCTGCCCTGGTTGTCTCGCTGTGTGGCGTCGCTGTGGCCGGGCCGCCGGCAAACAAGCCCGGCAAGCAGAAACCGAAGGTCACCGAGGCTGCAAAGGATCCGAAGAAGCTCGGCGCGCAGGCGCGGGTCTCGTTCGCCCGCGCAGGCGAGCTCCGGCTGGCGCGCGACCTCGATCTGATCGCAAAGGCGCCCCGGCAGCGCGTCGAGCCGCTCTCGATCGAGGAAGAGACCGCGGTCAACATCCAGAAGCTGTTGCGCAGCCCGCTGCTTCGGCGCGGCGTTACCGGGATCCACGTCGCCGACGCGCGCACGGGGCTCGCGCTGTTCTCGGTCAACGCCGAGGACGCGCTCAACCCGGCATCCAACGTGAAGCTGATCTCGACCGCGACCGCGCTCGAGTTGCTCGGTCCCGGGTTCCGCTATCCGACGCGCATCCTCGGCCCCGAGCCGGTCGGCGGCGTGGTCAAGGGCGACATCTACCTGCTCGGGAGCTACGACCCAACGCTCTCGATCCATGACTTCGAAGACATCGCGATGACGATGGCGATGCGCGGCATCACATCGGTCGAGGGCAACATCGTCGTCGGCGCTGATCCGACGCGCGATGGCGTGTACCGCGCGATCATCCCCGTCAGCATCACCGCCGGCGAGCCCGGCGCGCCGCCCACGGTGATCACGCCACCGAACTTCGACCTGCTGTCCGTCAAGGTCACCGCGACGACGAGCAAGCAACCGCGCCGCCACCGCCTGACCTACCAGGCCGACGTGATCAAGAACGAGGCCGGCATCCCGCGGATCGAGCTCACGATCGGCGGCACGATCGGCAAGGATCGCCAGGTCGAGTACCCGCTGTGGACGCGCCAGCGCACCGCGACCGCCGCGTACTCCCTGATCGCGGCGCTCCGCGCGCGCGAGATCACGCTGACCGGTGACATGAAGATCATGGAGCTCGGCGACTACGTCGGCGAGTCGGTCGGCAAGGGCTCGCTTCCTGTCGAGCTCGGGCGCCACGAGTCCGAGCCTGCGTCGGAGATCGCCGCGCGGGTCAACAAACAGTCGGTCAACTGGCTCGCCGATCGCCTGGTGATGACGGCGGCCGGGCTGTCGCGGCGAGAGCCGCCGTCGATGGCCGTCGCGGTCGACGCCATGTACATGTGGCTCGAGCGCAGCACGAAGTTGACCAAGGACGCGCTCGTGATCGACACCGGCTCCGGGCTGTCGTACCGGACCCAGATCCGGCCGCTCGACCTGGTCTCGATCGTGCGCAGCGCCGGTGGCTTCGGAAGCGAGACCACGTCCGAGGTCTCGAAGGCCTGGCTGCACTCGCTCGCGATCGGCGGCACCGACGGCACCCTCCGGCATCGGTTCCGCAGCGCCGACCTGCGCGGGCATATCGTCGGTAAGACCGGCTCGCTCCGCAACGTGATCGCGCTGTCGGGAATCCTCGACGTCGATCCCTCGCGCCCGCTCGCGTTCTCGATCATCACCAACACCGACAAGCCGCTGCAGAAGCGCCAGGTCCGCGCCGCCCACGCACAGGTGATCGCCGAGGTCTGCAAGTACCTCGCGAAGACGTCGCACGCGATCAGCGCCATCCCGCTCCCCACCCCCGCGCCCGCGCCGACGCCGATCGACATCGTGTCCGAGGAGGCCGAGGAGACCGGCCCCGAGTCCGAGCCCGAGCAGGCGCTCGACGTCGAGACCGCCAACCACGAGTAGCGGGTGCTGACGATCGCCGGGTCCGACGTGATGCCCCGCACGCTGCCACCGAGCTATCGCAGCGCGCGCGCGGTCGAGCACGCGCTCCGTCAGTTGCCCGCGACGATCGCCGAGCTCGGCACCAGCGTCCAGGGCGCACCGATCGTGTGCGCCACGTTTGGCCCCGCGGCCGCCACGCGGGTCAGCGTCGTGATCGCGGGGCTCCACGCGATCGAATGGATCGGCGTCGAGACCGCGCTCGCGCTCGCCGAGCGCCTGGCCGCCGCCCCACCTCCCGATCGCCGGGTCCACGTGATCGCGCTCGCGAACCCCGACGGCTATCTCCGGATCGAGGGCGACCTCCACGCGGGGCGCCGGCGGTTTCGCCGCACCAATGCGAATGGCGTCGATCTCAATCGCAACTGGCCGGCCGCGTTCCGCGCGATCCCCGCGTGGGCGCGCCGGCTCGCCGGGTTCAACTGGCCGGGCTCGCATCCCGCGTCGGAGCCCGAGGTCGCGGCGATCGTGCGGATGCTGGACCGCGAGGTCGCCGCGGGCGCGAGGATCGACACCGCACTCTCGCTCCACAGCTTCGGGCGCAAGCTGCTGGTGCCGTACGGTGGGCGGTGGCGGCGGCCGGCGCGCTACGCCGAGCTGCATGCGCGCGCCTCGGCGATCCAGGATCGACTACGCGATCGCTACACGATCGATCAGGTCAGCCGCTGGCTGCCCGGCGCGTTCGCGCACGGGATCGAGATCGACGATCTGCACGAGCGCTATGGCGCGTGCGCGTTGCTGGTCGAATGCCGTGGCGGCCTCGCGCTGCACACGCTCGTGGCCGGGCCGTTCTTCTGGTTCAACCCGCCTGATGCCCGGGCGGTGGCCGGCGAGATCTCGCGCGCGGTCGAGCCGTTCGTGCGCGGCCGCGATTAGCTTCGACGAGCTCGAGCGCGCTTCGTGAATTGTCAGTCGTCGTGCTGGAACGACTGCGCGAGCCGCTCGAGCACGCCCTGATCCTCGAGCGTCGTCGTGTCGCCACGCGCGGCCGAGCCAGACGCGACCTCGCGGAGTAGCCGCCGCATGATCTTGCCCGAGCGTGTCTTGGGCAGTGCCTCGGCAAACCGGATCTCCTCGGGCCGCGCGAGTGCGCCGATCTGGGTCGCGACGTGCGCCCGCAGCTCCTGCCCGAGCGCGTCGTCAGCCGTCACGCCCGCACGCGGCGTCACGAACGCCACGATCGCCTGCCCCTTCAGATCGACTGGTTCAACATCGGATGCGCCGGTCACTTGCTCGCGAAGCTTCACCTGATGGG
>JBBJLY010000096.1:0-26787 GCA_037720695.1 Kofleriaceae bacterium | reverse complement strand
CCAGCGTGGCCGCCGCCATAGAGATAGGGCAGCCCGGCGATCGCGTTGCCGGCATCGGTTGGCAAGATCGCCGCACGCGCAAACGCCACGTGAAAATCTGGATGCTCCTCGACCCGATCGAAGCGGCTGGGATCGGTGTTCATCGGCAAGAAATCTAGCATCGTGTTGGGCGGTGCCAGGTGAGTGATAGATTGCGCTCGTGACAACGTTCCCACGTGCCAAGACCGGCACCGGACCCCAGCCGGTCGAGCCGCCCACGTTTGCCGCGTTCCGCGAGGTCCCGCGCACCGGCGTCATCTTCGTCACGACCGAGGCCTCGCGTCGCGGCTACAGCCCATCCAGCGAGGACTGGGCCAACCTCGGTCAGGGCATGCCCGATGCCGAGGCGCTGGCCGGCGCACCGCCGCGGATCTCCGAGCTCCCCGTGCTCGCGGGCGATCACGAGTACGCCCCGGTCGCCGGGCTGTGGGAGCTGCGCGAGGCGATCGCCGGCTACTACAACGAGCTGTTCCGCCGCGGCATGGGCAGCAAGTACAGCGCCGAAAACGTCGCGGTGTCGGGCGGCGGCCGCTCGGCGCTGACCCGCGTCGCGGCGTCGCTCGGCCACATCAACCTCGGACACTTCCTCCCGGACTACACGGCGTACGAGGAGCTGCTCGACGTGTTCCGGCTGTTCTCGCCGATCCCGATCCTGCTCGAGGGCGAGCGCGGCTACGCGTTTTCGGCGGCCGATCTCCGGCGCGAGATCCTCGGGCGTGGACTGTCGGCGATCCTGCTCTCAAACCCGTCGAACCCGACGGGCAAGATGATCGGCGGCGGGGATCTCGCGGAGTGGGTCGGCGTCGCGCGCGAGCTCGACTGCTCGTTGATCCTCGACGAGTTCTACTCGCACTACATCTGGCGCCCGGACCTGGTGGCGCAGGGCATGGTCGAGACCGCGGCGCGCTACGTCGAGGACGTCGACCGCGATCCGATCGTGATCCTCGACGGCCTGACCAAGAACTGGCGGTATCCGGGCTGGCGCGTGACGTGGACGGTCGCACCGAAGAAGATCATCGAGGGCGTGGTGTCCGCGGGCTCGTTCCTCGACGGTGGTGGCTCGCGGCCGCTGCAGCGCAAGGCGGTCGAGCTGCTCGCGCCGACCGCCGCGACCGCCGAGACCAAAGCGATCCACACCGAGTTCAGCAAGAAGCGCGGCAAGCTGCTCAACGGCCTGCGCGACCTCGGGTTCACCGTCGATCTGCCGCCCGAGGGGACGTTCTATATCTGGGCCTCCGCGCAGCACCTGCCGTCCTCGATCAACGACGGGATGAGCTTTTTTCGGGCAGCGCTCGAGCGCAATGTCATCACGGTCCCGGGCGAGTTCTTCGACGTCAATCCCGGCAAGCGTCGCGGTGGCCGGCCGTCGCGCTTCCGCCGCCATCTCCGGTTCTCGTTCGGACCCCCGCTCCAGCGCCTCGAGCTCGCGCTCGAGCGATTTCGCGAGTTGATCGCCAGCGCGTCGTAACCGTGCACGGGTCGCGCTAGGCTCGTGCCGTGGGTCGTCCCGAAGAAGTGATCGATCCCGGCGCGCCGCCGGTGCCGCCTGCCGCGCCGCCGAGCATGCTCCGCCGGATCTTCCGCAAGATCTGGTGGTTTCACTCGTTCTTCGCGCTGTTCTTCGGGGTCGGCGTGATGCTGTTCGCGCGCTCGGGCCTCGCGCATGCGGACAAGGTCATGATGGCGCTGTTCGTCTCGTGGCTGCTGATGTTCGTCGCGCTGCGGTTCATCGTCGGGCCGGCCAACCGGCGGGAGCAGGAGAGCATCGGGCGCAAAGGTGTCCGCGTGGTCACGAACTACGTGATCAAGCAGTTCTACCAGCAGATGTTCTTCTTCCTGACGCCGCTCTACGCGTCGTCAGCGACCTGGTCGCTCTCGTCGTTCAACTGGTGGATGGCGCCGCTGCTGCTGGTCTGCGCCGTGGTCTCGACGATGGATCTCGTGTTCGACAACTTCATCATGGAGCGCCGGCTGCTCGCGGCCGGGATGTACGGGCTCGCGATGTTCGGCGTGCTGAACGTCCTGTTGCCGCTGGTCGTCGGGCTCGATCACCTGAGCGGCCTCATCATCGCCGCCGGCGCGACGCCCGCATCGGTCGCGCTGCTGTCGTTCTCGATCCGTCAGGTGATGGCGCCGCAGGGCGCGCTGATCACGATCGTCACCACGGGCGCGATGCTCGGCGCGGTGTGGTACGGCCGGATCTTCATCCCGCCGGCGCCGCTCGCGATGCCGGAGGCGGCGGTCGGTCACGGCTCGATCGGCTCGTACGAGTGTCTGCCGCCCAGCAAGCACGTGCTGCGCGAGCACCAGCTCGACGGCCTGCGCTGTGGCTCGCTGCTGCGCGAGCCCGGCGGGCTGAAGGAAGCCGTCGTCCACGTGTGGAAGCATCGCGGCGTGACCTGGGAGATTCCGCCGGATCGCCTGCAGTGCGACGGCGATGGCGTCGTCTACCGCAGCATGTTTCCGATCGACATGCTCCCCAAGGATCCGACCGGCGCCTGGTCGTGCACGACGATGACCGTTGGCGGTCAGCTGGTCGGCGTCCGCAAGTTCGAGGTCGTCGGCAAGTCCGTGGTGGTTACGCCGGAGGGCGCGCCGATCGACGCGGGCGTCGCGCTGCCGAGTGATGCCGGCGCGCCGGCTGACTAGGAGTCTGTAGGTCATAGATGGTTGATTACGGATCGACAGATCGATCCGGTTTTGATCGAATGGGTTAGTGAAGACCTACCGCCCGTACGCTCCCGGTCAGTCGTACCTGTTGCCGCCGTCGCCGAGCGAGTGGTTGCCTGAGGATCACCTAGCGTACTTCGTCCTCGAGCTGGTCGAGGACTTGGACCTGAGCGAGATCGAGCAGGTCATCCAGCGGCGGGATGCTCGTGGTGAGCGTCCGTTTTCGCCACGGATGATGACGGCGGTGCTGCTCTACGGCTACGCCGTCGGGCTGACGTCGTCGAGAAAGCTCGAGAAAGCGACCCACCAAGACGTCGCCTTTCGAGTGATTTCCGGCGGCGAGCATCCGCACTTCACGTCGATCAACGAGTTTCGGGCGACCCACCGCGAAGCCCTTGGAAACCTGTTCCAGCAGCTGCTCGCGGAGTGCATGTCAGCCGGTCTTGTGAAGCTCGGCCACGTGGCCATCGACGGAACCAAAATGAAGGCGAACGCGAGCAAGCACAAAGCGATGAGCTTTGACCGGATGGAGAAGGAGGATGTTCGGCTGACGGCGGAGATCCAATCCTACTTCGACCAAGCCGAAGCGGAGGATGCCGCGGAAGACAAGCTGTACGGAGTCGGCGAGCAGCAGCACGACCTACCCGCAGAGCTTCGTCGTCGTGAAGATCGACGAGCGAAGATCCGCGAAGTCCGCGAAGCGCTCAAGAAAGAGACCGCGAAGAAACGTGCCGCGGAGCTGCAGCGGCTCGCCGACGAGCTCCGCACCAAGGCAGAAGATCCGACCACTTCGCCCCGGAAGCAGAGCACCTTCATGACCGTTGCGGCGCAGCACGATCAACAAGCCGCAGAGCTCGACCGCGACGACGATGACGACCTGCCACCACCCACCGCCGACGACGATTTGCCGCGTAACACGCCGGCGAAGACACCCGATGGCACGCCCAAACCCAAGGCGCAGCGCAACTTCACGGATCCGGACAGCAGAATCATGGTGCGCGACGGCGGCTTCGTGCAGGCCTACAACGGTCAGATTGCCGTCGACGAACACCATCAGATCATCGTTGCCGCCGCGCTCAGCAATCAGGGCCCGGACCAAGAGTATTTCGAGCCGATGCTTCGACGCGTCGTCGAGAACTGTGGCGCGGTGCCAGAACGCACGACAGCCGACTCCGGATATTTTTCTGCGAGCAACGTCGCTGCAGCCGAAGCGATGGGAACCGAACCCTTCATCGCCGTCGGCGGCCATCTTCGCAACGGCCGGCCCGACGAGGAGTCTGTCCACGTCCAATGGAAAACTCCCGCCCGACAGGCGATGAGGGCGGTCCTGGAAACACCTCGCGGACACGCTGCCTACGCTCGACGAAAAGCCACCGTCGAGCCCGTCTTCGGTCAGATCAAAGCCTGCCAAGGAATCCGCCAGATGTCCTTCCGGGGAATCTGGAAGAATCGATGCGAGTGGCTGCTCATCTGCGCCACTCACAACCTGCTCAAGCTCTGGCGAGCGACCAAAGCACAGCGGCTCCGGCTCGCGGCAGCGACCTGAAGCGCCAGTCCCACGTGGGACTGCACGCCGGGAAAACGCCGCACCTCAGCAACGGGCCTAACGACCTACAGACTCCTAGCTCGAGAACCCGATCGCGGCCGTCGCGGTCAAGGTCGACGGCGACCACGTCATTGACGGGTCGCCGGTGGCGACCAGATCGTCAGATCCGGAACGCGAGGAAGCCGGCGGGGCCGAACGAGCCCTTGAACGACAGGTCGTCGAACCCGAGCGACAGCCCGAGGTCGACAAAGTCACGTGGCGTGTAGTTGACGCCCGCACGCAGCAACGACGTCGTGCCGCCTCCCGCGCTCCCCCCCTCGTTCGTGTTGCGGGTCGAGAAGTTGTCGACCTCGACCCCGAACCTGGCGATCAGCGCGACCCGCGGTCGGTACTGGTAGATGCCCCTGGCCGTAAACTGCAGCGTGCCTCGCGACTGTGCCGAAAGGGAACCCTCGCGGAACGCAGCGTCCGCATTGTCGAACTCCTGGTAGAACGTGGGCGCGAACTTCGAGAGCTTGATGTTCACGACATCGTCTAGCCCCTCGAGCGTGAACTTCTCGCTGATCCGGAACTGCAACGGAACGCCGAGCGCGAGCGAGAACGCGAGTGGATCGATGTAGACCGGGACGCCGACCTTGATGCCGATCCAGTCCTTGATTGCCACGACCACGTCCAGCCCGACGGCCTTGCCAGGATGGAAACCGAGCTTGTCGCTATCGGTCGCGGGATCGTCGTAGATCCCCGCGTAGACATACGTCAGGCCGATCTGGACCTTGGATGTGATGCCATAGCGGGCGCGGAGGGCGTCAGCGCCCTTGTACGGTGACACCTGCGCGTGCGGGTTGATCGAGATCTCGCTCATGTTGCGCGGCAGCGTGATCGGGCGGGCCACCTCCTCGATCGGGTAACCCGTGCGCGGCCTGACGACCGGCGCGATCACAACACCCGGCGTCTCATCGAGCGTCGTGCGCGGCGCGTTGGGGTTCTCGTCGCGGCCTTCGATGTCGGCGGGCGGCGAGTCCTCGATCGGCGTGACCGCCTCGCCGCTGCCGGCCGAGCCAGCGTCAGCTGCCGCGGAGCCCGCCGCGGAGCCAGACCCCGCTGCGGGCGCCTTGGCCGGCGCCTTCGCCTTGGCCGGCGCCTTCGCGGGCGCTTTCTTCGCGTCCTTCTTGGGCTGGGCAGAAGCGATCGTGGCTCCTGCCACCACCACGCACAGGATCGACACCAGGCGGCGAACCGTCATGGTGCGCACGATACACGATCCAGGAGATCGGCATGCAGCAGCGGACGGTTCAGCAGTGTCCGATCCAGCGCGTCTTGCCGGTCCACGTCGATCGCGTGGGTGCGGCCGGCGACGGATCGCGGATCGCGATCGCGGCGGCGGCGGCACCGAGCATCGCGACAAACATCCGCCGCGTCGGGGACGGCCGTGGCCGGTTGGTCGTCGTCATGGCCGTTCTCGGCGTTGCGGGCTGGCGCTTGATCATTGAGGTCCACACTCCGGTGCGTCGAACCCGAGCACCAGCTCCTTCAACGTCAGGTTCTCGTCGCAAGGATCGACGACGGTCTCGTCGGCCGAGCGCATGTGCTCGTCGCCCTCGGCATCGCCGTCGTCGGTGACGCCCTTCGGGACCTTGCCGGCCGCGTTGGGATCGACGGTGTGCTTCGGCGCCTTGTTCGCCCAGTCGACCAGCTCCTTGTTGACCCAGCCGACGAAGCTGACCGGGTTGTAGTGATAGACGATGCCGTCGGGGGGCAGCTTGCAATGCTTCGCGAGGGTCTCGTCCCACCACAGGCCCGGCGTGATCTGCTCGGCGACCATCGCCTCGATCTCGGCCGCGCTCATCCCAGGAAAGTCACTGGCCTCGCGCAGCAGCTCCTCTCGCCAGCTCGGGTCGGCGTTCCACTCCGTGACGTGGCGGGTCACGAGGTAGCGCACCCCGACGCCGCCACCGGATTGGTAGAACGTGGACAGCTCGGCGCGCGACAGCAGGCCATCCTTGTTGGTGTCGATCATGTTGTTGATATCCGGCACGTCACAAAATCGGCCGCTGCCCGTGCCGTCGACGACCTGCCATGGCGAGCGATCGTAGTTCTCGAACAGGTCGGACTGCGACATGAACTCGATGTGGACCTGCGCGCGCGCGAGGTCACTCGGTCCCGCCGAACCGATGCGTCCGATCACCGTGCCGCCCTCGATCGCCTCGTCGAGCAGCGTGACCTGACCCGGCTTGCTGGCCTTCTTCTTCCAGCCGTCCTTGGTCATCCACTCGAGCGGCTTCTGCGTGTCCTCGTCCGCGAGGTGCATGTAGAGCGAGAAGAACTCGAGCTTGCGGTCGCCGAGCGCCATGCCGTGGCGGATCAACACGAAGTTGTTGGAGCCGATCGAGGAGCTCGCACCCATCCGCGCCGCGACGATCCGGCCTGGAAACGGCGAGAACACGCGGTGCCCGACCTTGCCGGTCAGGTGAACTCCGCCGTGCCACAGCCGCGCGTCGCCCCACGGTCCGACCGGGAAGAACCCGCCGTCCGCGGACACCTCGTTCTGCTTGTACAGCTCCTCGTTCGCGGTGTTGAGCTCGACGAGGTCCTGCGGCACCTCGGGGACCTCGTCGGGCTTCTTCCGGTCCGCGTCCTTCGGAAACACCGGGTAGCAGAACGTGCCGCGCAGCTTGCTGCAGAACTCCTTGAAGTTCCACGGGCCGGGATCCCACTTGTTGCTGGTCAGGTGGTAGTGCCCGAGGAAGCCGGGCGAGTTGAACACCTTGCCGAACGGCATCGTGCCCCACGCCTGCACGCCGGGGCTGGTCTGCGGATAGTCGGTCGTCAGGTTCGGCAGGTACTTCAACAGCGCGCGCGACAGCAGGATCATCGACTTCCACTGGTCGTCCGTGAACGCGAACGACTTGATCGTGTGCTCGTTGATCTTGCACGGCTCGACCTCGCGCTTGAGCCCCTTCTTCGAGTAGTACGCCGGGTCGGTGTCGACCTCGCCGCGGTTGCACAGCTCGACGCCGATCGACTGATCGTTCAGCTGGCTGCCGTGGAAGCCCTGCCACGCGAGGTCGAGCGTCTGGAAGATCGTGCCGTCGTTGTCGACCAGAAAATGACACGACAGCCCGCGCTCGTTCTGCAGCACGGTGAAGCACATGTCCGCGGTCGCGCAGCCGTCATGGTGGATCAGGAACTGCTTGATCACGCCCTTCGCGTGCTCGTAGCGCGCGTCGCGACCGTTGTTGGTGCCCGGGATGCGCCGGAGCGGGTTGCGCGGCTGCGAGCGGATCGTGATCGGCTGGCCGCCCTTCCACGCCTTGTTCTTGCCGTACGGGTAGTGGTTGCCCTCGGGTGTGAACGTGCAGCGCGACAGCGCGCCGGGCTCGGTCTCGGTCTGGAAGCAGCGCTGGCTCTTCGCATCCCACTTCGGGCCCTCGGTGAAGTTCACGATCGGCGCCTCGGTCTTGAACACCGTGCCGCCGATGATGAGGTTTCCCGAGGGCTGATACTTGATGGGCATCGGGCCTCCTATTGTGCCAAGAACCGGAGCTCCGTCGAGCCGATCTTCAGCGTGTTGCCATGTTCGAGGATGTGCTCGCCCGTGACCCGCACGCCGTTGACGAAAGTGCCGTTGGTCGACTGCATGTCGTAGAGCCGGCAGTTGCCGAAGTGGTCCATGCCGATCTGCGCGTGATTGCTGGACGTGAAGCCGTCGTCGAGCTGGAGGTTCGAGTGCGGCGCCTTGCCGATCGTGAACCCGTGCTTGAGCATCAGCTGCTCGCCCGTCCGCGGGCCGCTCATCACGTAGAGCTTGGGCCCGGGCCCGACCGGCGCGACGACCGGCGCGGCGACCGGTGCGACGAGCTCGGGCGGCGGTTGCGACTTTGGCGGCTTGGACTTCGGTGGCTTCGACTTCGGCGGCTTGCTGGGCGGGAACGAACCTGGCGGCAAGGGGACCGCCGGCTCGGCCGCCTGCTGCCGCTTGGTGATCACCCAGCCGATGACGCCGAGCAGCACGACGATGCCGATCAGGATCCCGACGATCAGCAAGATCCAGCCGAGCACGCCGCGTCCGGACTCGGCGCGCGGCGCGTTGCACCGATCCGCCGCGCAGTACTGACCCGCGGCGCACGCGCCGCCGTTGCACGTCACCGGCGGGATCTTGGCCTCGTTGAGCGCCGCGAGCGTGACCCGGCCGCTGGATGCGAGCTTCAGCTTCTTGCCCTCGACCGCATCGGCCGCCGGGAACACCGTGACCACGTATTGCTCCGTGATCTCGTCGCGCAGCTGCGCGAATCGCGGCGCCCACGACTCCGCACCCGGCCGCTCGAGCCAGCGGAACGTCCCGAGCGACTGCTTCGACAGCTCGCCGAGCACGAGCAGCGGCTTGCGCTTGTTGGTGGGCGCGAACGCGAACGAGTGGATGCGGACGCCTTCCTTGTCGGCGCGCTTGCCGAGCCGGGTCACGCGTTCCCGATCGCCCGAGGAATCGCGACCGTCGCCGATCAGCAGGATGATCTTGCGCAGCGGACGGCCGGGCGGGGAGGACTTCGCCTTCTTGAGCAACGCGAGCGCGCGCTCGAGCGTGTCGAGCAGGACCGGCTCCGCCACGCTGCCCTGATTCGCGAGCGCACCGAGGTTGCCGCGTGCGGCCTTGAGGCTGGTCAGCTTGCCGGCGCCCATGGTCTCGCCATAGGTGACGAGCGCGATCTGCGTGGTCTTGTCGCCGAGGCTCGCCAGCAGATGTTGATCCAGCGTGTCGACGATCGCCGGCGTGACCTCGGCAAAGTCGAGCGTCGCCTGGAGCACGATCACCATCGCGAGCTCGCCGTGCGCGTCGCCGAACCGACCGAGCGCGTAGGGCAGCTTGAGGTCCGTCCCGCCGGCGCTGATCTTGAGCGACTTCGGCTCGGTCAGGTCGACGACCTTGCCCTGCAGGGTCACCGCGGACAGGTAGATCTCGAGCCGCGGGCCACCGAGCACCGACGGCTCGAGATCGACGCGATCGATCACCGCACGGCTGGTCGAGACATCGGCGGCGTCGTCGGCGTGCGCCGGCATCGAACCGCCGAGCACGACGAGACCAACCAACGCGGTAGCGACCACCAACCGTGCGAGCACTGCGCGGCGAGCGTACAGCAAACCGGGCGCGCCGGCGTGACTACTCGGGCAGCCGGAACCGGTGCGTCAGCGGAACGAACGCGAGCAGATCCATCTCGGCCGTCACGGTCCCGACGGTCCAGTTGTTGATGATCATGGGATGCCCGGACTCGCCAAGCGTGTCGGACACGATCCCGATGTGATCCGGCCCGGACTTCGATGGAAACGTGTCCATGAACACGATGTCGCCCGGGCGCAGCGGGTCGCTCGGATCGTCGAGCGCGATCGTGTGGTGCTCCCAGTTCCGCACGAAGTACGGCAGGATCGTCTTCACGCGCCGCTGGTCGATGTGCGGGTTCGCGTGGCTCTTGATCATCGGATAGGCCCGCTTCGCGCGCTTGATGTCGTCATTCAGCGCCTTTTGAAGATCGAGCCCGGCGTTGCGGACCGCGCGGATCACGACGTCGGTGCACACGCCGATGTCGCGCGGCACGTCGCCCATCGGGAACTTGATGGTGACGTAGCCCTCCGTGTACGCGTCGGCATTGAGCGCGGCCTTCTTCGCCCCGATCAGGATGTCGAGCGGATCCGCGAGCCCGTCGCCGTCGCGATCCCGCTTCGCCTTGCTCACCGTGACGTTGCCGGCGACCAGCAGCTTCGCGAGCTCGCTGCGATCGCCTGCGCGGAGCGCCAGCTGATGCGCGCCGACCACGAGCGTGGACGTGCCGGTCAGCGGATATGCCTTTCGCGGATGGCCGTCGATCGCGAGCACGAGCAGCTTTGCATCGGGATCGATCCGCGCCGCGACCCGGTCAGCGGTCAGCCCGGCCGGCAGCGTGAGCTGGACCTTGTCATCGAGGTCGGGAAGATCCCCTTGTCTTGCACACCTAGGCGTACCTCGGCGGGCGCAGGATCCGCGGCCTTTGCGAGGGCAGGCGGGCGCTCGGGAGCCGGTGCTGGCGCGGGCTCGGCTTCGCTCGCGCCGCCACAAGCCATGAAGATCATGGACGCGAGAATTGACCGGATAGCTGGCCGAGGGGCAGCGGAGGTCACAATTAAAGAAACCAGGGAACCGATCGGGAACCGTGTTGTCATAACGCCGCTTGGGGGCCTGTCCGTGGCCGATACTCGTGGACACCTGTTCCATCCCGGATATTGCGCGTCACCTGCATTCCCCATAATGATCGACAGACCCCGGAGGACCCGATGAGCTTGATGGATTTTTCATCCTGGCCGCGCGAGCAGGAGCAGACGTTCGTCGTGTACGAGCAGCGTACGCAGGAGTCGAGCAGCAAGGCCTTGATCGGCGGGATCATCGCCGGCGCGATCGTGTTTGTTCTCGCGATCGGCATCTACGCGGGCGTCGAGCCCGACCGGACCGACATGTCGAAGGACATGAACATGCAGAACCTCAACAAGAAGCAGGACGCAAAGTAGCTGGTTCGAGCTAGCGTGCGCACATGCGCGCGCTGGGTGTGGTTACCGCGGCTTGCTTGCTCGCCGGGTGCGCCGCGCGCGCCACGGTGACCAGCGCACCCGCAGCCGAGCGGATCGCGATCATCGCGTCAGAGCGTGGTCCGCATGGGGTCCGGCTCGTCGCGATCGACGAGCATGGCGATCGCAGGTTCGAGGTCATCTCGCCGGTCACCCGCGGGCTCGTGCGCGACACCAACCCGGCGATCTCGCCGGATGGCCAGTGGATGGTGTTCGCGTCGACCCGGGATCGGCCAGCCAGCGACACGGCCGGCACCAGCCTGTGGCTGGCGCCGCTCGGCGGGGTCGAAGCCACGCCGGCCACGCCGGCCACGCCGATCCGGCTCACGACCGGCACGTGGATCGATAGCCACCCGGTGTGGACCCCCGATGGCGGCGCGATCGTGTTCGCGTCGACCCGCGACGGTGGCGACTTCGATCTGTGGCAGCTCGCGCTCCGCGCTGGGCGCGTGGTCGGCGACGCCGTCCAGCTGACGACCAGCATCGGCCACGAGATCACCCCGGCGGTCGCACCCGATGGCGCCATCATCTATGCCGCGGTGACGCCGACGGGTTCGCGCGAGGTCGAGAGTCACCTCGAGGAGCGCGCGCCGGATGGCACGGTCCGCACGCTGACCGGCGGACCTGCAGATACGTCGCCGGCGGTGTCGCCCGACGGCACCACCATCGTGTTCGCGCGCCCGCACGTCCGCGGGGACGCGGTCGACGGTGAGCTGTGGCAGATGACGCGCGGAGCCGAGCTCGCGACCCAGCTCTCCGACACGCCGCTCACCGACGAGGGCGGGCCGGTGATCTCGCGCGATGGCCGGTTCGTGTTCGCGACCTCGGTGCTGCGCGGTGCCGAGGGCAACGTGCTGTTCTCGTCGGTCGTTCACGTCGATCTGCGCGAGCCGCGCCGCAAGGTCCGCATGCGCGGCGATCGTGCCGGCGCGATCGAACGCCTGACGCCCGCGATCGCCGCGAACCAGCTCGACGCGCGCGCGCTGCGCGGTGATCCGGAGTACCTTCCCGAGCTCGCTCGGATCATGGCGCGCGCGATCGCACGCGCGAAGACGCGACCCCCCTCATGAAACACCTCCGCCTTGCGTCCTCGATGCTCCTGCTCGCCGCGTGCGGCACCCCACCTGGGCCCGCACGGCCGAGCTCGGCGCACGCCCAGCTGTCGATGGCCTCCGACGCGCGGCTGATCGCCGTGTCCGGCGGTCGCTACATCTCGGGCTCGACGCCCGAGGAGCGCGCCACCGCGTACGACGACTTCCTGTCGACCGCCGGTCACGACGGCGCGCGCCAGGCGAAGTGGTTCGATCGCGAGCAGGATCGCCGGCTCGACACGCTCGCGGCATTCCGGATCGATCTGAAGCCAGTCACCAACGTCGAGTACGCCGAGTTCGTGATCGCGGGCCGCGCGCCCGCGCCGTCGATCGACGAAGCGGGATGGAAGGCGCAGGGCTTCGCGCAGGACTTCGCGACCCAGGTCGCGCGCTTCAACTGGGTCGATGGCCGACCGCCGCACGGCAAGGAAGAGCACCCGGTCGTGATGGTGACGTGGGACGAAGCGACCGCGTACTGCGCATGGCGCGGCACGCTCGCCGGTGAAGCCCGCCGGCTGCCGACCGGCGCCGAGTACGAGAAGGCGTCGCGCGGAGATCAAGGGTTCTCGTACCCGTGGGGCAACGTGTTCGAGGCCGACCAGCGGCACAGTGCGGTCGCCGGTCCCAATGACACGACACCCGCGGGCGAGCTCGCAGGCGGCGCCAGCACGTTCGGCGTGCTCGAGCTCGCGGGCAACGTGTTCCAGTGGACGTCGTCGCCGGCTCCCGAGGGCAGCGGCGAGATGTTGGTCAGGGCTCGGCGTGGGATGACTTCGCCGGCGTCGGTCGCGGCGCCTCCGGCCACGGCCGCAAGAAGTCGATCCGCCACGTCATCGTCGGCTTTCGCTGCGCTGCCGATCCGCTGCCCTGAACGGGGCTCGCGTGATCGCGCCAAGCTGGCGCATCTGGCTGTTCGGACAGCCACTGCGACAGTGCATGGTGTCGCGCAAATCCGACGCAAAGCCACAGGTTTGGCCGATCACCCACATCGGCCTACCGATTGCTTTGGCGCACTGCATCAAATCGTTTGCTTAAGGAGTTTGAGACCATGCGTACCCTGCTGATCGCGGCCCTGCCGCTCGTTTCCCTCTCGCTGATCTCCGCCTGTTCGTCCGACGTCGTCGACGAGCTCGCCGGTGAGACCGCCGACGACCTCGCGTCGGACGGCAAGGCCGATGGCGCCGTCGATGGTGTGCACACGTACTTCAAGGTCGCGTCGGACGCGCGCAAGTGCGCCGCACCGTTCTGCGGCGGCTTCCAGCTCGAGCGCCTCAACCGCACCACCACCGACTGCCACGACGGCAGCACGGCCGCGCGCTGCTACACGCCGGAGCTCGACTGGTCGGAGGCCAAGCTGTCTCAGGCGCAGCAGGACGAGATCCTCGTCGGCGCGAGCCGGGGTCAGTTCGAGAGCGGCGCGTACGCGCTCGTGCGCGGTCGGTTCGCCCCGCGCAGCAGCGGCACCACCGAGCCGCAGCTCGGCCGCTTCATCGTCACCGAGGCCTGGATCGCGGACACCGAGGCCGTCGCGGACGGCGTGTTCGTCAAGGTGCGCGACTCCGGTCGGCGCTGCATCCAGGCGCCGTGCGAGAGTATGGTCGAGAAAGGCCTCAACGGATCGCGCCAGGCCTACATCGCTGGGATCGATTACACCGATGCGGGCCTGTCGGACGCGCAGCTCGAGACCGTCGGCAACGAGGTGTTCGAGCCGCACGGCCTGATCATCGCGGGCGATCGCTACACGGTGAGCGAGAACGGCCTGTCCGCGCGTGGTCGCACGGCGACCGCCGTGTATCGCCGCCTGACCTCCGCGGATCCGAATGGCGTGTGCTTCGTCGGTGGATGCGCGGGCACCGTGTGCTCGGACAAGGAAGGCGTCGTCACGACCTGCGAGTGGCGTGACGAGTACGCGTGCTACGCGGAAGCGACCTGCGCTCGCTCGGCGACCGGCACGTGCGGCTGGGCTCCGACGGCCGAGCTCGAGGCCTGCCTCGCGGATTGAGCCCGTTCGAGATCGCTGCTGCGCGCGGCCCGCCGCCGTGCCTATGCTGGGCCCCGATGAGGGGCCCGTACTTTATTTCGGCGATCGTCGTGCTGGGGGGGCTGGCTGGGGGGCTCGCTGGTGGGCTGGCGGCATGCGGACCCGGTCCGCGATCGCATGGCCCGGGCGATGACGACGGCATGGCTGACGCTGGTGCCGACCACGACGGCGGCCCCGGCTCCGATGGCACGACGTACGTCTACGCGCATACCGCCGACGAGCTGTATCGCGTCGATCCCGACACCTACAACGTCACGCTGGTCGCCCGCTTCGACTGGCCCTCGATCCCCGACGAGATGACTGACCTCGCGATCGACCGCACGGGGCTGATGATCGGGCTGTCGTTCGGTGCCGTGTATCGCGTCGATCCGGCGACCGCACAGGCGACGCGGCTGTCGTACACGACGGGCGGCATGTTCAACGGGATGTCCTTCGTGCCGGCGGACATGATCGGCCAGACCGGCGACGACGTCCTGGTCGCGACCCGCAACGAGGATGGGCAGGTGTTCCGGATCGATCCCGCGTCCGGCGACGTCACGCCGATCGGCGACATGGGCGCGTCGTACGTGTCGAGCGGCGATCTGTGTGCGGTCGCGGGGTTCGGCACCGCGCAGACGATCCCCGGCGCGGCCTCCGACGTGCTCGCGAAGCTCGCGCCGGTGACGTTCGCCGCACAGCCCGCTGCCGCCGCCACCGGGTTCGACAAGATCTGGGGCGTCGCGTTCTGGAAGTCCGAGGTGTTCGGGTTCACCAAGGGCGGTCAGTTCGTCCTGATCGATCCGGTGTCCGGCACGGGGACGGTCAAGGCGACAGGCGGCCCTGCGTGGTGGGGCGCTGCGGTCACCACGATCGCCCCCGTCGTCCAGTGACGACGGCACCACGATCGAAGCCGTCGCGACGGCGTCAATGCTCGCTCAGTTCCAGGCGAGCAGGACCTTGCCGGTCGCCTGCTTGGTCTCGAGGAACCCGTGCGCCGCCGCGACGTCGCTCGCGGGGAACACCTTGCCGACGTGCGGCCGCAAGCCCATCTTCTCGATCGACGTCATCGAGCGCGTCAATCGCTCGATCCACACGTCGTCGCGCAGCACGTGCAGTGCGTTCAACGCGTAGACGCCGGTCGACTCGTCGAACAGCTTGAGCACGCTGATCCGCGGCATGCGGAGCGCGGCGACAGCGATGCGGAGGAAGTTGCGCTTGCCATCCTTGACGCCTGACGACAGGCCGATGCACACCATGCGGCCGGTGATCGCGAGCCGCGCGCGCTGCCACTGGATGTGACCGCCGCCCGAGGCATTGAGGATGAAGTCGTAGCCCGCGAGCTTCGGGTCCGCGCGGAACTCGTCGAACGTGTACGCGGTGGCGCCCAGCTCCTCGATGAAGCCCTTCTTGTGCGGGCTGGTCGTCAGCCCCGTGACCTCGGCGCCGGCATGCAGCGCCATCTGGATCGCGATCACGCCGACGCCGCCGGTCGCGCACTCGATCAGGACGCGATCGCCACGGCGGATCCGCGCCATCTCGTGGAGCGCGAGCTGGGCGGTGAAGTAGTTGACGGGGAGCGCCGCGCCGGTCGCGAGATCGATCGACTTCGGCAGCACGAACACCTGCCGCGCCGGGATCGTGACGTGCGACGCGTAGCCGCCGAAGTAGGTACCGGCCACGACCTCGTCGCCGGGGCGCAGGTCCTTGACGTTCGCGCCGATCGCCGTGACCTTGCCCGAGACCTCGTAGCCCGGCGTGAACGGGCGCTTCGGTGCGTCGGGATAGAACCCGAGCCGCATCTGGATGTCGGCGAAGTTGATGCCCGAGTATGCGACGTCGATCGAGACCTCGTCGGCACCGGGGGCGCGCGGTGCGATCTCGCGCAGCTGCAGGGTGGAAGCAGATCCGTACTTCTCGATCACGATGTCGCGGTGGGTCATGTGCGTTCTCCAGGGCTCGGTAGTGATAGTTGCAAAACTGTCGAATTATATGGACGAGCAGCAACGTGGCCGGCGAGGTCGCGCCGGTCACGCCCGGTCAGGCCCGGTCAGGCGGTGGTGGCGAGGGCGGCCCGCAGCTCGGCGAGGCCGTCCGGATCGACGGAGCAGATCAGCTGCTTGCCGTCACGCTGCGTGTGAATGAGGCCGGCGTCGGCGAGCTCCTTCACGTGGTGGGACACGGTCGGAGCGCCGAGCTCGAGCCCGCGCAGCAGCTTGGCCAAAAAGCAGTCGTGGATGCGGCCCTTCGCGAGGTCGAGCTTGCTCTCCTCGAGCAAGTTCAGGAACAGGCGGAGCCGGTTCGGATTCGACAGCGCGCGGAACATCCGGGCGAGGCGATCGACGTCATCCTTGGGCACACGCACTCAGTACGACAGTTGTCGAACTGTGTCAAGGACCGATCAGGTGACGGTCGGCAGGTACGACAGGTACTGGCGGATGCTCTTGCGGTCCCACTGCGCGACCGCATAGTCGACGATCGGCTGCGGGACCGGATCGCCGTTCGCCACCAGGCGCATCAGCATCAGCGTCAGATCGGCGTCAGCGATGCACCACGCGCCGAACAGCGCCTGGCCTGGCGTCACGAGTCGGCCGGCGAGCTCGAGCAGCTCGTCGGCATCGCGGCGACCGCGCTCCGAGAGCGGCGCCTCGATCGGCCGGCCAAACACCGACGACGTCGGCCGGTCCTCGCGCAGCCCCATCAGGCTCGTGCGCATGGCCGACATCACCTGGCGCGCGCGGGCGCGATCGCCGAGGTCCGCCGGGAACAGGCGCGGGTGCGCCGGTGCGGGGAACATCTCGGCCAGGTACTCGGAGATCGCGAGCGACTCGCTGATCCACAGCTTGCCGTGCGCGAGCACCGGCACCTTGCCGATCAACGCGTGCTTCGCGAGCTCGGCCTTGGTGTCCGCCGGCATCGGCAGCGGCGACGACCTCGAGCTCGTACGGCAGCTCCTTCTCCTCGAGCGCGACCAGCGCGTGGAACACCCACGGGCTCGTCCATGTGGCTTCGGCGAACAGCTTGAGCTCGGCCATGGGCCGAGCGTAGCAGGCCAGGTCAGGCGGCGTGTTCGAACACGCGCGCGCGGCGCAGCGACAGGAACACGTCGTCGCCGTCGCGAAGGCCGAGCTGGCTGCCGCGCTCCCAGTCGAGATCGGCGCGCAGGTTCGAGCCGATCGGGCGGGCGAGGCTCGGTGCGTGCAGCTCGATCTTGAGGCCGGTGCCGAGCGGGGTCACCCGCAGCACGCGCGCCGGGATCCCGCCGCCGGTCTGCGAGCGCCCGATCTCGACCTCGTGCGGGCGCACGTAGACCCGGCCACTGCGGGCCGCCTCGGTCCCCCGGTCCGCGATCTCGACCGTGGTCTCGCCGATCCGTGCGCGGTTCGACTCGAGCTCGGCATCGAACACGTTGACGTGGCCGATGAAGCGCATCACGAAGTCATTCGCCGGCTGCTCGAAGACGTCTGCGGGTGAGCCGACCTGTTCGACCTTGCCGTGGTTCATCACGACCACGCGATCGGCGACCTCGAACGCCTCGTCCTGGTCGTGGGTCACGAACACGGTCGTCAGATGGATCTCGTCGTGGAGGCGGCGCAGCCAGCTGCGCAGCTCGGCGCGGACCTGGGCGTCGAGTGCCCCGAACGGCTCGTCGAGCAGCAGCACCTTGGGGCGCGCCGCGAGAGCACGGGCGAGCGCGACGCGCTGGCGCTGACCACCCGACAGCTGGGACGGCAAGCGGCGACCGAGCCCCTCGAGCTGGACCAGCTGCAGTAGCTCCTTGACCCGCGCGTCGACCTCCGCCTGTGGACGCTTGCGGACGCGCAGCGCGAACGCGACGTTCTCCCAGACGTCGAGGTGACGGAACAGCGCGTAGTGCTGGAACACCAGCCCGACGTTGCGCTGGCGCGCTGACTGGCGCGCGAGATCGTTGCCATCGAGCATCGCGCGGCCGGCATCGGGTTGCTCGAGGCCCGACAGGATGCGGAGCAGCGTCGTCTTGCCGGAACCCGAGGGCCCGAGTAACGCGACCAGCGCACCGCCGGGGACGTCGAGCGAGACGTCGTCGAGTGCCTGGAACGTACCGAACCGCTTGGACAGAGAACGGACTTCGATCGTCATGTGACCTCCACGCGGCGCGCGATGATCCTGCGCGCGACCAGGCTGACCAGGGCGATCAGGACCAGGAGCGAGGCGACGGCAAACGCCGCGCCGAGCTCGTACTCGGTGTAGAGAATCTCGACGTGCAGCGAGAGCGTGTTGGTCCGTCCGCGGATGTGGCCAGACACCACCGAGACCGCGCCGAACTCGCCGATCGCGCGCGCGGTGCACAGCGTGACGCCGTACAGCAGGCCCCACTTGATCTTCGGCAGCGTGACGCGGAAGAACATCTGCCAGCCGCTCGCGCCGAGCACGATCGCGGCCTCTTCCTCCTCGCCACCCTGCGCTTCCATCAGCGGGATCAGCTCTCGCGCGATGAACGGGAACGTCACGAACGTCGTCGCGAGCACGATGCCGGGCAGCGCGTAGATCACGCGGATCCCGTGATCAGCGAGCCACGGTCCGAGCAGCCCCTGGCGCCCGAACAGCAGCACGAACACCATGCCCGCGATCACGGGGGACACCGCGAGTGGGAGATCGATCAGCGTGATCAGCAGCGCGCGACCGCGAAACCGGAACCGCGCGATCGCCCACGATGCCGCGATCCCAAACACCAGGTTCAGCGGCACGGAGATCGCCGCGGCGACAACGTCAGCTTCAACGCGTGGAGCGCCTCGGGCGCGACGATCGCGCCGAAGTAGGTCCCGACGCCGTGACGCAGCGCCTCGACGAACACCGCGGTCAGCGGCAGCGCGACGAATAGCAGCAGGAACGCGACGCCGACGCCGTCACGATCCGGCGCACCCACGCCGGCTCGGCGGTCGCGGCGATCGGGCGCGCGGGCGGCAGATCTGGCGCTGATCACGTGAGCCCCGCGCGCCGGCGTGTCCACGCGCCGAGCCCGTTGATCGCGAGCAGCATCGCGAACGACGCCACGAGCATCACCAGGGCGAGGGCTGTCGCGCCGGCGTAGTCGTGCTCGTCGAGCTGGCTCATGATGAGCAGCGGCGTGATCTCGGTCTCGTACTGCTTGTTGCCCGCGATGAACACGACCGAGCCGTACTCGCCGATCGCGCGGGCGAACGCGAGCGCGAACCCGGTGACCATCGCCGGCGCGAGCGTCGGGACGATCACGCGACCGAGCGTCTGCCAGCGCGTCGCACCGAGCACCGCGGCGGCCTCTTCGACCTCAGGCTCGAGCTCCTCGAGCACCGGCTGGACCGTGCGCACGACGAACGGCAGCCCGATGAAGATCAGCGCGATCGTGATCCCGGTCTGCGAGAACACGGCGCGGATCCCGAGCGGCTCGAGATACTGGCCGACCCAGCCCGATGGCGCGAGCAACGTCGTCAGCACGAGGCCCGACACCGCGGTCGGCAGCGCGAACGGGACGTCGACGATCGCGTCGACGATCCTGCGCCCCGGGAATTCGTAACGCACGATCGCCCACGCCAGGATCGTCCCGAACACCACGTTGATCGTCGCGGCGACGAACGACGCGCCGAACGTCAGCTTGTACGACGCGATCGCGCGGTCGCTCGCGGCCAGCGCCCACAGCTGATCCCACGTCAGCGACGCGGACTTGATCGCGAGCGCTGCGAGCGGGATCAAGACGATCAGCGACAGGTACACCAGCGTGTACCCCATCGCGAGGCCGAAGCCGGGGAGGGCGCTGCGACGACGGGCCATCGCTACCGGTTGCTGGCGCTGATCCGGTCGAACACGCCGTTGTTGTCGAAGTGCTGCGCCTGCGCCTTGGTCCAGCCGCCGAACAGCTCGTCGATCGTGAACAGCTTGATCGGCGCGAACGAGGCCGTCGCGATCGAGGTGCGCGGGCGGTAGAAATGATCCGCCGCGATCTTCTGGCCCTCCGGCGAGTACAGGTACTCGAGGTAAGCGGTGGCAACCGCGCGGGTACCTCGGCGATCGACGTTGTCATCGACGACCGCGACCGGCGGCTCGGCGAGGATCGAGACCGACGGCACGACCAGCTCGAACCGGTCGGCTCCGAGCTTCTTGACCGCGAGCAGCGCCTCGTTCTCCCACGCGAGCAGGACGTCGCCGATGTTGCGCTCGGCGAACGTGGTGGTCGAGCCGCGCGCGCCAGAGTCGAGCACGGGCACGTGCGAGAACAGATCCTTGACGAACGCCTCGGCCTTTGCCGCGTCGTTGCCGTGCTTGCCCAGCGCGTAGCCCCACGCCGCGAGGTAGTTCCAGCGCGCGCCACCCGAGGTCTTCGGGTTTGGCGTGATCACCTCGACGCCCGGCTTCACCAGGTCGTCCCAGTCGCGGATGCCCTTCGGGTTGCCCTTGCGGACGAGGAAGACGACCGTGGAGGTGTACGGCGCCGCGCGATCCGGCAACCGGGTCGCCCAGTCGGCGTTGAGGAGGCCCGCCTTCGCGACCGCGTCGACGTCGTAGGCGAGCGCGAGCGTCACGACGTCGGCCTCGAGGCCGTCCACCACCGCGCGCGCCTGCTTGCCGGAGCCGCCGTGCGATTGCTCGATCGTGACCTTCTGGCCGGTGTTGGCTTCCCACTGCTTCGCGAACGCGGCGTTGATCACCGTGTAGAGCTCGCGGGTCGGGTCGTACGAGACGTTCAGGAGCTTGACCTCCTTCGCGGTCCCGGCCTTCTGGTCGGTCGAGCACGACACGACGGTGAGGGCCGCCAGGATCCCGAGCAGGAGCTTCATGTCCCGACTGTCCGTTATAGCGGACGCTCTGTCAAGGCGGAGGAACCGCCGCTGGAGCGGACGGGCTACTCGATGGGGAGGATCAGGTCGGTGAACACCCGCTGATCGACCGGGGCGTCCTTGCAGATCGTGCCGCCGATCAGCGCGTCGCCCTGGTCGAACACGATCTGGACGTCGGTCGTGCCGTCGTACGCGACGATCGCCTCGGGCGCGGAGTCCGCAGGTGTCGCGATGTCCGTGACGAACGTGGGGGCGGCGGCGAGCTCGCCGCTCCACCGGAAGAGCTTGAACGGACCGCCGCTGGCGTGGGAGCCGGCGATGATCAGGATCGCGCCGTGGGCGGGGGAATACGTCATGCCGCGCAGCCCGAGTCCGCCGAGCTCGAGCTTTGCCGCGCCGCCGAACTTCGCGGTCGCGCCGAGGATGGCCTGGCTCGGGTGGGTCAGCGTCACGACGATCGCCTGGTCACCGGCCCGCGGGTTGCGGAAGCCGATCACGAGCTCGCCGTTGGGCTTGATCGCGATCGCCTCGATGTTGGTGCCCGCGATCTCTGGCGCGAGCTCGGGGACCTCGGGCTCGTCGAGTCGCGAGGCCGCCTCGAGCGCGGCGATCAGCTCGCGGTCCGGCGTCTCCCAGTTGGCGGCGTCGAGCAGCTGCGGTAGCAGCTCGGAGGTGTAGCCGGCGACGCTGATCCCGACGCCGCTCAGTGTGGTGGTGAGGTCGAGCCCGGCGAACCGGTGGCGCTCGAGCCGGAGCTTGCCGGTCTTGTTGCGGCCGTGCGAGGCGATCACGTAGACGCGGTCGTCGATCCGCGCGAGGTCCTCGAGGTCGCCCTCGTCGTCGACCGCGAGCCCGAGGCCGGCGCTGAGATCGATGACCTGCGAGGGCGGCCCATCCTCGGCGCGGCGATAGACCCGCACGCCCTGGTTCTCGTCGTTGATGTCGAGGAACGTGTCTCCGTCGAGCGCGACCGCGCCCGAGCCATCGCAGGTCAGTCGGTACGCGCCGGGCGTCGGATCGAGGACCTTCCCGCCGTCGGTCGCACCGTCCACCGGTGTTCGCGCATCGGGATGAGTTCCACCACCAGGCCCACAGGCCGCGACCACCACGAGCACCAGCTTCCGCATCGCCGGGACCTTACCTCGACTCCACCCCCGCGCGCGTCAGTCGTCGGGGCTGTCGCGGTTCTCGTCGATCTCCGCGTCGTGCGCCGTGCGCGCGGCGGCGAGAAAGCGAGGATCCTCGACCTTGTCGACGTTGATGATCACCTTGCCGTGATGCGCGGCCGTGACCCATGGGCCCGGCACGACGAAGTCGCCGGCGGCCTCAACGTAAACGACGAGGTGATCGGCTGCGACCTTGCGGACCGCTCCGATCTCCTCGCCGCCCTCTTCGAGAAACAGCTGATCTCCAACCTGGACCTGGAAGGACATGCCTGCAGCTTGCCACTTTCGGGGCTGCAGGCACTCCCAAGTCGCGCCTAGCGGCGGCGGCGCCGGCGGATCGCCAGCGCGAGTACACCGAACGCGAGGCCGAGGTTCGCCGTGCTCATCGGACCGGCGTCACAGCAGCCACCGTCGCCATCGCCATCGCCGGGGTTGCCACCGGCGTCCGGGCGCGGCCTCGGCGCATCGGTCTCCTCCGAGGCATCCGGAGTCGGGGTCGAGCAGTCGCCCTCGTCCGCGACCTGGGTCGGGAACGGGGTGCCGACGATCCCGGTGACCGCGAAGTCATCGATGTTCCAGCCCGCGGTGCCAAACCCAGCATCGGTGCCGATCCGGAACCGGAGCTTCACGGTCATGTTCGCGAACTGCGTCCCGAAGTCCATCGTGACGGTGTCCATCGCCGGGCTCGCCGCATTCACACCGGAGTACGCCGGGCGACCTGCGAGCGGGTTGCCCGAGACGTTGGTGATCGGCCCGAGGTAACCCGGCGTGATGCCGAGCGTCGAGACGTCGACCCACGTCGTGCCGCCATCGCTGGACAGCTCGATCACGCCGCCATCCCACACGGTGGTGGCGTCGCCCTCGAACTCGAACCGATGGGCGAACGTGACCACGAGCGGCGTGGTCGCGTCGACCATCAGCGCGGAGTCTCGACGCTGTGATCGCTGGTGGCGCCTGGGGCATCGCCATGGAACACGCCGTCGAGCGCGGAGTCGCGCGCGAGCCGCCACTCGGTACCGGTCGGCGTCCACGGGGTGATCGCGGCGTCGAACGTGTCGGTCGCCGCGGTCATCGCGTGATCGTCGGTGTTGAGCCGTGGGGTGATCGGCAGCGCGAGCGAGGGCACGCAGTTGCCGTCCGCGGTGACCGCCAGCGTGAAGTCGCCGGCGACCGGGGCGGTCGCGGTGTTCGCGAGCGAGACGTCGAACGTGACGTCCATGCTCGAGTACGCCGGGATGCTCGCGATCGTGACCGATGCGGCCGCGATCGTGACGTCCGCGTTGGTCGTGGTGAGGGTCGCGACCACGTTGGTGATCGCCACCGGTCCACCGTTCGACACCGGCACGGTGATGCGAGCGGTCTCGCCACCGTCGAGCACGCCGTCGTTGTCGCAGCTATCGACGGAGTCGACGAGGGCCACGGCGCCGAGGACCGCGCGGCCCTTGACCTCCGTACCTTCCTGGATGCCGACGAAGTCGACGCTGTCGCGCGGGGGCGACACCGCGCAGCTACCGAACCCACGGCTGGCGAACGCCGTCGCGAGCAGGTCGTGATCCGCGGGGCTCGCCGCGTAGGCCGCGGCGAGGATCGCGTCACGCGCCTCGGTCGGAGTGACGTCGGGCGCCATCAGGAGGAGACCCGAGACCACGTAGTCCGCCATCTTGCGATGGTTGTCGGCGAACGTCCCGCCAGCGCCCTGGAGCGCGACGTAGCCCTGCCACAGCGCGGCTGCCCAGATCTCGCCGGCGTTGTGGACCTCGTTGTTGACGCCGAACGGGAGGAACGGATGCGTGGTCGGCAGCGCCTCGCCGGCCGTCATGTGCCGGAACGACAGCGAGTTGATCGCCGGGCTCGCGCTGTACGGCGCGCGGCGAATGCCGAAGTACCCCGGGTCCGCGGAGAAGCTGCGGGTCACGTAGACGCTGAACGGGTAGGCGCCGGTGGCGAAGTTGTCGCCGGGCCGGGCCAGCTGCATGAGGGCGAGGAAGTCACCCCAGCCCTCGCTCATCGCGCTGCACAGCGTGGTGCCGCACTCGCTGAGGCGATGGTGGACGTAGTGACCGTACTCGTGCGCGAGCAGCGTCGAGTCGAGGCTGCCGTCGTAGTCGGCATCGCGGGACATCGCCGCGGTGACCGCGCCGCCGGCGATCTCGGCCTTCAGGAGGTCGCCCTCGGCGAGATTCACTGACAGCGTGCCGATCGTGATCGGCGTCGTGATCGTCGCGTCGTCGCCCATGTTGGCGGGGATCTGCGGATTCGTCGTGGTGGAGACGTTCGTGATGATGACGCCGATCGCGCCCGCCTGCTGCGCCATCAGGGTCTTCGTCTTGAAACTGCACTGGCCGCGGTCGACGAGCACGATCTTGCCGGTGTACACACCGGAGAGGGCGGTGCAGCCGTCGCTCACCGTGCTGCCTGCAGGCGTCGTGGTGTTGCCATCGTTGGCGAGCACGACCTGACCGGTGAGGTCGAAGCTGGGACCGAACGCGGCGGTGCCGACCTGCGGGGTGCGACCCGAGACCGTCAGCTTGCCGCGGCCGCTCCACGTGTAGATCTGCATGCGGGGCGGCAGGCCGTCCCGCGGCGTCGACATGTTCGCGTTGTTGGTGCCCGAGAAGTCCTGCGTCTCGGCGAACATCGCGTCGCGATCTTCGCCGCCGCGGCCGTAGTTGTTGTCCTGTGCGTTGCCTGCCGTCTCGGTGAAGCCCGAGTCGTACCAGAAGTCGTGCAGGTAATTGAGGCCGTAGAACGCCGAGGTGATCGCGGCCATCTGCTGGGGCACCGAGGACTTCGGCGCCGCGGCCGTGTCGTACGTGCGATCGAACGTGCCGGCCGCGGTCGCGGACGCGCGGAAGTCGCCGTTCGAGAACCCGGACGGCGAGATGATGTCCGCGTAGGCATCGACGTGGTTGCCGTTGGTCTCGAGCTTGCCGGCGACCAGCCACGGGTCAGGCTGGACGCCGCCGTGGTTGAGGCCATCGACCTGAACGAGCACCGGCGGGACGAACGTGGGGTAAGCGCCGTTCGGCGTGCCAGTGGGGTGCGGCGAGAAGTCGGTCTGCGGGCCGTCGAGCGGCTGCTTGGTCGTCTCGTCCGCGAACACGCGGTAGTTGAAGTTGGCGTCGGCGACGATGCTGTCGTGCTTGAGGACCTTGCCCTCGCGATCGATGATCGTGCGCCACGCATCGCCCCACGTCGTGGTGGCGCGCGCGTCCTGCGCGTAGGCCTCGACGACCCATGCGGCGACCAGCGCGTCGCCGGTCGGGTACCAGACCTTGCGCGCGGCGGCGAGCTGGACGTCGACGTTGCCGCTGCGCCCGCGCAGCGTGCGGTTGCCGTTGCTGCGCTGCAGCCGGGTCGTCAGCGACTTGCGATCGAACGTGGTCTTGTACGCGTGGCCGATCGCGCGCGCGACCGCTCCGGCGTCGTCATCGACCAGCTGGGTCGACGAGCGCGGGTACTCGCTGCCGAACAGCTTGCCGCCGACCGCGCCGAGCGTGCCGTCATCGCGGACGAGCACGCGGAGCTCGCCGGCGACCGGGGTGCCGTCGATCGTCGCGCGCAGGCGCGTGATCGTACCGCCGCGGACCGGGACGTCCCCGATCGCGTCGAGCACCGGGACCGCCTTGACGCCCCACGCCGCGGCGAGGCGCGTGACATACGCGCGGGCAGAGGCGGCGGGGGTCGCGGCCTGCAGGTTCTGGATCGTGGTACCGAGCAGCAGGCGCGGTACACCGGCCTCGTCGACCGCCATCGGCGAGGTGCCGAGCGCGATCGCGGCGGCGACCGGGCTGGCTCCCTTCGGCGCGACCGCCTTTGGTTGAGTTGGCTCCGCGGTTGTGATCTTCGTCGGAGCCGGGTTGCTACACCCGATCGCGAGCAAGGAGGTAGTCAGGGTAGGGGTGAGGACGTGTAACCACCGTCCCACTAGTCGTCGTCGATTCGTCACGGCTGCGAAACCTATCTGATGTCGCGCGCCGAAGTCGAGACGCAACTTGTGCACCCCACATCGCGAGGACAAATTTCCGATCAGGTTTCGCTGCCGGTGATCCTCGCATGACGCTGCGTGTTGGACTCGACCACCTCGACCGGGATGTCACCGAGCACGACGTAGGCGCGGGACACACCCGTCGTGTGGCGCCGGCGCTGGATCGCGGAGCCGAGCCACATCAGGTCGATCCCGGGCAGGGTGGTCGGATCGATGGTCATCGCAACAGGCCGAGCACGAAGACACGGGACAGCGGCTCGACCGTGGTCCCTTCATTTCGTTCACCGATCAAGACGATCCGCCGTTCGACGCCTCGCGCGAGCAATCGGAGCGTGAGGCGGTGGGTGTCGCGCTGGACCTGGGTATGCGTTCTCACAGTTTCCAGGATCGGCCCGAACCGCCTCACCCGTGGCTAACACTGGGGTAGACCGAACGGCGACCCCGGCGCTATCCGACAGATCGACGCGGTGCGGCCGAACCACTGCGCATGGCCAACTTCCGCGAGACATTGTGGTTCAAGAAGGGGTTGCTCGATGCCGAGCTGGCCCAGGCCGCGGGGAGCGATGCGCTGGAGGTCGGTGCCGTCGACTTGCTGCCGGTCGAGGACCGCTACCAGGATGACGGTAGCGTCTCGGGGGCGGATTCGGCCGCGCTCAGCCTGGCGACGGGCACGACCGTGTCGATCCGTACGATCCCGCACGGCGATCCCGGCAACGGCATCGAGTTCCTCGCGCGTGACATGAAGCGCGGGCGCCACGCAGTCATCGCTGCGATCGGGGCGTCGATGGCACTCGTTGCGGTGATCGCGATCTACGTGATCTGACCATGTCGAGCTCGAGCATGACGCGGTCGCAGGCGATCCTGCGAATGCCGGTCGATCTCATCGATGCG
>JBBJLY010000297.1:0-9371 GCA_037720695.1 Kofleriaceae bacterium | reverse complement strand
GCCCGTCAGGCAAGAACCCGCCGACGCTGGCCGACCGCCGGCCCGGCAGGTAGCGGCGGTCACGTCGCATGACCTCGCCTTGGACCAGCAAGCCGTCGTGGCGCCACGCGAAGTCTGCGGCGTAGGCGACTTCGTCGTAGCTCGAGGGGACGTCGACGACCGATTTCGCGACACCGCTCGCGCGGCCGGCATAGATTGACACGCCGAGGTCGAGTGCGATCTTTGCGAGGCCGAGCTCGAGCCGACCGCCGAATGCGAGCTTGCCGTCCGGATCACCAAGCGCCTCTACCGAGGACCGGCCGTTCGAGACCGTCGCATGATAGCCGATCCGGTAGTCGTCGGCATAATGGGTGCCGAACGCGTGGATGCCGGTCTGATGCTCGGGGATGAACTGTTCGCCGATGATGTAGGGCCGCATCGGGGAGATGATCGCGGGCGAGCCGTGGTCGATGTTCCACAGTCCGTACGGAGAGAGCCAGTGGCCGGCGCGCACCGTGAGCTTGGGGTGAACATCGTACTCGAGGTACGAGCGCTCGATCCGGATCCCACCCCACTCGATGGTGCGATAGAGATTCGTCGAGTCCGTCGCGCTAGTGTCAGTTATGGTGCCGTCGGCCTTCATGCTGCCGTTCGGCGCGAACAGGAAGCGGATCTCCGCGAGCGCCCGCCACTTCCGGCTCAGGTTCTTCGCGATGTAGATGTTGAGGTTGCCCGACGCGAACGCATGCGAGTCACTCACGACCGGTGAGTCGCGCAGCCAGATCGCCGTGTAACTGAAGTCAGCGAACCCGTAAACGTTCAATTTATCGTCGAACGCTGCGTTCGGATCGAGGCCAAGCGAGGACAGGTCGAACTCGGCGCCGGCCGGTTCTGCGGTGCTTGGCTGCGCTTCTGGCTCGGGCGTCGGCTCGGCGGCCACCGGCACCGGCTCGGGAGCTGGCTCCGGTGCTGGCTCGGGAGCCGGGTCGGGAGGCGCTTGCGCCGACGCCCCACGAACGAGGCCCACCAGCGTCAGTAGAGCGAACAGTGAGAAGTGTGGTCTTTGCATGAGTGTTCCTAGAACGCGCGAGAGTTCGACGCCCGGTGGGGAAGGTCATGGGCGGCCGTGAGGTGGCGAAGCCCGCCCGTCACGGCTGGGTACAGATCGCTGGCAGGCCGGGCTGGAACACGGAGAGATCGAAGCAGGACCACTCCGCCGGGCACACCGTCGGGTCCTCGAGGCAGCCCACTCCCGTGCAATAGCCGGTTGGCGCCGGCGGCTGGATCGCGCAGAACCCGGCCGGCGCTGCACAATTTGCGTTGACGGTGCACTCGTCACCGAAGTGTGCGAACCGGGGATCCGCATCGGCCGTCGGCGCAGGAGCGTCGGGTGCGTAACACAGCCCATTCGAGTACGTCTGGTCCGCGTCGCACAGCGTGCTGGGATCGCAGCCCGCGCAGACGGCGACGGCGAGGAGTACGCAGGCGAGCCAGTGCCCTTGAGGTACGAGGAGCTCGGTCATTCCAGCGGAAGTTTCGCGGCGGTTCGGCGACATGCTTTCCGTATCGGCCAGACCCGCCAGAATGATGTGGTTGCGATGGGGTAGCAGCAGATTGATGTTTGAGCGGAACGGTCGGATCGATGAGTTAGATGAAGCTCCGCGATCGCCTGGTCCTGTTCAGCACCATCCAACTGGTGTTGTTCGGAGGCCTGTTCGCGCTCGCCTACTGGCAGTTCGCGGCCCGAATCCTTCCCATCATGGATCAGAGCCTGACCGACAAGACCGCGGGGCTCGCGCTCGCAATCGCGCGCGACATTGATGTCGCGCTCGCGACCGAGGATCCGCGGCTGGCGGCGGAGGCCGTGGACCCGTACGTGCACGATCCCGATGTCTCCTATCTCGCGCTGCGCACGACTGATGGGCGGATGCTGCTCGAGCGCGGCGAGCCCGCTGGACACGGCTTCGAGGGCGCGTCGCGGATCGCGCACCGGCGCGCCGATTCGCTCGAGGCGTGGGTGCCGGTCACGCTCGAGGGCGTGAAGCTCGGGACGGTGTCGATCGCGCTCAGCACCAGCCGGGTCGATGCGGTCGGGACCTGGGCCGCGCGAGGCGCGATGATCGCGGGGCTGGTCTGGCTGATCGCGCTCGGCTACTCGATCTGGTTCGCACGCTCGTTCGTGACGCCGATCCACGCGATGATGAAGTTCTCTCGCAAGGTCGCCACTGGCGCCGTCTCGCAGCGGCTCCCGGTCACGGCGACCGACGAGCTCGGCGGCCTGCAGGCCGATCTCAACTCGATGGCGAGTGAGCTCGAGCAGCGCGAGCGCGAGCGCCAGCGCCAGGCCGCGGAGGCGCTCGAGTTGCAGAGCGCGCTCGTCACGGTGTCCCGGATCGCGGGACGGGCAGAGGTCGCGACCACCGTGCTCCACAACGTCGGCAACGTGCTCAACAGCTTGAACGTGTCGGTCTCCGTGATCGCGGATCAACTCCGGGATTCGAAGGTCAGCTCGCTCGCGCGCACGATGGCGACTGTTGGCAGTGCGCCGGGTGGGCTCGTCGGGTTTCTCGCGACCGAGAAGGGCCGGCTGCTGCCGCAATACCTGGCGTCGCTGACGACGCGGCTCACCGAGGAGAACGCCGCGGCGCTCGCCGAGCTCGCCTCGGTCGGCAACAACGTCGATCATATCAAGACGGTGATCGCCACCCAGCAGTCCTATGCCGTCGGCTCGGACATGACGGAGACCGTCGGGCTCAGCGCCTTGATCGACGATGCGCTGCGGATGGGCGAAGGCTCGTTCTCGCGTCACGCCATCGAGGTCGTCAAACATGTCCAGGACGACGTCGCGATCGAGACCGATCGGCATCGGCTGCTCGAGATCTTGATCAACGTGATCACGAACGCGCGGCAGGCGCTCAAGGAGCGCGACGAGTCCAGCCGGCGACTCGCGATCACCTTGCGCCGGACCGCGCTCGGGGTCGCGATCGAGGTCGCCGATAACGGCGTCGGGTTCCCGGCCGAGAACCTCAACAAGCTGTTCCAGCACGGCTTCACCACCAAGCGCGGCGGCCATGGCTTCGGGCTTCACGCCTGCGCGAATGCGACCCAGGAGCTCGGCGGCAGCATCGTGGCGGCCAGTGCAGGCGCAGGACTCGGCGCGCAGTTCACGATCGAGCTGCCGCTCAAGAATATGCGACGAGGAGAATCATGACCGCCCAACCACCCAATCGCAGGATCTTGATCGTCGACGACAATCTCGCCATCCACAAGGATTTTCAGAAGATCCTCGCGCCACCAGCCCCGGCCGACACGACGTTCGAAGACCTCGAGGCGCAGATGTTCGAGACCGAGGCGCCATCTCGCGCGGCGGTGTTCGAGCTCGCGTACGCGTCGCAAGGGCAGGAGGCGCTCGCGCTCGTCACGGAGGCGTCGCGGATCGGTCAGCCGTTCGCGCTCGCGTTCGTCGACATGCGGATGCCACCCGGGTGGGACGGACTCGAGACGATCGAGCGGATCTGGCGCGTCGATCCCGAGATCCAGATCGTGATCTGCTCGGCCTATTCGGACTACACGTGGAACGACCTGTCGCGCCGACTCGGCGACCGCGACTCGCTGCTGGTGCTCAAGAAGCCGTTCGAGACCATCGAGATCACCCAGTGCGCGCACGCGCTGACGACCAAGTGGAACCTCGCGCATCGGCTGCGCTCGCATATCGACGAGCTCGAGCAATCCGTCGCCAGCCGGACCGAGGAGCTCGTCCGTGCCAACGCGCTGCTCGGCGAGCAGATCCGCGAGCGCGACCGGGTCGAGGAGGAGCTCCGGTTATCGCTGCGGCTGAAGTCGATCGGCCAGCTCGCCGCCGGCATCGCGCACGAGATCAGCACGCCGATCCAGTATGTCGGCGACAACCTGCAGTTCTTGCGCGAGGGCTTCGAGCAGGTCGCGGCACACACCACTGCGTGCGGGCGAGGTGCTGCCGAGTGCACTCCCGAGCAAGCGGCCGAGCTGGATTACGTGTTCAGCGAGTTGCCAAACGCGCTGGTCGCGATCGAGCACGGTGTTGCACGTGTGACCCGGATCGTGAGCTCGATGCGCGAGTTCGCGCACCCCGGCTCGGCCGAGATGGCACTCGCTGACATCAATCGCGCGCTCACCAACACGCTCGCGGTCAGCGCGCACAGCTATCACTACATCGCCGACGTCGAGACCGACCTGGGTGTGCTGCCGCTCGTGCGCTGCCACGCAGGTGACCTGAACCAGGTGTTCTTGAACCTGATCACGAACGCGGCGCACGCGATGGAGGGCCGCCCCGAACGCGGCAAGCTCGGGATCGCCACGCGGGTCGATGGCGACGACGTGGTGATCTCGATCTCGGATAACGGGTGCGGCATTCCGGATCACATCCGCAGCCGCGTGTTCGATCCGTTCTTCACCACGAAGGAGATCGGGCGCGGCACCGGCCAGGGACTCGCGATCTCGCGCACGATCATCGTCGATCGGCATCACGGCACGATGACGTTCGAGACGGCGGCCGGCACCGGCACCACGTTCCAGATCCGGGTCCCGATCGCTGGCTCGCAGCGGCCCGCGGCGAACTGACGGCCTGGTTTCAACGCTTCCGTTACACTCGCGACACCGATGCGCGCGAGGCGTCAGCTCTGGATCGTGCTCGCGGTTGCGTGCGCGTGCGCGGACTCGCCGCGCGATCCGCCGGCCGGTCGCGCGATCCCGGCGCGCGGCTCGGTCACGGCTGATAGCACGATCGCGGCGCGGGACTACATCGGGCCTGCGGCGTGCGGTGAGTGCCACCCCGACGAGCACGGGCGGTGGACGGCGAGCCTGCATCGCGTGATGAACCAGCAGCTCCCCGACGCCAGACCGCTGGGTGACTTCGATCATGCGGTGGTGGCGTACGCCGGCGGTGAGGCGCGGTTTGACGGCGCGACGATGACGCTCGCGCACGGTGAGCGCAGCGTGCGGTATCGCGTGACCCGGACGATCGGCGTGCGCGGGCTGCAAGAGTACGTCGGGATCGAGGACGGCAGCTCGATCGAGGTCCGGCTGCCGTTTGGCTGGTGGCCGCGCCGCGGTGGCTGGTATCCACAACCGTACTTCGATCCGTGGCTCGCCGAGGCGGCGTTCGATGCGTACGCGCCGGTGCGCGAGCCGTGGGCCGAGCGGTGTCCATGGTGCCACAGCACGTACCCGTTCGAGGACCGGATCGCGCGCGCGAGCGGGACCAAGCTCGGGCATGGTCTCGAGCGCCACTACGAGGTCCGGGTGATCCCCGCAGATCGCGGACGCCTCGAGACCGCGCGCCAGGTCACGCCCGGGATCAGCTGCGAGAGCTGTCACCTCGGCGGGCGCGCACATGCCGAGGGCGCACCGATCCACCTGGTCCCGATCGGCGCGCAGCCGCGACCCGGTGCGCCGGCCCCGACCACGTTCGCGGACGAGCGGCGTGACCCGGAGATCGTCAACGCCGTGTGTGCCCAGTGCCACTCCGGGCCGTCGCCGCATTTCCCTGACGGTTCGGCCACGCGCAACTCGAGCGAGGCCCTCGAGTTGCTCGCCGGCGCCTGCCGTGGGACCCGATGCGTCGACTGTCACGATCCGCATCGCGCAGATTCACGGCGCGACACCGAGCGGGCGCTCGCCGCGTGCACGCGCTGCCATGATGCGCTAGCCGAGCCGACCGCCGCACGCTCCCACGCGGGGCACGACGCGGTGTCGTGCCTCGATTGCCACATGCCGCAGGTGACGATGGGAATCGATCGCGTCGTGCGGTCGCACCGCATCTCGTCTCCCGGTGACGCTCGCATGCTGAAAGCCGCGGCCCCGAACGCGTGCAACCTGTGTCACCTCGATCGCACGCTGCGATGGACGGTCGACGAGCTCGCGGCCCGCCACGATCTCCGGTTCGACGTGAAAGGCTGGCCAGCGCTCGACGACAACGTCGGCGAGACCTGGCTCGCGAGCGCCGAGCCCGCGGTGCGCCTCGTCGCGATGATGGCCTACGCGCGATCGCCGCTCGGTCGCGGGATGCTGCCGCAGATCCTGCGGGGGCTCGACGATCCTCTCGCCTACATGCGGGTCTGGACCGTGTTCGCGGTCGAGGACGTGCTCGGGCGAAAGCTGAGAGACAGCGATTATGATCCGCGTGCGCCCGCCGCCAACCGCCGCCGCCAGCTCGCGAAGCTGCGCGCATCCGCGGGCGTGCGGCGCTGACGCACCCATTCACAATGCTTCATACACCCCCCGGCCCGGGCTCGGGTGAGCCGTGGTATCCGAGGGGACGGCATGAGTCCACGCGCCCGCTCTGCCATCATCCGGATCGCGATCGCGATCGTCGTGCTTGGTGGCGTGGTGTGGTGGTTGAAGGGTCGCGGAGACAACAGCTCTCGCGCCAGTGCGCCGGCCGCAGGCGGTAGCTCGCAACCTGGCGGGGGTGGCGGCGGACGCGGTGGTGATCGCGTGGTCGCAGTCCAGACGGCGATCGCCGCGCGCAAGGACATGCCGATCTGGCTGGAGGGCCTCGGCACGGTCAACGCGTTCCAGCAGGTCACGGTTCGCCCCCAGGTCGACGGCCGGCTCGACAAGGTGCTGTTCACGGAGGGCCAGGTCGTGAACAAGGGCGATCTGCTCGCGCAGATCGACCCGCGCCCGTTCTACGTCCAGCTCCACCAGGCGCAGGGCGCGCTCGCACGCGACAAGTCGCAGCTCGATGCCGCGAAGCGCCAGCTCGACCGCTACAAGACGTTGCAGGCACAGAACCTCGTCGCGCAGCAACAGATCGACGAGATCGCGGGGCAGGTCGGCTCGCTCGAGGGCGCGGTCAAGATCGACATGTCCCAGGTCGAGAACGCGCAGCTGCAGCTCGACTACGCGCAGGTCAACGCGCCGATCGACGGCGTCACCGGCGTCCGGCTGGTCGACGCCGGCAACCTCGTGAAGGCAACTGACCCCGGCATCGTCGTGATCACGGCGGTCGATCCCGCCGCCGTGCTGTTCACCGTCCCGCAGGATCGCCTGCCGGCAGTCGTTGCGGCGATGGCCCGCGGCGACGTCACCGTCGAGGTGTGGAATCGCGACAACACCGAGAAGCTCGCCGACGGCAAGCTCGCGGTGCTCGACAACCAGATAAACCAGGCGACCGCCACGCTGCGCCTCAAGGCACTGGCTGCGAACCCGAAGCGGGTGCTGTGGCCGAACGCATTCGTCAAGGCGCGGATGCTGCTCGAGATCCGCCGCGGTGCGCTCGTGATCCCGGCGGTCGCGATCCAGCGCGGGCCGCAGGGTTCATATGTCTACGTGATCTCGCCCGAGAAGACGGCCGAGATGAAGCCGGTCAAGGTCGGGCTGCTGACCGGCGATCAGGCGCTGATCGAGAGCGGCCTCGAGGGCGGCGAGCAGATCGTCGTCGAGGGCCAGAACCAGATCCGCCCGGGCGGTCGCGTCGAGCCCGCGAAACCGCAGGGCCGGGGCGCGGGCAGTGGGAGCGGCGGTGGGAGTGGCCGGGGGAGTGGATCGGGCAGGGTGAAGTGAGCATCTCCGAGCCCTTCATCCGCAGGCCGGTCGCGACGACGCTGCTGATGATCGGGCTCCTGCTCGCCGGCATCACCGGCTACCTCGCGCTGCCGGTCGCCGCGCTGCCGCAGGTCGACTATCCGACGATCGTGGTCTCGACCCAGCTACCGGGCGCGAGCGCGGAGACGATGGCGTCCGCGATCACGACGCCGCTCGAGCGCCAGTTCGGGCAGGTGCCCTCGCTGACGCAGATGACCTCCGTCTCGAGCTTCGGCAGCTCGCAGATCACGCTGGTGTTCGATCTCGATCGCGACATCGACGCCGCCGAGCAAGACGTCCAGGCGGCGATCAACGCGGCGAGTAACCTGTTGCCGCGCACGTTGCCCGCGCCGCCGACTTACTCGAAGAGCAACCCCGCCGACCAGCCGATCCTGACGCTCGCCGTGACCTCCGATACGCTGTCGCTCGCGCAAGTCTCGGACTTCACCGACTCGGTGCTGGCGCAGAAGATCAGCCAGGTCTCGGGGGTTGGCCTCGTCACGATGGGCGGTGGGCAGAAGCCAGCGGTGCGCGTCCAGGTCGATCCGGTCGCGCTCGCCGGCACGGGGCTGACGCTCGAAGAGGTCCGGCAGGCGATCGCGACGGCGAACGTCAACCAGCCCAAGGGCAACCTCGCCGGTCCGCGCCAGGACTGGGCGATCGCGACCAACGATCAGCTCGCCGACGCCGCGAGCTTCACCCCGCTCGTGATCGCGTACAAGGACGGCGCGCCGATCCGGCTCGGCGAGGTCGCCACCGTGATCGATGGTGTCGAGAACGCTCAGCTCGCGGGCTGGGCGGCGCGACGGTACGCGCAGTCCGACGAGGAGCGCGGGCAGACCGGCGACCGCACTCGGGGCCGGATGCAGCGGGCGATCCTCGTCAACGTCCAGCGCCAGCCCGGCGCGAACATCATCGAGGTCACGGACGAGATCAAGGCGCTGTTGCCCCGGCTCCGCGCGTCGATGCCGCAGGCGATCGAGGTCGCGGTGATCGCCGATCGGACGGTCACCGTGCGCGCATCGGTGCACGAGGTGCAGTTCACGCTCGTGCTCACGATCGGGCTCGTGGTGGCCGTGATCTTCCTGTTCCTCGGGAGCCTGCGCGCGACCGTGATCCCCGGCGTCGCCGTGCCGCTCGCGCTGATCGGCACGTTCGGGGTGATGAAGCTGGTCGGCTACAGCCTCAACAACCTGTCGCTGATGGCACTCACGATCTCGACCGGGTTCGTGGTCGACGACGCGATCGTGATGGTCGAGAACATCGCGCGCTTGATCGAGCGCGGCAAGAAACCGTTCGACGCCGCGCTCGAGGGCGCGAAACAGATCGGGTTCACGATCGTCTCGCTCACGGTGTCGCTGATCGCCGTGCTGATCCCGCTGCTGTTCATGGGTGGCCTGGTTGGCCGGCTGTTCCGCGAGTTCGCGGTGACGATCGCGATCGCGATCGCGATCTCGGCGGTGCTGTCGCTGACGCTCACTGCGATGATGTGTGCGTGGATCCTGAAGCCGCACGACGAGCAGCAGCGCGGCGTGATCGCGCGCGTGTTCGACCGCGGGTTCTCGGCGGTGACCCGGTTCTACGAACGCACGCTCGCGGTCGTGCTACGGCATCGTGCGCTGACGCTGCTCGTCACGCTTGGCACCGCGGTCGTCACGGCGGTGCTCGCGCTCGCGGTCCCGAAGGGCTTCTTCCCGCAGGAGGACACCGGGATGATCGTCGGCGTGACCGAGGCTGCGCCCGATGTCTCGTTCGCGAAGATGCTGGAGCGGCAGGAAGCGCTGGCGGAGGCGATCCTCGGCGATCCCGATGTCGCGACGCTGTCG
>JBBJLY010000296.1:0-9376 GCA_037720695.1 Kofleriaceae bacterium | reverse complement strand
GAAGGCGGCACGCGCGTATCTCGCGGAGCAGCTCTCGTCGCTCGGGCTCGCGACCGTGATCTCGTTCGGCATCGCCGCAATCACCGTCGGCCAGCTCAATGCCGCGACCGCGTTCCTCGGTGCGATCATCGCCGGCAACGGGATCAACTACGGGATCCTCCTGATCGCCCGCTACCTCGAGGAGCGCCGCCGCCACGACTTCGACACCGCACTCGCGAATGCGATCGTGGGCACGCTGCGCCCCACCGCGGTAGCCTCGCTCGGCGCCGCGATCGCCTACGGCTCGCTCGCCGCGACCAGCTTCAAGGGGTTCGCCGACTTCGCGATCATCGGCTCGATCGGCATGATCGTGTGCTGGATCGCCACCTATCTGTTGTTGCCGGCCGTGATGCAGCAGTTCGGTCGCGACACCCGGATCTACCGCGGCGACTCGGTCGTTGGTGGGGTGCTCGTCCGCCTGCTCGGGTTCAAGCACTCGAAGCGCGTGGTGATCGTGTCGGCGATCCTCGCCGTGATCGCCGGCGTGATCGTCTACCGCTATGTCGCCGCGGATCCGTTCGAGTACGACATCAAGCAGCTGCGCTCCGAGGGCGACGACGCGGTGACCGCGCGACGCTGGATGGGCGTCTCGGATGAGAACTTCGGTCGCGGGATCTCGGGCCGCACGTACATCGCGGCCGACCGGCTCGATCAGGTGCCGCGGATCGTGGAGGCCCTCAAGCAGCACGACGTGAAGCTGCCGAAGGACCGCCAGACGTTCGGCTCCGTGAGCTCGATGCTCGACGCGATCCCCGACGATCAGCCGAAGAAGCTCGAGGTCCTCGGCGAGATCCGCGGGCTGCTCGACGACGACGCGCTCGCCGCGCTCGACGACAAGGAGCGCGCCGAGATCCTCGCGCTGCGCCCACCCGATGGCCTGGCTGCGATCGCCCCGCAGGACCTGCCGCCCGGGATCCGGGATCGATTGACCGAGAAGGACGGCCGGATTGGCTACCTGGTCTCGATCCGTCCGGCGAATCACCTCGACGAGTGGAATGGTCGCGACCTGATCCGGTTCGCGCACGCCGTTCGCCGGATCGAGATCGGCAACGACGAGACGGTCACCACGTCCGGCTCGAGTGTGATCTTCGCCGACATCGTCGAGTCGATCGAGCGTGACGGGCCGCTGGTCACCGGGATCGCGGCGGTCGGCCTCATCATCATGGTGCTCGTGATCGTCGGCCGCAACCGGCGCTCGGTCGCGGTGCTGATCGGCACGTTCTCCGGCTCGCTGCTGATGGTCGCGACCTGCGCGTTGCTCGGGTTGCGCGTCAATTTTCTCGATTTCGTCGCGCTCCCGATCACGCTCGGCCTCGGCATCGACTACGCGATCAACGTCGCCCACCGCCACGATCACGAGGAGATTCCAGATCCGATCACGACGCTGCGCACGAGTGGCGCGGCCGTGTTCGTGTGTTCGCTGACCACGATCATCGGCTACGGATCGCTGCTGGTCAGCCACAACCTCGCGATCCGCGGCTTCGGCGTCGCGTCGTTGATCGGAGAGATCGCGTGCGTGTTCACGGCGCTCGTCGTCGTGCCGGCGATCCTCGCAATCGACCGCCGGTCTCACCCCACGCGTTTGCCGTCGGCGCCCCAGCGATAGAAGCCCTCGCCCGACTTCTTGCCGAGCTTGCCGGCGGCGACCTTGTCGCGCAGCACCTGCGGGGGCGTGAACCCCGGACCCAGCGCGCCGACCAGGTACTCCGCGATCCCGAGCCGGACATCGAGCCCGACCAGATCGGTCAGCTCGAGTGGACCCATCGGGTGGCCGTAGCCGAGCTTCATCGCGGTATCGATATCCGCCGGCGAGGCGACGCCCTGCTCCACCATGCGCATCGCCTCGAGCCCGATCACGAGCCCGAGTCGGCTCGACGCGAAGCCCGGGCTATCGGTGACCACGATCGGCGTCTTGTGCCAGTGCTCGGCGAGCGCGACCGCCTGCGCGATCGAGTCGTCGGACGAGCGGGCGTGGCGCACGATCTCGACCAGCTTCATCACCTGCACGGGGTTGAAGAAGTGCATGCCGACCAGCCGCGCGGGCTCGCGCACGCTCGCCGCGATCTCGGCGATCGGCAACGACGACGTATTTGTCGCGAGCAGCGCGTGAGGCGGTGCGTGGCGATCGCACGCGGCGAAGATCTCGCGCTTGAGGTCGAGCCGCTCGGGCACCGCCTCGATCACGCAGTCGGTCTCGCGACACGCGTCTGCCAGGTCGCCATGTGCATGAAGGTGCGCGATCGCGGTGTCGCGCGCCTCGGCCGCGACCTTGCCGAGCTCGACGCCCTTGTCGAGATTCTTGCGGATCTTGCTGATTCCCGCCTCTGCAGCACCCGCCACCGCGTCGTAGAGCCTCACCGACGCGCCTCCGAGGGCTGCGACATGCGCGATGCCATGACCCATCGTGCCGGCACCGATGATTGTGATCGTTCTAACTGTCACGGGCGAAACCTATGCCAGCGAGAGCCAGATTGCGATTCACAACGTGGCCGTGTGTAGAATGACCCCATGTGGCGCGCGATGCTGATCGGGTCGCTCCTCCTCGGGTGCAGTTTCAAGCCCGGGCAGATGAGCGGCGATGACGACCCCATTGACGCGCGTCCGGACACGCCGCCGGATGTGCCGGATGGACCGCCGTGCTTCGGGACCGGCGCGTTCCGCGTCTGCCTCACCGATGTCACGCCGGCACCGGCGCTCACGCTGCCCTCCACGATCAACACGGCGACCGAGGAGCTGTGCCTCGATGACGTTCCGCCGACGTTCTGGGCGGGGAGCAGTGCCCAGCCGGAGAGCTGCGTGATCGTCGCCGAGTCGATCACGGTTGCCACCACGGTGGTCACCGGCGCTCGCCCGCTGGTGCTCGTCGCTACCACGAGCTTGACCGTCACCGGCACGCTCGACCTGTCGAGCAAGCAGGGGGTGGCAGATCTGGGTCCCGCCGCCAATGGCAACTGCACTGCGCCGGATCCGCTACCCGGCGGTAGCACGGGTGGCGGTGGTGGACCGGGGGGTAGCTTCCAGATCGTCGGCGGAAACGGCGGCGCGGGCGCCGATGCAGCCGCGACCGTGGCACCAGCAATGATCACGTTCCCCGAGCTGCTGCGTGGCGGCTGTCGCGGAACCAAGGGTGGCGGGCAGAACCCCCCCGCCACCGGCGGCAACTCCGGCGGCGCGGCGTACCTCGTCGCCGGCGGAACGATGACGATCACCGGCACGATCAACGCCTCCGGCGCGGGTGCCGAAGCCGGTGGCTTGCGCAGCGGCGGCAGCGGAGGCGGCTCGGGCGGCATGATCGTGTTGTGGGCAGCCGCGTTCCAGACCACGGGCGCGCGCCTACTCGCCAACGGCGGCGGTGGCGCTGCGGGCGGCGATGACAACACATCCGGAGACGATGGCAGCGACCCCGATCCCACCGACACCAGCATGCAGGCGAGCGGCGGCTCCTCCAGCATGCGCGGCGGCGCGGGCGGCCGCGGCTATGCGTCGCCCCAGCTCGATAGCGGCGTCGGCCGCACCGGCGATCCACCGAACGAGGGCGGCGGTGGTGGCGGTGGCGGTGGTGGCTACATCAAGAGCAACCTCGCGCTCGCTGGCGCGACCGTCTCTCCGCCGCCACTGGTACCGTGAACGCGACCGCGAACCTCTTGGAACGTGGTGCCAGTGCCTGATGCGCGGCCGTTAACATTTCTGCGCAACCGAACACCCACACCGCCGAGCGGGGAGTGAAGGACGTGCAACTGATGAAATCGATGCAACCGTGGATTGTTTGCGCCTTCGGAGCGCTTCAGACCGCCTGCCTGAAACCAAACCCGGTGCATTGCAGCGAGATCCAACCCTGCGACGGCGAGCTTATTTGCCACCTACCGACGAACACCTGCGTTGCGCCTGAAGATTTGCCCGAGGTGGGCGAAGGCACCTTCAAGATCTCGCTGGCCGATGTACTCGCGGTACCTGCGATCACTCTTCCAGCTCAGCTCTCGACGGAGAGGGGTGCGCCCTGCATCGACTTCTTGCCGGATTCGTTCTGGGCAACATCTGCGCACCCGGATCGCAGCGTGAGCGTCGCCGTATCAATCTCCATCGATAGGACCGTAGTAACGGGTTCGCGTCCACTCGTACTGGTAGCCACGAATTCGATAACCGTGACTGGAGACCTCGATCTATCGAGCCGGCGACAGATCCGCCTCGGTCCAGCTGCCAATTCCCCACTATGCGTCACCCCTCGTCCCCCCGAGCAGGCGGAAGCTGGCGGCGGCGGACCGGGCGGGAGCTTTCAAACTATGGGCGGGGACGGCGGCAGTGGCGGGAACGATGTGGGCGCAGATGCGAGCGCATCCGTCCTCCTTCCTACCGTCTTGCGGGCGGGGTGTCCTGGCTCGCGCGGCGCTGGACAAGCGGGAGCAGGGGGCGACAGTGGTGGCGTTGCGTATCTCGCAGCGGGCGGTTCCATCACAGTGACTGGCTGGATCAGTTCATCAGGCTCTGGTGGTGACCTAGGCGGCTTGGCTTCTGGCGGAAGTGGAGGAGGCTCTGGCGGCATGATCGTCTTCTGGGCCCCGTCCATCGAAGTTGCTGGCGCTCGTATCTTCGTGAATGGAGGTGGAGGAGCAGCGGGTGGCGATCAAGACAGCCCGAACGATGCCGGCGAAGATCCGAACGAGGACCAGCCCACAACACCAGCGGAAGGTGGCAGTAGTGGGGCCTGAGGGGGAAGCGGTGGCATCGGGTTCGCAGGGGTTGGGCCCGCGGGCCGAGGTGGTGACGATACGGCATCTGGCAATGCTGGAGGCGGTGGTGGTGGGGGTGCCGGATTTATCTTGACCAATCAACCCTTGGACGGCGCGATCACATCGCCACCGAGATAAGACACTTAGCGTCAGTTCAAGCCATCTCGCTCTCATGATGCCAATCCACGCTGCCTGCTGTGATCGGGTTCCCACCAGCTTCTGCGGTGCGCTGTCGCGAGACCAAGGGCCAAATCCTGCGGCCAACGGCAGCATCTCCGGCGCGGCGCATCTCGTGTCGATGGGACGCTTACGATTCGGCAAGATCAACGCCTCGGGCGCCGTGCTGATACCGGTAGCTTGCGCAGCGGCGGCACCGCGGCTCGGGCAGCATGATCGTGCTGTGGAAGCAGCGTTCGAGTCGGGATCGGTTTTGTCGTCGCCGGAGGGCGTCAGCACAACGCGACAAGCGAATGCCGCCTTTCGCGATCAGGCGACCGCCCTTCGTTCCGGACTAACCCAGGCGCTCCGCGGCGGCTCCGCGGCGGCGGTGGCGGTGGTGGTATGGAGGCGGCTACATCAAGAGCAACCTCGCGCTCACTGGTGCTCTATATCGCCCCTGGCACTGGTGCCTGATCGCGTGATGACATGAGGGCGCTCCCGCTTCTGCTCCTCGGTGCTTGCTCGTTCAGCCCGCCGTCGGTCGCGGAAGATGGCGGGCTGACCGGTGAAGCTGGCGCGGACGCAAAGGTGTTCCTCGATGCGCGCGTGCACGACGCGAGTGCGAGCTGCTTCGGGCAGGATCCGTATCTCGTGTGTCTGCCCGCAATGTCGGCAGCGGCCCTCACGTTCGGAGCGGAGACCATCGACACCGACGCCGGCCAGTGCAAGAGCGCCAGCCATACCGGCGTCATCATCGATCTGATGAACGGCGGCCCGCAGCTGTGTGTGTTCGCGGGCACGACCATCGACCTCAACGGCCGGCTGCGTGCCGAGGGCGCGTTGCCACTCGTCGTGCTCGCCTCGGGGAACCTCAACGTGAATCAGACCGGCTATGTCGACGTGTCGTCGTATCGCGGCGATCCGGATCCGGGTGCCGCCGCGAACGACACGGTCTGCACCGCGACCGATGGCGAGGGCGACCCGGGCGGTGGTGGTGGCGGCGGTGGCGCCGGTGGCAGCTTCGGCGGCGCCGGTGGTGCGGGCGCGAGCTCGGCGAGCGGACAGGATGGCGGCACCACGACGGTGCCCGCGGCCCCCGTGTTCTTGCGCGGCGGGTGCGCCGGTACCGATGGTGGCGGCAGTGGCAACGGCGCCGGCGAAGGCGCCGCGAGCGGCGGGGCCGTGTACTTGCTCGCGGGCGGCGACCTCAGGATCAGCGGCAAGATCGACGCTTCGGGCGAAGGCGGCGAAGGCGGCCCGGCCAAGGGCGGCGGCGGTGGCGGCGGCTCCGGCGGCATGATCGTGCTGTACGCGGGCGCGAACCTCGTCGTCGAAGCGGGCGGCCGGGTGTGGGCCAACGGTGGTGGTGGCGGTGGCGGCGGCGCCAGCAACAGCGAGGAGATGACGGCGAGCAATCGCTCGAGCCGGGCAATGCAGCAGCCGGTGGCTCACCCGGTGCCGGTGGTGCAGGCTCCAGTCGAACCTCCGAGGCGGAGGTCGGCCTGCTCGAGTCCGGCAAGGGCGGCGGCGGCGGCGGCGGTGGTGCGGGCGTGATCGTGAACGTCAAGGGACAGCCGCTGCCAGCGACCCAGTTCGCACCGACGCCGCGCGCGCCCTGAGCTACGGCACCCCGGCGAGCGCGAGAACGAGGTGGTTGCGAATCATCCGCGGGTCGAAGTTGCGGATAAATCTTCCAGCTGCGCAAGGCCGCGCCCGCCCCTGCGTGAGCTAAGGTCGGCGCGGTGACGATCGACGTCGATCGCTTGCAGCGCGATCTCGAGGCCATCGTCGGCCCGCGACGGGTGTCGATCCGTGCGGTCGACCTCGACACCTACTCGCGCGACATGTGGCCGCGCCTGTTGCTCGCGTATCGTGAGGGCGTGAAGCCTCCGCATCGCCCCCACGTGGTGGTGTGGCCGGAGCACGTGCGCGAGGTGGTCGCGATCGTGAAGCTCGCGCGCGAACGCAAGATCCCGATCGTGCCGTACGGCGGTGGCTCGGGCGTGTGCGGCGGCGCGGTCCCGGTGTTCGGTGGGATCACGGTCGACACCAAGCGGATGCAGGCGCTGCGCTCGGTCGTCGCGGAGGAGCTGCTGTGCGACGTCGAGGCCGGGCTGTCGGGCGAGCGGTTCGAGCGCGAGCTCGCGCGCCGCGGCTACACGTTCGGCCACTTCCCGTCGTCGATCTACTGCTCCACCGTCGGCGGCTGGCTGGCGACCCGCGCGGCCGGCCAGCTGTCCACCAAGTACGGCAAGGTCGAGGACCGGGTCGCCGGCCTCACCGTGGTCACGGGTCGCGGCGAGATCATCGAGACCGACGGACCCAACCGCGCATTGCGTGGCCCGAGCTGGACCCAGCTCCTGGTCGGCAGCGAGGGCACGCTCGGGCTCATCACGTCGGCGCGACTGCGCGTGTCACCGGCACCCCAGCTCCGCGTGTTCCGCGGCTTCGAGATCGACGACGTGGCAGCAGGCACCGAGGCGATCCGCCGCGTGCTCCAGCGCGGTCTGCGCCCCGCGGTGATCCGCCTCTACGACGAGCTCGACACACTGATGAACTCGATGGGGTCTCACGAGGAGGAGCCCGCACCGCAAGAGATTCGCGGTCCACAGCCGCCGATCGAGACCGGTGCGCTTCCCGCGTGGCCCGCCGCGCAGCCGCCCGAGGCCGACGGCATGTTCGATCGCCTGATCGCGTTCGCGAGGGGCAAGGGGCTGCGGCAGAACGCGATGCACGCGGCGCTCGGTCGCTCGCAGCTGGTCAACAAGCTGGTCGGCGCCGTCGCCGAGAGCGCGCGTCGCGGCTGCCGGATGATCATCGGGCTCGAGGGCTCACGCATCCGCACCGAGGTCGAGGCCGCGCTGACCTTCGCCGAGCTCGAGACCGCGGGCTGCCGCGACAAGGGCGAGGATCCGGGCTGGGCGTGGCTGCGCCATCGCTATGCGGTGTCGTACCGGATGAGCCCGATGTTCCGCGACGGCGCGTTCGTCGACACCATGGAGGTCGCCTCGAGCTGGGAACGGCTGCTCGACCTCTACCACTCGGTGCGCGCCGCGATCGGCCGCCACGCCGTCGTGATGGCGCACTTCTCTCACGCCTACGCCGACGGCTGCTCGATCTACTTCACGTTCGCCGGCACCGCACCGGATGTCGAAGGCGCCGAGCGCGTGTACGACGCGATCTGGCGCGACGGGCTCGAGGCGGCCACCCGCGTCGGCGCGACGATCAGCCACCACCACGGCGTCGGCCTGCTGAAGGCGCCGTACATGATCGGCGAGCACCGCGAGGCGATGGCGATCTTCGAGGCCGCGAAGCACAGCCTCGATCCGGATCGGATCTTCAATCCCGGCAAGATGGGCCTGCGGCGATGACGCTCGAGGCGCAGCTGCGCGACGCGGTCGGCGACGAGCACGTCCAGATGCTCGAGCCCGCCACGTGGCGCGTCGCGCCCGGCTCACCGAGCGAGGTCGCCGAGGTGATCCGCCGCGCGGGCGAGGTCAAGGCCGCGGTGCATCCGGTCGGCGCCGCGGGCCGCCAGCCGCGCGGCCTGGACGAGCCGCGCGAGCGCGTGTTCGTCTCGACGCGCCGCCTCGATCAGGTGCTGCAGCTCGACGAGATGTCGCTGCTCGTCCACGTCCAGGCCGGCCTCACCGGGCTCGCGCTCGAGCGCATCCTCGGACCGCGCGGGCTGTCGGTCGGCGACTACCCGCCGGTCGTCTTGACGTCGTCGATCGGCGGCATCATCGCGGTGCGCACGCCCGGCAAGTCGAGCGCGCGGCATGGCTTCTTCGAGGAGGCCGTCGTCGGCGTCTCGGCCGTGCTCGCCGATGGCCGCAGCGTCCACACGCGCGTCGCGCCTCGTCGCGCCACCGGTCCGGATCTCGCCCGCGCGCTGTGTGGCAGCGAGGGCACGATCGGCTTCATCACGTCCGCGACGCTGCGCATCCATCATCGCCCCGAGGCCCGGCTGGTCGCAGCGTACGTGCTGCCTTCGGTCGATGCCGCGGTCTCGGCGATCTACCTCGCGCTCCGCGAGGAGGCTGCACCATCGGGCCTGCGGATCTCCGAGGCCGCCGACGCGCGCGCGCATTGCGGCGGCGCGATCCAGCTCGCGGACGGCGAGGCGCTGCTGTGCGCCGGCACCGCGGGCCCGACCGATCTCGCCACCTGCGACCGCGATCTGATCACGAGCGCCGTGATCGCTGAAGGCGGATCCCGCCACGACGACGAGATCGCCGCCGTGTGGTGGCGCCGACTTCACGCCGGAGAGCCGACGCCCGGCCCCGCTCCCTCGCTCCAGCTGATGGCCACCCCGCGCAAGCTGCGCGGCGTCTACCACGCGGTGTGCGCCGAGCTCGCGCACGTCGGTGGCGCCGCCCGCGCCCACATCTCGCGGCTCGATGCCGACGGTGCGGTCGTGTTCTTCACACTCGAGCACGCGGGCGGACCCG
>JBBJLY010000295.1:0-9408 GCA_037720695.1 Kofleriaceae bacterium | reverse complement strand
GCCGGCCTGCTCGCCGGGCTCGCGCTCGCACATGCCGCCGGGACGTGGCGCTGGCCCGTGCCGATCGTGCACGGCGTCCGCGTGACGCCATGGCCGGTGACCTCGCGGCTGCGGATCGCCGAGCTCGCGCGCCGCACGCTCACCCATGTCGCGGCGCTCGGCGGGCCGCCGGTCGCGATCGGCTTGCCCGAGCTCGCGCGCCGACTGGCCGTCGACGGTCGAGAGCTCGGCCCCGGGTATGGGCTGGTCACCGAGCGCGCGACCGCCGCTGCACGCACACTGATCGGACCTCGGCTTGACGGTGTCTACGCCGGCAAGGCGGCCGCCGCGCTGTTGCGGCTGCATCGCGCCGGCATCGGACCGCTGCTGTTCTGGGCGAGCAAGTCGACGACCGTGCTCGCGCCGCCGGCGCTCGACACCATGCGTGCAGCGCCGCGCATCCTGCGCGACTGGCTCGCGCGCGTCGGCTGACTACTTGGTGGTCTTTGCGGGCTCGGCCGCGCGCTTCTGCGTCGCACGCTTCTGCGCGCGCACGGTCTCGCGCTCGAGCTCCGCCGAGATGTACGCGCGGCACGCCTTGAGCGCGCGGTCGGACTCGACGTTCTGGAGATAGTACGAGCGCGACCGACCGGAGATCTCGATCGCGAGGCTCGCGGCTTCGCGACAGTTGCCGGCCTTGACCTGGTTCACGAGTCGGGCGTGAAGGTCTCGCACGGCGGCATCGCCGGGCTCGAGCTTGCCGCCGCCGCCGGGGGCGGTGCGATCACGCGTGTCTCCCGCAGTCGGAGCGGGTGGGGGTGGCGGGGGTGCGGCTTGCGGCGCCTGATTCTCCGATGACTGCGCCGGATCGGCAGGCCTGCTGGCGGCCTGGCCGAGGGAGTCGGCGTCGCTCGCTGGAGCCGGCTTGCCCTCGGACCGCGCCGGAGCCTTCGTGATGGAGGGCTTGGCCAGCACCTGCTTGGTCGCCTCCTTCGCCGGCGCTTTCTTGGGCGCGTCGTCGAGCTCCTTGGGCTGCCGGTCCTGAGGCTTGACCTCGAGGTAGGACGAACCCTTGCGCTCGGTGACCTTCAGCTTGCCCTCTGCCTTGCCATCGATCTCGTCGAGCGCGCCGGCGAGCCCGACGCCATAGCCCGAGCCAGCTTGACGCTGGAGCTGCTCGGCCTCGAGCGCGGTTTCCTCGGTGGCGGTGGCGGTGATCGTGGTCGAGGCACCTTCGGGAGCCGCAGCTGCAGAGCCGGCGGCCGGCGCAGGGAGCGCGCGGGAGTCGTAGGTCTTCTCGGCGAACTGGTCGCCCTTGCGGAGGTACATCGTGCCGGCGACGCCGACCACGAGCACCAGCATGGCTGCCGCGGCCATCGCGGGATGGGCAACGAACGAGCGCATGAAGCGCGCGAACCAGCCCTCACTCAGCTCCTTGTGCTCGACCTTACGGGGCGCACGCCGTGCGGCCTCCTGAAGCAACAGGGCGGAGACTGACTGGGGCGGCTCGAGCTGGACCTGGAGGATGCGGCTCTCGCGAACCGCTTGCCGCGTATCGGTCATGGCGTTGAGCGCGGAGCGATCGCCTGGATGCGACTCGAAGTGCGTCTGCAGGCGCGCCTCGTCAGCGGGCGTGAGCTCGCCGTAGAGGGCGCCGATCAGCAGCGCGTCGATGTCCTGGCGTTCGACCATGGTTCCTGGGTCCTTATACTACGTGTGTAATCGACGGGCGACGAACGAACGAGCCCTGGCGTATCGAGCACTTGGCATCCACTTCGTGCCGGCTCGAGGGGCGTGTTGTTCGAGGTCGAGGGTTACAGACGCAAGACCCAGGCTGACGATCTAACGTGGTGCTGGTTATGCACTACAGCGCTGTCGCAGGCAGCAAGCGACCGAAACCACTGGCTCAGTCCTTGTTGCGCTGGCAGCTCCACGAGATCTGGTCGATCGCGTAGGTGTCATCGCCGCACACCGCCGCGGACGCCTCGGTCGCTTCGGTCGCGCCGCTCGACAGACTGAGCTTCGCGCTGCCAGGATGCGAGGACCGGCGCTTCTTGGAATCCGGCGCGCAGACCACGCGCCAGCTGACCGCGCAGTCGACCGGGATCGAGCACGTGTTCTGGATCTTGAACGACACCTTGTCGTCGTCCTTGTCCTCCTGCACGAACGAGGTGCAGTCGGAGAGCGACTTCGACTTGCGATCGGCAAGCGCGACAGGGACGACGACGGTGATGGCGAGGGCGCAAGTGGCCCATCGCGCCCAGAACATGGAACGCATGGCAGACCTCCGGTGACGGCGCGCGAGCGTCGGGCGTGCCCGAGGCATGCCGAGCTGGCGCCTCGAAGCAGCCGCAGCGCGCCGGCCTAACCAAGGGTTAGTTCAGCGGCGCCGTCGGTGTTCGGGGTGATAGACAGTGGCTCGCGCAGTTGGTTCCCGATTTTTTCGTCCTGTCCGCGAACGCGGGCATGATGCGCGGATGGCAGGAGCTCTCGACGTGTTTCGGGAAGGTTCGCTCGCGGGACGCGTAGCGCTCATCACCGGTGGCGGCACCGGCATCTGTCGTGGGATCGCGCTCGCCTACGCACGACTCGGCGCAGACGTCTGCATCGTCAGCCGCAAGCAAGCCGTGCTCGACGCGACGGCAGCCGAGCTGTCCGCCGCGAGTGGTCGCGAGGTGATCGGCGTCGCCGCGGATGTCCGCGTTCCGGACGAGATCGGCCGCGCGGTCGCGACGACGATCGAGCGATTCGGCAAGCTCGACACGCTGGTCAACGGCGCTGCCGGCAATTTTCTCGCGCCAGCCGCGGCGCTGTCCCCGAACGGCTTCCGCACCGTGATCGACATCGATCTCAACGGCACGTTCAACGCCTCGCGCGCGGTGTTCGAAGCGCTGCAGAAGTCTGGCAACGGCTTCATCCTCAACATCAGCGCGACGCTGCACTATCACGGCACGCCGCTGCAGATTCATGCGTCGGCGGCCAAGGCTGGGGTCGATGCGGTGACGAAGAACCTCGCCGTCGAGTGGGGCCGGTTCGGGATTCGCGTGTGCGGGATCGCGCCCGGGCCGATCGCGGAGACCGAGGGCATGAAGCGACTCGCACCGAATTCGATGGGCGATCAGGTCAAGGCCGCGATCCCCGCCGGCCGGTTCGGCGAGATCGACGAGATCGCCGCCGCGGCCGTGTTCCTGCGCTCGAGCGCTGCGGCGTACATCAGCGGGCACGTGCTGGTCGTCGACGGTGGGCACTGCGTCGCGACGCCGCCGCTCGGCGTCGTGTTGTGACGACAGCCGATCTCGCGACCGAGGCCCGGACGGTCGCGCTGGAGCTGATCAGCGGCCGCGGCCACTACGAACGCGTGATCGCGGCGGTCCGCGAGGCGCACACGAGCGTGTGGATCGCGACCGCGAACGTCAAGGAGCTGCTGGTCGAGGACGGTCGCGCTGCGCCGGGCCGCCGGCGTGAGCTGTTGCGCAGCACGTACGTCTCGATTCTCGCCGTGCTTGACGATCTCGCGGTGCGCGGCGTCGAGCTTCGGTTGCTCCACGCCGAGCTCCCGTCGCGACCGTTTCGGGAGACGCTCGCGAAGCATCCACGGTTGCTCGCCGGGGCGCTCGCGTTGCGGCGCTGCCCGCGCGTGCATCTGAAGACCGTGATCGTCGACGGCTCGCTGATGTACCTCGGCAGCGCAAACTGGACCGGCGCCGGGCTCGGCGCGAAGGGCAGCGGGCGCCGGAACTTCGAGCTCGGGATCGTGACCGAGGACGTGCGCCTCCTGGACGATGTCCAGGCGCTCTACGAGCAGATCTGGTCCGGTGGCGAGTGCGCGACGTGCAAGCTCAAGGCGCTGTGTCCCGGGCCCCTCGCCGAGCGCAACTCCTCGGGATCGCTCGGGACCAAACGGGCCGCGAAACGGTTGTAACCGTCGCGCGTGGGTCAGGCACCATCTATGCGCGTGACAGCTGCGGCTTACGTCGAGGACGTCCTGCTGGTCGACCGGTGTCTGACCGGAGAACCCGCCGCGACCCGCGAGCTGTTTCGCCGCCACCGCGCGCGCGTGCACGCGAGCCTGTTCCGCGTGCTCGGGACCAACCGCGACATGGATGATCTGCTGCAAGACGCTTTCCTCCAGGTGTTCCAGTCGCTGCGCGGCTGGCGCGCCGAGGCGAGCCTCTCGACCTGGATCGATCGCGTCGCCGTGCGCGTCGCGTATCGCTACCTGTCGCAACGCGGGCGTCGGATCCAGACGGAGGTGCTCGAGACCGACGAGGTCGCGCCCGCCGCACACGAGTCCGGAAGCCGGCGCCAGCTCGCACGCGATGGCGTCAAGCGACTGTATGCGGTGCTCGACCAGCTGTCGCCGGCGGCGCGGCTCGCGTTCACGCTGCACGAGATCGACGGCCGCACGATCACCGAGACCGCGAAGCTCGTCGGCTCCTCGGTCACGGCGACCAAGCTGCGTGTGTGGCGCGCGCGCAACCGGGTCGAGGCCGCCGCGGCTGGAGATCCGGTGCTGAGCGAGTTCCTGGATCCCGCCAGCGAGCCGCAAGGCGAGCCAGTGCCCTTGGGGTACACCGGCGAGGTCATCGCACTCGGCAAGGAGGCCTCGTGAACAGGGTCGGTCAACGGATCCCGGTCGAGCCGCTCGACGACGAGCGGATGACCAACATCGAGCGCCGGATCGTCTCCCGCGCCGTCGATGCTGCGGCCAAGCCGGTGCTCGCGCCGCGCAACAACACGGCGCTCGGGTTCGCGCTGATCGGGCTGTTCCTGCTCGGGGCCGGCTTCGTGGGCTGGAAGCTGCGAGGCGCCGGGTCCCCGGACACCACGGTCGCCGCCGCCCCGCTCCGCATCGAAACCGCCGGCCTCCGCTCGACGCTCGATGTCGGCGACGCCTCGATCACCAGCGATCCAGACACCGCGTTCGTCGTCACGCGACCCGGCACCGGCGTCCTGGTCGAGCTCGCGCGCGGCAAGGTCGCGCTCGCGGTCGGCAAGCGGGGCGCGCGCGCGCCCCTGATCGTGCGCGCCGGCAACACCGATGTCGTGGTCGTCGGCACTCGGTTCTCCGTCGAGTACGTCGGTGGGGAGGTCTCGGTGCGCGTCACCGAGGGCGTGGTCAAGGTGCTGCGCCGCAACCATTCCGTCGAGGCGCGGGTCGCAGCGGGTCAGGCGTGGCAGGCGCCGCAAGGCGTCGTCGCGCTCGCCGCGCTGCCGGAACGCAAGCAGCCACTCGACACGATCGCCGAGGCAGGCGACCGCGAGGTCGAGCTCGATCTCGGCGCCCCCGACGTGCTGCGCGACCGCGTCGCGAAGGTGCCCGACGCCCGGACGCCGGCACGTGGCTCGGCCGACGGCGCGGGCGCGCGCCCGAGCAAGGCCGATCAGACGTCACGCCCGACGCTCGACCCCGGCGATCCACAGGGTGATCTGAAGTCCCTGATCCGCGCGCAGCCGGTGTTCCCCGCGCTCGATGTCGGCGAGCCCGATGCGCTCAAGCAGATCGCGATCTATCAGGCGCACATGCGCGAGCAGCAGGGCGAGGACCACCTGCACGCGTTCTACAGCATGGCCGTGGTCCAGAGCATGAAGCTGAACCGCAGCGCCGACGCGCTGACCACGCTCGAGCGCTTCATGCGCCGCGCGCCGGTGTCGAGCGAGTTCTATCTGCGCGCGCTGTGGCTGAAGGTTCGGATCCACTGCGTGCGCGCGATCGACGAGCAGTGCCGGCAAGCGGCCGAGCAGTACCGGCGCCGCGCGGGCGACTCGAAGGCGGCGACCGTCGCCGAGCTGGTCACGCTCTCGCACTGAAGACGGCCTGGGTTACACTGGTCGCTGTGCCTGGCCCGAGCATCGTCCTCGCGCTCGCCGAGGATCAGACCCTCGCGCGCGACCTCGCTGCCGGTGGCGTGTTCGTCGTCGGCTGCACGCTGGGATTGAACGACGACTGCGAGCTGGTCGTGGTGGGCGAGCGCGAGCTCCGGCTGCCAGGGCGCGTCGTGTTCGTCGATGCGCGCGGCGCGGGCATCGAGATCGTCGGGTTCACCGCCGTGATCAAGCAGGAGCTCCGATCGTTGCTCGCGCCGCCCGAGCCACCACCGGAAACCGGCGCGCTCGAAGAATCCGGTGATGGCTCCGACGCGGTGTCGCGGATCCAGGACGTCAAGCAGCGCGCGGCCGCGGCCACGATGCACCAGCGGCTGCGCGGCCTCACGCTCGCCGAGGCAGTCAAGCGTGCGTTCAGCCCCGACCCGACCGAGCGCATGCTGCTCGAGCGGATGTACGGCAAGAACGTGTGGGAGCCGCTGCTGCGCAACCCGCGCGTGACGATTCCCGAGGTCACGCGGATCGCCCGCATGGGCACGCTGCCGCGCGCGCTGGTCGAGGTGATCGTGTCGAACGGCACGTGGATCCAGATGCCGGAGATCCGGCGCGCGCTGCTCAGCACCGGCCGGCTCGGGCTCGACCAGATCCTCCGCGTGCTGCGCATGATGCCGAAGCCCGAGCTCAAGACGACCGGTAGCACGGCGTCGTACTCGCACGCGGTGCGCGACGCGGCGAAGCGACTGTTCCGCGAGAGCGTCAAGTGATCCGGCGCGGCGTGCTGCTGCTGGTGCTCGCGATCGGTTGCGACAGGGTCGACCTCGCGCCGCCGGTCACTTACAAGATGGTCGACGAGCTGCTCGCGACTGACCTCGCGCGATGGAAGGGCCGCTCGCTCAGAGTCCACGGCTACGTCAAGCCGGGCTCGATCGTGCTCGGTGCCGAGGAGCGCACGTTCATCATCCAGAAGGGCGGCAAGGAGCTCGCGGCCGCGATCCAGGGCCCGGTGCCCGACACGTTCAAGGACGGCATGGAGGTCATCGCCACCGGCCAGCTGTTCGAGCGGGTCGACCGCAGCGGCTACCGGCTCGGCGTGACCGAGCTGAGCGCGAAGTGTCCGTCGACCTACGAGGGCGTGCCCGGTGGTCGGGGCAGCGGCTCCGCGCCGCCGCGGTTTCAGTAGCGCGCCCGTCCGGGGTAGGGTCGCCGCCATGCGTTTCGACGGCCGACGTCCCGATCAGCTCCGCTCCCTCGAGATCATCCCGCACTACCAGAAGCACGCCGAAGGCTCCGCGCTGATCAAGCTCGGGGACACCTGGGTGCTGTGTGCCGCGAGCGTCGAGGCCGGCGTGCCGGGGTTCCTCACCGGCAAGGGCCAGGGCTGGCTCACCGCCGAGTACGCGATGTTGCCGCGCTCGACGCACACGCGCAGCAAGCGCGACCCCGGTGGCCGCGGCAAGGAGATCCAGCGGCTGATCGGGCGCTCGCTGCGCGCGGCGGTCGATCTGAAGGCGCTCGGCGAGCGCACGATCGCCGTCGATTGTGACGTGCTGCAGGCCGATGGAGGCACCCGCGTCGCCTCGATCACCGGCGCCTGGGTCGCCCTCGCGCTCGCGATCGACAAGCTCGTCGCCGCGGGCACGCTCGCCGACGCGCGCGCGTTGAAGCCGCCGGTCGCGGCGGTCTCGGTCGGCGTCGTCGGCGGCGAGGTCGTGCTCGACCTGCCCTACGTCGAGGACTCGAAGGCCGAGGTCGACATGAACGTCGTCGGCGGGGAGGACGGCTCGTTGATCGAGGTGCAGGGCACCGCCGAGCACGGCACGTTCGATCGCAAGCAGCTCGACGCGATGCTCGATCTCGCGACGCTTGGCCTCGCGCAGCTCGCGGCCGCGCAGCGCCGGGTCGTCGGACGCTAGCGATGCGCGGACCGCTGGTGTTCGCGACGCGCAACCACGGCAAGCTGGTCGAGCTGCGCCAGCTGCTGCCCGAGCTCGAGGTGCTCGACCTCGACTCCGCTGCGCAGCGGCTCGGCCGCGTCATCCCGGAGGTGATCGAGGACGCCGCCACGTTCGCCGGCAACGCGACCAAGAAGGCGCGCGAGATCTCGGCGCTGACCGGGCTGCCCGCGCTCGCGGACGACAGCGGGCTCGAGGTCGACGCGCTGGACGGTGCGCCCGGCGTGTACAGCGCGCGCTACGCCAGCGAGCACGGTGACGATGCGGCGAACAACGCGAAGCTACTCGCCGCGCTGGTCGGCGTTCCTGCTGAGCGCCGCACGGCGCGATTTCGCGCGACGCTCGCGCTGGCCGACGTCACGGGCCCGCTCGGCGAGGAGATCGTGCTGGCCGATGGCGTGTGCGAGGGCGTGATCCTCGCGGCAGCGCGCGGGACCGGCGGGTTCGGCTACGACCCGCTGTTCCTGTTCCCGACCCTCGGCCAGACATTTGCCGAGCTCGGCGTCGGGACCAAGTCCGACCTGTCTCACCGGGCACAGGCGATGAGGGCGATCCGCCCGCGACTGCTCGCGTACCTGCAGGGCTAAAATTTGGGGCGAACGACGGGGCTTGAACCCGCGACATCCAGGACCACAACCTGGCGCTCTACCAACTGAGCTACGATCGCCGTGGGTCAAAGTGTCTACCCGAGACCGGGTGGAACCGCAACCATGGAAGCGCCGTGCGTGCGCACGGTTTCCGCGCCGGGTCGCTAAGGCCGCTGATTCTTGTGGTTGCGCGCCAGCTGAGCGTGGCTCGCCGGCCGGTTCGATGGCTGGCCGACACGCTGGCGCCCTCCGGACCACGCGACGGAATGGAACGGGCGGACTGCGCGTTGCGGGCCCATGCGCCGCCTGGTCGTCCTGCTCGTCGCGTGTGGCTCGAACGCCGCACCACCACCGCCACCGCCGCCGATCGTCGCGCAGGACGCCGCTGCGCGCGTTGACGCCACATTCGATCCCGCGCCGATCGCGAAGCTATGGCCCGATGGCTGCTTCGTGATGCGCGATGCGGCGGGCATGGTGCACGAGAACGATCGCGATCGCTGTGCGCTGCCGCGGCGGCCGTTCTCGACGTTCAAGCTGGCGAACGCGCTGATCGCGGTCGATGCCGGCGTGCTCGCCGGTCCCGACGCCGCGATGACGTGGGACCGGAAGCGAATCCCCGACGAGAAGTACTACCTCGAGTCGTGGCGCAAGCCGCACACGCTGCGCAGCGGGATCGCGGTGTCCGCGGTGCCGTACTTCCGCACGCTCGCGCTCCAGATTGGCGAGCCGCGGATGCGCGCCGGCCTCGCGAAGCTCGATTACGGCAACCGCGAGATCGGCGGCATGCTCGACCGGTTCTGGCTGTCTGGTGCGCTCCGGGTGACCGCGCACCAGCAACTCGCCTTTGTCGAGGCGCTCGCGCGCGGCAAGCTCGCGATGTCGGCGCATGCGCAGGACACGGTGCGCCAGATCAGCCTGCTCGCGCGCGATGGCGAGGCGGCGCTCCACGGCAAGACCGGCAGCGGCCCCGTCGAGGACGGCAAGGGCAAGTGGCTGGTCTGGCAAGTTGGCTGGATCGCGCGCGGCACGACGATCCTGCCGTACGCCGGATGGCTCGAGGCCGA
>JBBJLY010000095.1:0-26943 GCA_037720695.1 Kofleriaceae bacterium | reverse complement strand
CGTACGGCGAATCGCGGCGCGACAGGCTCATGCCGTTGACGACGACGCCGTCGGGCTCGGTCGCCGCCGGGACGATCCAGCCGCCGGGACACATGCAGAACGAGAACGCACCGCGGCCATCGTCGGGGGTGAACGCGACCTTGTAGGCAGCCGCGGGGAGCTTCACGTGACCGGTCGCGCGGCCGTACTGGATCTGATCGATCAGCGGCTGCGGATGCTCGATCCGGACACCCATCGCGAACGGCTTGGCCTCGAGCCGGACGCCGGCGCGCTGGAGCAAGCCATGGACATCGCGCGCCGAGTGCCCGGTCGCGATCACGACGGCGCGTCCGATCAGCTCGCTGCCGTCGGCGAGGTGGATGCCGACCGCGCGGCCGTCGCGCACCACGAGCTCGGCGGCGCGGGCCCCGAACCGCATCTCGACGCCGACCGCCTCGAGGCGCTCGCGCAGCTCCGTGATCACCTTGGGCAGCTTGTTCGATCCGATGTGTGGCCGCGCATCGACCAGGATGTCCTCGGGGGCGCCGTGGATCGCCAGCACCTCCAGCACGTCGCGCACGTCGCCGCGCTTGTGCGAGCGCGTGTAGAGCTTGCCGTCGGAGTACGTCCCTGCCCCACCCTCGCCGAAGCAGTAGTTGCTGTCCGGATCGACGCGACCGTGCTGGGTCAGGCCCTTGAGGTCGCGACGTCGTGCCTGCACCGGCTTGCCGCGATCGACGATGATCGAGCGGATGCCGCGCCGCGCGAGCTCGTAGGCGCAGAACATTCCGGCGGGACCGCCACCGACGATGATCACCGGCGATCCGGACGTCTCGCGCAGCGGCTCGCCACCGAGGGCGCCGGCCCGCGCGACGCCAACGACGATGTGAAACCGGACGCGCCCGCGTCTGGCATCGATCGATCGCTTGCGGATCTCGAGCGGCGGCAAGCTCTCGACCGCGACGCCTTGCTGGCGAGCGAGCGCGCGCGCGATCGCCACCGCATCGTCGGGCTCGTCGAGCCCGAGCTCGAGCAAGTAGTCGCGCTCGGGGTCGAGACTCACCGCCGCATCCTACGGGAAACGCGCCCCGCAATTCGACTGAGGGACGGTGGTGTATTAGGTTTCACGCCATGCGCAGCATCCTCGCGATCCTCATCGGGCTGACCCTGGCGTGCGGGAAGAAGAACGACGGTGGTAACGGCACCGGGACGGCGAGTGGCAGCGCGGTCGGCAGCGCCACCGCGGAGGTCGGCTCTGGCCCCGCGACGTGCCCGGCCGGCAACGTCGTCCAGAACGGCGCGTGCGTCGCGGTGATCACGCCCGAGAAGGTCGCGGTCGTCACCCAGCAGCAGACCCGGCTCGACGAGCTGGCCAAGCTGCTCGACCAGGTCGAGACGCTCGGCGTACCGATCGAGCTGCTGAACGGCGTGGTTCAGCTCGAGGAGTGGAAGAAGTTCGCCGCCAGATCGGCCGAGTTTCAGGCGCTCGACAAGGTGATCGTCGTGCTCGCGGATGCGGTCAAGCAGCTCCGCCAGTTCAAGGGCGGACTCGCCGAGTCGGCCGCACGTCTCGGTAACCTGAAGGGCGAGCTCGAACGCCTGATGACGGAGACCGGCACCGCGAAGCGGATCGAGGAGGTCCGCACCCAGGTCTCGGCGCAGGTCCGCACCGCCGTCGACCCGCTGGCCACCCAGGTGCTCGACGCAATCCAGAAGGGGCTCGCCCCGCTGATCGCCAAGCTCGAGGAGACCTCGGACCTCGTGCTCGGGGCCTGCGCGTTCGCGAAGCTCAAGGGCAGCGATCAGGTCAAGACGATGTGCGGCGCCGCGAAGGAGTCGTTCGCGAAGGGGCTGGCGTTCCTCGCCGATTTCAAGACCAAGCCGGCGCAGCTGTTCGATGACGTCACCAAGCAGCTGACCACGCAGCTCGACACGCTGATCGACGATCAGACCAAGGCCCTCATCGGCTCGGCCCAGGTCAAGGTCAACGAGGCGCTGAAGCTTCCCGCTGCCGGCGTGGGTTCCGGTTCGGCTGGCTCGGCTGCCGGCTCCGGCATGTAACCAGCGCGCCGCGCGACGGCGCGCTGCCTGGCGGGCGCAGCGGTCGCGGCGACAACCGTTGTGGCCAGGGCGCCTTCGCACACCCCGCGCAGCGCGACCAGTGAACAAGTAGTTCCGGCAGTTTGCAGGTCCGGTGACTGGCGACCGCGGGCTCCGATCTGTCTCCCGCGGGCGACACGATCCGCGTCGACGAGCGTGGCACCACCGCTGCACATATGCCTGGCATGACGAAGCTCGCCACCCTGACCGCACCGACCGAGATCTGCGCACGCGACACCGGCGCGGGCTGCTTCGCGAGCGGCACGCTGGTCCGCACGCCGCGGGGCATGTTCGCGATCGAGGGGCTCGCGGTGGGCGACCACGTGTTGACGCACGGCAAGCGACTCGCGACGATCACCAAGGTCTCGCACGCGACCAGCAACGAGCTGGTCCGCGTCGTGTTCTCCGACCAGACCTCGCTGACGTGCACCCCGTGGCACCGATTCTACGATCTGCGTGGTGACCTCTACCGCGCCGAGCAACTCGGCGTGCGCTCGGCCGTTCGCTGTCACGACCACTCGATCGTCCACGTGCTGCGGATCGAGCGGCTTGCCCTGCCAGAATCTGGGCGCGGCGAGCGCCATCCGGTGTTCAACCTGTCGCTCGAGCGCGAGGTCGCGTTCTTCGCGAACGGCAAGCTGGTCGAGGCGCCGCACGAGGCGCGCGTGCTCGGCGGTCACTCGCTGCTCGCCGCTTCCGGCATGTAGCTCAGTTCATGTGCTCGTCGTCGTCATCGTCGTTATCGTCGTCGTCGTCGTCGTCGTCATCGTCATCGTCTTCGTCTTCGTCGTCCGGGCCGTGATCCTTGCCGTTCGGCGCCGCACCGGTCGGTGCCGGGTCGAGCGGCGCTGCCTTCGCGCGCGCCGCCTCGTAGGCCGGCGTGCCCTGGCGGGCGGCCAGGAACTGGCGCGCGGCGTCTTCCTGCCAGCCCCACTTCTCGGACAGGACGTGGAACATGCCGGGGATCAGGCCATCGTGATCAGGTGACAGCTGGAGCAGCTCCCACTTCACGTGATGGTTGGAGTGGCGGAGCATACGGTCGAACAACGCGATCGTCTCGACGTCGGGATCTTCGCGCAGGAACCGCACCGCAGCTTCGAGTAGGTGGGTGTCCGGATCGAGCAGGTTCTCCGAGCCCTCGCGGGCACGATCGATGACGGCACGTGCCGCGCGCAGGATCGCCGGTCGCGCCGTGTCGAGGCTGCGGCGCCCAGCCTCGGCGATCAACGTCGCGCGATTGACGATGTGTGCCTCGTCAAGTAGCTCCACGATCTCCTCGTCGGTCAGCCGCTGCGCCGCGTGGCGATCGATGACGGACGCCGGCCGCATCGATCGCCCGAGGCCGGCGAGAATCGCGTGGGCGCGGCTGCGGATGTCGTGCTCCGAGAACCGGGTCAGCCCGATCAGATCTGCGGGATCGACCAGCGCCGGCAGCGACTCGCCGATCCGCAGCGCGAGCCGGATGTTCCGGATCGTGTACTCGTGGTCGTGGTCGAGCTCGGTGAACGCTGCGTGGACGAGCGGCCGCAGGCCCGCCGCCGTCGCCGGGTCGAGCTCGCCCGCGGCAGCGAGCGCGAGGGCAGCCCGCCGCGCGAGCACGGGGAGCGGACCGTCCTCCGAGGACAGCGTCTGCTCGAGCTTGATGCGGGCGGCGTCGCGACGCGCGGGCGGCAGCTGCGCGGCGACCCGGCCATACGCGAAGTGAAGCTCGGCGTTGAGCTCGGCGTCGCTGCGGTCGCGGATGACCTCGAGCATCGCGGCCAAGACGCTGTCGTCGAGCTCGCGAGGCGGCGGTGCGGCTGCCAGGCACGAGGCAAGGGCGTGCGCCGCCGCGGGGCGTGGCTCGTCGTAATATTCGCCGGGCGCCGCGACCAGCCTGCTCAGCGAGGGGATCGCCGATGGGTCGGCGATCGCCCCGAGCGCGTCGGCGGTGCGCGCGAGGAACTCCTCCTTGCCGATCGAGTCGAGCGCGTTCGTGATCGGGTTGTCATCGAGGATCTGGATCATCGCCGGCACGCTGGACCGATCGCGCAGCGCGCCGAGGACATCGATCACCGCGCGCCGGCGATGCTCGTATTTCTCGGGCGTCGCGAGGAGCGGACGCAGGACATCGGCGACGCGGGGGTCGAGCAGGCCCGCGCGCGCGCGCTCCGCGAGCAGGTCGCCCGCATACGAGGCGATGTAGCGTCCGCGATCCTCGTCGTCTGCGTCGTCGTGTTCTGCGTCAGCTTCGTCCGTGTCATCGTCATCGTCATCATCGTCATCATCGTCATCATCGTCATCATCGCCGGTGACGCCGAGCGCGAGATCGACCGGTGCAGGGAGGACCGCGTCGGACCGATCGAACACCGCGTCCACTTCCTCGACTTCGGGCTCGCCCGTCGCACCCTCGGCCGGTCCGGCTCCATCCCCGTCGTCCTGGGTCACGACCTCGATCGCCAGCTCTCGCAGCATGTGCGCCAGCTCCTCGCTCGACCAGTCGGACTGCGAGTCGATCCAGCTGTCGACGCCCGCCTCGCCCCGCTCGGCGTAGATCGCGATCAGGGGATTGCCGCCGATCACGAACGGTTCGCTGGTGTCGCCCATCAGGCCGGCGTACTTCTGCGCCATCGTCGCGCCGCCGAACCGTGCGTGGACGATCGGGGTCACCTGGTGCAGCTTGGACACGATCCACAGCAGATGGTGCACCTGCTCCTCGGAGGAGGTCGGGCTCGCAAAGCGATCGACCCACAGGTGCGCCGCGTGGTGCTTGCGGTCGATTGTCACCGCACCGTTCCGGTACCGGCCGCCGTAGGGCGCGAGCCACATCGCGTGAAAGCCGAGCAGCACCGTGCTCTCGCCGGCCAGCGACGGACCGGCCATCTTGAACGCGATCCCGAAGTCCTCCCAGTCGAGATCCTCGACGATCGCGGGGAACCCGTCGACCGGGAACCCGACCTCGGCGACGAGGGGCGGCGGCCCGTGAGACCACGTGGCGTCGTCGTCGTGATCGTCGTCGTCGTCGTGATCGTCGTCACCATCATCGTCGTCGTCGGCGGCCGCGATGGCGTCGTTCGTGTCCAGGTCGCCCGTGTCGACGTCATCGAGATCGTCATCCTCGACCCCATCGAATGGCGCGATCTCGATCTGCTCGGTCCCGGTGACCTCGCGCGATGCGACGTCGTCCTCGTCGGCGGAGTCGTCGTCGTCACTGTCATCGTCGGCGTCGTCCTCGATGCTCGGCAGGCTGGTGCCGGTCTGGAAGAACCAGGCCGCCTCGACACCCTTGCTGCTCGTGGCATCGATCAGGCTGCGCTGCGCCTCGACCGCGGGTCCGGCGTCGGGCGGTAGCCACGGCATGCCGACGATGCGCATCGACTCTTCGAGCTCCGCCGGCAGCTCCTCGATGAACGCCTCGGGGTCGGGAACCAGCGGCGCGATCGTGCGGATCAGCTCGACCAGCGCCGCACGGTCGACCGCGGCGGACAGCCGCAACACGAGGAACGCGAACGCGGTCTCTCCGTGCCTGGCCTCGAGGCCGGACACCGTGATCGGATTCATCAGTTGCCCTCCCGGCGCGCGTGCCAGTCGCGAAACACCGCCTTGAACTCGGGCCACTCGAGGATCGGGCCGAGGTCGGAATCGGCCTCGACCTTGTCGAGATGTTCGTAGCCGTGCTCGATCGCCAGCTTGACCTGCACGAACGCGCGCTTGTAGTCGCCGCTCGCGGCATAGGCGCACGCCGCGGAGTGAAAGATGTACGGGTTCTCGTGGGCGACCGGCTGAACGCGCTCGGCCAGCTTCACCGCGATGTCGTAGAGCTTCGCTCCATGCGCCTGGACGCATGCGTTGTTGATCGCGCGGAGATAGCCGAGCCGATCGTCGGTGTCCTCGGGGATCGGTAGCGCGATCACGCGCCCGTAGAGGCCCCGCGTCGCATCGAGCTGCTGGGCCTGGACCGACTTCCACGCCAGGTCGCCGAGCAGCGCGACATCGTCGGGCAGCAGGGGCACGAGCCGGCTCATCTTGCCGGGCGTGTGCTCGAGGATGGCCTCCCCGAGCTCGGAGAACAGCTCCGGTGCGACATCGCCGAACGACGCCAGCACGGCGCCACCACCGACCGCCGTGCTGCGATCTGGGAGGATGCGCTGCGGCAGCGGCTCCCCGATCGCGGCATCCACCGCATCGCCGAACCGGGAATGCGCGAGCCCACCCATCCGCACCGCGACGTTGATCCGGACCGCCGGCGCGAACTGGGCGAGCCGTGCGAGCAGCTCGTCGCCCTTGCGCGACATCCCCTCGCGGTCGCCGTCGATCAGCAGCATCGCGTGGGTGAACTGGACATCGGTGTCGTCGGGAGCCAGCTGGAGCGCGCGCTCGGTCAGGCGAAGCGCGGCGCCGATCCGATCGGCGCTCGGCGGGGCGGCCTCGGCGTCGTCGTCATCGTCGTCATCATCATCATCATCGTCATCGTCGTCGTCGTCGTCATCGTCATCGTCCTCGTCGTCTACTTCCTGTTGTTTGTCCGCGACCTCATCGGCCTCGTCGTCGACGTCAACCTCGTCGTCGTCGTCGTCAACATCAACATCAACATCATCAACATCGTCGTCGCTGTCGTCGCTGTCGTCGTCGTCGTCCTCGTCGGCTTCGGCCGCGATGCGCTCGTTCTCGATCACGAGCATCCGCGCGACCTCGTCGGCGTCCGCGACCCCGCGGACCTCGATCGCCGTGCCGTCCTGGCCGCGGATGAAGCTCGGGGTCACCACGATCTCGAGACTTGGCCACGACTTGAAGCGATAGCTACCGGCGAGCCCTGGCCGCAGCGTGGCCTCGAGCTCGCGCGCCAGCGCGGGGGTGATATCGAGCGTGAGGGTGTCGTCTTCGAGCTGGTGGTTCGACGACACGGCGGGCACGAGCTGGAGCGAGGCTGATCGGCCGCGCAGCTCGTAGGGCCGCTGGTGCCGGATCCGGCCCCGCATCGCGCGCGGGATGGTGGCGGCGTACAGCGCGCCGAGCTCGATCCGGATCTGACCGTCCTCGGCCGACAGCGCGAGCTCGCCGGCGACCGTCAGGTCCTCGGAGGAGCCCTCGTTCGCGACCCGCCGCTCGACCTCGAGCGCGGTGGCCGGGTCGGCGAGCACGGAGGGGCGCGCGAGGTCCGTCACGAGCAGCGGCAGCCGCGCCTGCAGGATCTCGACGAGCCCGGGCGTCGACCACTCCTGGATCAGCCGGTACTCGTCGTCGGTGATGCCGACGATCTGGATGAAGCTCGCCTTGCCGTTCCGGGACTCGAAGTCCCCGAGCTCGGCATCGCTGGCAAAGCAGATCGCGGTGATCGCCGTGTCCTGCCCGAGTGCGATCGGACCGTTGAGTCCCATCTTGTGGCCCGCCGCGAACCGGTTCCCCGTGCCGAACACGTAGCGCCCGAGGTTCTGCAGGAAGTTGAGCGCCCACGCGGGCGGCTCGGTGTCAGCCGCCGGCTTCGCGAGCCGGAACGTCAGCTCGAACCCGAAGCCGCTCTCGTCCGGATCGTCGGTCTCCTTCTGGAACAGGTCGGTGAACCCGTAGGTCACGAAGTGCCAGTGCGGGACCGGCTCGGCGCGGTTGTAGGCCGAGATCCCGTGGATCGGATCGTTGCCGCCCAGCATGTACGGGACGATCGTGCCGAAGTGCTGCGGCTCCTCGTCGCCGTAGATCGGCTGCAGCGCGGCCTCGATCGCATCCCAGCCAGGCGAGTCGGCGTCGTCATCGTCGTCGTCGTCGTCGTCGTCGTCATCATCGTGATGCTCGACGTGGTCGAGCTCCGCCGCAGGTCGCACGAGGACACCGGCCAGCGCGTCGTCGCGCACGAGGCTGCCGACCAGCACGGCTTCGAGCTCGGGCGACAGCTGGGTCGCGAGATGCGCGAGGCACGCGGCACGTTCGTCATCTCGCAGGCCACGCAGCTCGTCGAGCGCGGCGACCTGCGCGTGCTGCGTTTGATCGAGGCGCTCGAGCAGCGCGCGATGCGCGACGCCATCCCCGAGCCACGCCCAGGCGAGCTCCTTCCACTGCGCGGCGGGGGTGCGATCGAGCGTGGCCGCGACCTCGCCCCTGCGATCGGCATCGCGACGCGAGCGAGCCTCGGCCTCGAGGTGACGCGCGTCTGCGCGGCGCGGATCGAGATCGAGCGCACGGAACGCGGCGACGTGTGCGCGAACATCGCTGATCGTCCCGAGCTCGTTTCGCCCGCCGCGAAGCTCGTCGATCAGACGTGCGGCGTCGCGGACCAGGCGGGCGGCGTGCTTGCGTCCGATCTCGAGATACCGATCGAGCTCGGGCTCCTCGAACAGGAACGCGCGCCACATCGCGTACAGCGCGGTCGGAATGAACTGCTCGCACGCCTCGTAGCGGGCGGGCAGCTGGTCCTCGGGGATCGCCTGGTTGAAGTCGGCCCTGAACAGCTGCGGGATATCGTCGATCTCGGTGACGCCGTCGTGCTTGAGGAGCGCGATGATCCAGCGCGCGCGGTAGAAGAAGAACTCGGTATCGCGGCGCCTCGGATCGAGGGCTTCGAAGTCCGGCACCTTGTCGTCGATCGAGAAGTGCCACGTCGGTGCGACCCGACCGCGTAGCTTGTGCAGGCCCGCCTGATAGACGTCGCCGGAGATCCGGCCCTCGTCACCGGCCTTCACCAGCGCGGCGAGATACACCAGGCTGTCGAGCGAGTCGGCGAACACGCCCGAGAACGCATGCGTTTCGTGATCGTGGTGGAGCACCTGGCGCGGCCCGTCCCACTCGTAGACCTCGAGGTGATAGGTGTCGCCGTTGCCCTGCGAGCCGATGCCGAACACACCGCAGAATGCCTCGACCAGATCGGTCCCGAGGTACGCATGCTGGTTGCGGCGCACCATGAGCTCGAACAGGTTGTGTGTCCCCACGTCGGGCCGCAGATCGTTGTCGAGCCGGAGCTCCTCGAACGAGCTCCACGGGTCCTTGCCGGCCACGGTCTCGAAGAACGTCTTGGCCTCGAACGGCATCGCGATCCCGTAGATGTCGCGGAAGTCGGCGGGCGTCCCCGGCGTGCTGAGCAGGCGAAACGCTTCGACATCATCGCCGTCGCCGTCGTCGTCATCGTCGTCGCCGTCGTCATCGTCATCGTCATCGTCGTCATCGTCATTGCTATCGTCGGCCACGAGGACCTCGTCGTCCTCCACGTCCGCGTCGTCCGCGTCGTCGACGGGGCCTTCGGCATCGGCCTCGGCTGCGGCGTGGGCGATGGCCTCGAGGTACGTGGCGAGCCCGCCAACGATGAAGCCCTCCGGCCCCGCGCCGAACGCGGCGTCGAGTGGGCGGGCATCCCCTGCACCGGAGCGATCGCCCCATGTCGCATCACTTGCCGGAGCGAGCCTGGCGATCAAGCCGTCGTCGCCGCCGACCAGCAGACCGCTGCCGAAGCGTTGCAGCGACCACAGGTGCGCGAGCGGCAGATCGTTGGGCAGCGCGCGCCACGACCGGCCGTCGTCGGTGGACAGCAGGATCTGGCTGCGATCCCCGACCACGACGAGCCGGCCATCGGGCAGCGACTGCAGCGCCTCGAGATCGACCTCGACCGTGCTCGGAGCGCGCGAGAACCACTGGCCATCGGGCGAGCGCGCGATGAAGCCGCCCTGGCCGGTCACGATCCAGGTGCCCTTGCTCGAGATCGTGAATGCGGTCAGCGCCTTCGCCGCACCGCACGCGATCGCGGTGACCGTGCCGTCGCGCCAGCGCCGGATGATGCCATCCGAGCCCAGCACGACCAGCTCATCGCGGACGGCGGTGACCGAGGTCAGGTGTGCGGTGGTCTCGAAGTCGATCCGCTGCAGGCGTTCGCCGAGGAGCCGGCCGGCGAAGCCATCGCCCCCACGACCCACAGCGCGCCCGTGCCCGCGAGCGCGAGGGCGTGCAGGTTGCTGCGGGTGCCGGTGTCGATCGCGGTCCACGTCGCGCCGTGATCACGGCTGACCGCGAGCTGGCCACCATCGCCACAGGTCCACACCTGATCGACGATCGCGAGCGCGGCCCGCGACGAGGTCGCGCGCTGCGCCTGCAGTGACGGGCGGCGCTCGAACGTGCGGGCATCGCTGGACACCACGACGGTCCCACCCACGGCGACGATCATCTGGTCGGTCACCGCAAACCCGGTGAGGATCCCCAGCTCTCGGCTGGGCTGGGACAGGACCGTCAGCTCGAGATCCACCGTCATTCCGGCGCGATTCTGCCCGAAACGGCAAAAGAAAACCGGCGGTCGGCTCGCCCACAAGAGGAGAGAGGAACCACAGCGAGCCGACCGGCCGGTTCACCAGGGACACACGATCCATGGCGTGAGCGGACTATCCGTTATAACGGATACGGTGTCAAGCGGGTTCTACAGCGCGCTCATCCGCCACACTCGCCAGCCCTCGGTGACCCGCACGAACGCCAGGATCTTCGAGTCCCGCTCGGTCCCTTTGCGCGTGGTCACCGTGAACCGAACGCTGCCGAGCGCGAGCTCGAAGTCACGCTTCGCGGTGCAGCCACGCTCGCTGGTGCCGGCCTTCTGCACGCTGCGTCCATCCTGTTCCCAGCGCACGAACGCGACCTCGCTCGAGGTCGGGCCAAGCTGCTTCTCGACCTCGAACAGGTGCTCGCGAAGCTCGAGCACCGGATCCTTGTCGCAGCGCACGAGCGCGGTCACCTGCTCGGGGGTCATGTACAGCGCGCGCACGCGGTCTGGTTCTCCCGACGCGAGCGCGGTGAGAAAGGAGCGCGCGAGCTGCTCCGGCGTGTCCGTTGGTGACCCAGCATCGATCGTCGCGTCGGCCACGACCGGCGTCGCGCTGCCGCGATCGCTGGGCCGCTCGCTCTTGCCGCAGGCACACAGCAGGGCCGCGATCACCAGGTAGCGCACGGCCACAGTCTATTAGATCGTGCAGTTGAACGCCTGCGCCGCTCGTCGGATCGACTCTTCGGACTCCTTGCAGCGCACCGCGCCGGCCGCGCGCACGGCCGCCGTTCCCACCGCGTAGCTCGCGGACTCGCGCCCGTACTGCGACCGCATGATGTCGATCGATCGAGACGGCATCTTCGTGCACGAGCCGAGCTTCTGCAGCGTCGCGGCGTACGTCTCGCACGCCGGGATCCCGGTCTTCACGCTCACCCCCGCCGCCGGAAAGCCCCAGCGCTCGACGGCCGACGGCATCAAGGCGAAGCAGACGTGGCGACCTCCGACGACCAGGCACGCGCTGATGTGGATCGGCCAGCTGTCGGTCGTGCACGCCTTCTTCATCAGCGTGCGCGAATCGGCGATCATCTTGCGGCGCACCGCAGCCGCCTTTGGCACCGTGGCTGGACCACGCGCCTTCCACTCGGCGTCGCTGTAGTACGCGGCGGCGGCCTTCGCGCAGTCCACCTTGCCCGGCTTGCCCACCAGCGCGACGATCTTCGCGATCAGTGCGTCGCTCTCCGCCAGCTTGTCGGCGAGCGCCTTGGCCTCGGCCGCTGATAGCTTGCCGCGGCAGACCTCGATCTGCGCGCCGGTCGCGTCGGCGAAGCACGCCCGCACCACACGCGACCAATTCTCGCAGATCGGCTCGACCGCATCGCGCCGGAGCTCGATCGCGAACCGGCGGTCGGCGCCCTGCAGCGCGAGCTTCGGGGCGAGCTCCTCGACGTTGACCGTCGCGGTGACGCAGTCGATCTCGGGGCCTGGATCCGGGTGTGCCTCGGGCTTGTCGAGCTCGACGACCTGCTCGTCGGGGAACAGCTCGTTCCAGGTCGCGAGCAGCGCGAGGTACTTGTTCGTCTGCTCCCCGGACAGCAGGTCGAGACACGTCCGTGGCGCGCGCGACGTACCGACACAGGTGAGGACCTCGGGCGTCCAGTTACCCCGCAGGCAGGCCCGCGCGATCGCGGCCTCCTTCTCGGGCCCCGCTTGCTTGCTATCCTCGACCACGCCACGGAGCAGCACGCCGGCATCGCCGCAGCTGACCGATGCGATGGTCGCGACCGGCTTCGGTGGCGGCGGCGCGACGGCGCGCGGCGTAGGCGGTGGCGAGCCACACGCCAGCACGAGCGCGAGTGCGAGGCACCGCATCGCTCGTGACCATGACACGGAACTCAGGACGGCGCGAAGGCTGCCACCGGGATGTCCAGCACGGAGCGGTCCTCGCGGCCGATCATCTGCGCCTTGGAGACCACGGAGGGCAGGACGTTCGCGGCGAAGTACTGCGCCGCGTAGCGCTTGCCGGCATAGAACGCACGGTCGGGATGGTCGTCAGGGACCTTGGCCCCGGCCTGCTCCGCGATCACCGCCTGCTCGAGGAGCAGCCAGCCCACGACGGTCTCGGACATCATCTCGAGGAACCGGTTTGCTGCGGTCGGCACCATCTCCATCCGGCCGCCGCCGAACCACTGCATGAACTTGCCGCCGGTCGTGGTCAGCGCATCCATCGCCTGACCCAGCGTCGCGATGTCCTTGCCGAGCACCGCGTGGTCCTTGTTGGCCGCGACGAACGCGCCGACGTCCTTGCCGAACGCCTGGACGTTGGCGCCGCCGCGCTGCATCAGCTTGCGACCGACGAGGTCCATCGACTGGATGTGGTTGGTGCCCTCGTAGATCGAGAAGATCTTCGAGTCGCGACAGTACTGCTCGACCGGCCAGTCATTGAGGTAGCCCGCGCCGCCATAGACCTGGATCGCGGTCGCGCACACCGAGAACGCCTGGTCGCTGCCGTAGGCCTTCATCAGCGGGACCAGCAGATCGACCTGACCCTCGTGATATTCGATCTGATCGGTCGGCCCGCCGGTCTTCTTGAGCGCGACCGAGCGATCGATGTGCATCGTCAGCTTCACCGCGAGCGCGCGGATGCCCTCGACGCGCGCCTTCATGTCGAGCAGCATGCGACGAACATCCGGGTGCTCGACGATCGGCACGCGCGGCGCGGTCGCATCCTTCCACTGCTTGATCGACGAGCCCTGCTTGCGATCCTTTGCGTAGTCGAGCGCGTTCAGGTACGCCGACGACGCCAGCGCGAGCCCCTGCAGGCCGACGCCGATCCGCGCGTAGTTCATCAGCTGGAACATCTGGGACATGCCCTTGTTCTCGACCGTACCGACCAGCTCCCCGGTGCAAGCATCGTTGTCACCGAACACCAGCTGCGCCGTCGACGAGCCCTTGATGCCCATCTTGTGCTCGATGCCGGCGGTGGCGACGTCGTTCGGCGTGCCGTCGGGCCGCACCTTCGGGACGATGAACAGCGACAGCCCCTTGGTCCCCGCCGGCGCATCCGGCGTCCGTGCGAGCACCATGTGGACGATGTTGTCCGTCATGTCCTGGTCGCCGCCGGAGATGAAGATCTTGGTCCCCTTGATGTCATAGTGGCCGTCGTCGCGGCGCTTCGCTTGCGTGCTGGCGCTCCCGACGTCGGAGCCGGCTTGCGGCTCGGTCAGGCACATCGTGCCGGCCCACTTGCCGTTGAACATGTTCGGCACGTAGGTCGCGTGCTGCTCCGGCGTGCCGAACGCGAGGATCACGTCGGCCGCGCCCTGCGTGAGCGCCGGGTACATGTTGAACGACGTGTTGGCGCCGCACATCATCTCCTCGACCATCATCGCGAGCGTGAACGGACCCTGCTGGCCGCCGTGCGATTCCTCGACGGCGAGCGTGCGCCAGCCGGCCTCGAACAGCGCCTTCCACGCCTCCTTGTAGCCAGCCGGCACGCGGACCTGACCGTTCTCGAGCCGGCAGCCCTCGGCATCGCCGCTGCTGTTGTACGGCCCGAAGTACTTCTGGACCCAGCCGTAGGCCTCCTCGATGACGGAGACGACCTCCTCCTTGCCCCAGTTCGGGAACGGCTCCTTGCCGAGCAGGTCCTGGAGCTGGAACTGCTCGAACAGGAGGAACGACAGGTCGCGAAGGTTGGCTTTGTAATAATTCTGGTTCGACATCTAGGGGCGCCTCGCGGTGAATGAACCGTCATTCATTTTATGACCGACGTAATGCGTTGCGTCAACCTGGCTGCGCGCCCGTCGCTGCGGAACGGCTCGCGCCGAAACTTTTGCGGGGGTTGTCGCCGAAATCGCTGGAGCGACCGTTGCAATGAAGCCCGTGCATGGCGAGCCACCGCAACGAGGTCCACGCGTACGACTACGTGAATCATCCGTATCACGAGGTTCGTCGCGTCCTGCTCGCCGACCCGCTGGGTACCCTCCAGCGCGCGACGAGGGTGGCGGCGAGCCGCGCACAGTCCACCGTCGCGGAGCTGCGCGCGAGTGTCGGGGGCGTCGAGATCGCCGCGGCCATCGAGCTCGACCTGATCGACACCAAGCTCGCGACCGCCCCGGACGGTCGTCAAGCGACCCACTTCATCCTCGGGTGGAAGGGTGTCGCGCACGCCGCGCTGTTCCCCACGATGCGGGCCGTGCTGGCGGTCTACGCATTGACGCCGACCGAGACCCAGATCGATCTCACCGGCACCTACGAGCCACCGCTCGGCATCCTCGGCGAAGCCGTCGATGCGATCGCGATGCATCACGTCGCGCGGGACTCGGTCGCCGGCTTCATCCAGGCGGTCGCGAAATTTTTGCGGCACGAGCTCCGAGTGGCCGCATGAACCTCAAGGAGGACCCCATGTCCAAACAATCTATCCAGGTCGTCGTCGCCTATGATTTCTCGCCGAGCGCCGAGCACGCGCTCTCCCGCGCCATCGAGGTCGCCTCGCGCGCCCCCCAACACGTGCTCCACGTGCTGACCGCGGTCGACCCGCATGACCGGCCACCGAGCGGTGGCTCGCACGACAACCCGGAGCGCATCCAGCAACTCGTCGTCGAGGTGATGAAGCTCGCGTTCGCCGGGCGCCCGGGAGCGGCCGAGGTTCAGTTCTTCGTCCACGCACGGATCGGCAAGCCAGCCCAGGAGATCTTGCAGCTCGCGAGTGAGGTGGGTGCGGATCTGATCTTCATCGGCTCGCACGGCAAGAGCGGCCTCGAGCGCATGGTGCTGGGCTCGATCTCCGAGCGCGTGGTCCGCGAGGCGCGCTGCGCGGTCCTGGTCGCGCGCCCGAAGGGCTATCCCCAGATCGAGCTGTTGAAGGTGGTCCCGTTCGATCACGCGCGCGTGGCGCATCGCGAGCCGCATCGCTACAGCTACACAGATAACCAGGTGATCGCGCGACCTGCCGATTGGCCACTGTCGTGAGCCCACCATGAACGTCACACCTGGACACGCGCTGGTCGAGCTCACGGCCCAGCACGACGCGCTGCGAGGCATGATGGATCGCTGCGAGCAGCTCGCGGACGAGCTCGATGCGGGCGGGTGCGAGCCCGCCCAGCTGACCCGCGAGATCGCCCGCTTGCGGCGCGCGTTCGACACCCACAACACGTTCGAGGAGCTGCTGCTCCGTCCCGTGCTGACCGAGGTCGATCCGTTCGCCGGGCCGCGGCTCGAGCGGATGGTCGAGGATCATGTCGCGGAGCACCGCGAGATGCGCGCCCGCCTCGGATCCGATCAGACCAGCGTGATGCGAGATGTGATCGAGACGTTGCGCGCGCACCTCGAGGCCGAGGAGCGCTACCTGCTGTCGTCGCGCGTGCTGCGTGACGATGCTCCCTAGCTCATCAGCACGACGACCATCACCATGATGAACGCGCACAGGAACGTGGTCCACAGCGTGACGAGGAGAGGGATGCTCAGCGGGTCGCGGATTACCATGCCCGCAGTTCGAGCAGTGCGCGTGCCAGCGGTTCGCGGCTATCAGTACGAAACCGCTGCGCCGGTAGCGCCCGCGACGCAAATCTTACGGGCTCCGTCGAGCGGACCCCCGCGTCGCGTGGGCACGGGGGTTGTAGAGAGCTGTGGCGATGTCGAAAGAAGTGATTCGCTATGACGACGCGATCGTTCGCAAGTTCGTCACCGCGACGATCGTGTGGGGTGCGGTGGGCATGCTCGTCGGGTTGTGGTGCGCGCTTCAGCTCGCGCTCCCTGCGCTGAACTTCGGTCCGTACTTCACGTTCGGCCGGCTGCGCCCGCTCCACACCAACGCGGTCATCTTCGCGTTTGCCGGAAACGCGATCTTCTCGGCCGTGTACTACTCGTCGCAGCGCCTGCTCAAGGCACGCCCGATCGACTGGCTGTCGAACTTCCACTTCTGGGGCTGGCAGCTGATCATCGTCGCGGCGGCGATCACGCTGCCGCTCGGGTTCACCCAGGGCAAGGAATACGCCGAGCTGGAGTGGCCGATCGACATCGCGATCACGATCGTATGGGTCGCGTTCGCCGTGAACTTCTTCGCGATGGTGCGCAACCGGCGAGAGAAGCACCTCTATGTCGCGCTGTGGTTCTACATCGCGTCGATCGTCACGATCGCGATCCTCCACATCTTCAACAACCTCGTGATCCCGTCCGAGCTGTTCAAGAGCTACTCGATCTACGCCGGCGTCCAGGACGCGTTCATGCAGTGGTGGTACGGGCACAACGCGGTCGCGTTCGTGCTGACGACGCCGTTCCTCGGCCTCATGTACTACTTCCTGCCGAAGGCCGCCGAGCGGCCGGTGTTCAGCTACCGGCTCTCGATCCTCCACTTCTGGTCGCTGGTCTTCATCTACATCTGGGCCGGCCCGCACCACCTCCATTACACGGCGCTGCCGCAATGGGCGTCGACGCTCGGCATGATCTTCAGTGTCATGCTGTGGATGCCGTCGTGGGGCGGCATGATCAACGGTCTGCTGACGCTGCGAGGCGCGTGGAATCGCGTCGCCGAGGATCCGGTCCTCAAGTTCTTCGTCGTCGGCATCACGTTCTACGGCATGGCGACCTTCGAGGGCCCGATGCTCTCGATCAAGAGCATCAACGCGCTGTCGCACTACACCGACTGGAACATCGCGCACGTCCACGCCGGCGCCCTCGGCTGGGTCGGCTTCATGACGTTCGGGATGATCTACTGGCTGGTCCCGCGACTGTTCCAGTCCCAGCTGTACTCGAAGAAGCTGGCGAGCGCGCACTTCTGGATCGCGACGATCGGCATCGTGCTGTACGTCGTGTCGATGTGGGCCGCGGGGATCACCCAGGGCCTCATGTGGCGCGCGTTCGACAGCACCGGGCGCCTGCAGTACCCGGACTTCCTCGAGACCGTCGTCCGGCTCGCCCCGATGTACTGGGTGCGTGCGCTCGGTGGTGCGCTGTACATCGTCGGCCTCGGCTGCGGCGCCTACAACATCTACAAGACGTGGCGGAATCGGCCGGCGCACTACGACGACATCGAGATCGAGGTTCCGCCGATGGTGCGCGTCCATCACGTCGAGGTGAAGCAGCGCCGCGCGCTCGAGCGCGTAGCGGAGCCGCGGCAGCATTGGCACCGCCGGTGGGAGGGCTTGCCCGCGCTGTTCACGACATTGACCGTGCTCGCCGTGCTCGTTGCCTCGGCGTTCGAGATCCTGCCGACGTTTCTGATCGGCGACAACGTGCCGCGGATCGCCAGCGTGAAGCCATACACGCCGCTCGAGCTCTACGGTCGCGACATCTACCTCGCCGAGGGTTGTTACAACTGCCACTCCCAGATGGTCCGTCCGTTCATCGACGAGACCGTCCGCTACGGGATGAACGGCGTGCCTGCCGAGTACAGCATGCCCGGCGAGTCGGTCTACGACCATCCGCACCAGTGGGGCAGCAAGCGCACGGGACCTGACCTCGCGCGTGAAGGCGGCCGGCGCGACGAGCTGTGGCACCTGCGCCACTTCGAAAGTCCACCGTCGACGTCACGTGGCTCCGTGATGCCGCCGTACCCGCACCTGCTCACCGACACGATCGAGTGGGATGTGATCCAGGGTCGCGTCGACGCGATGGCGATGCTCGGCGTGCCGTACGGCAAGGCCGCGATCGACGACGCGGTCGGGATGGCGCGCGCCCAGGCCACCGCGCTCGCCGACAAGCTGGTGTCCAAGGGCGGGCCGGCCGGGATGGCCGACAAAGATGTGATCGCGTTGATCGCCTACCTGCAGCGGCTCGGCATCGATATCAAGCCGGCGCCGCGAGGAGATTCCAAGTGAAGTTATCGGAGCTTGTCTCGGCGATGTCTCCGACCCAGTTCACCGAGCTCGCGCTCGTGCTGTTCGTGCTGGTGTTCGTCGGCGTCCTGTTCCGTCATGGTGGCAAACGTCGTGCGAGCGAGCACGCCGCGTGTGCCCAGCTACCCCTCGCCGACGACGCCGCGCCGCGTGGAGAGCTGCGATGAGTCCCCCCAGCGAAGCCGCCGCGCTCGCGCTCGAAGCCGTGCTGACGGAGACCACGCAGGTGTCCAACGTCCGACTGCTCGACCACGACTACGACGGCATCCGCGAGTACGACAACCCGCTCCCCGGCTGGTGGAGCATGATGTTCTGCGCGTCGATCGTGTTCGCCGTGTGCTACGGGTTCTACTACCACGTCGTCGACTGGGGCCGGTTTCCCGCCGAGGACTACCGCGCGGCGCTCGCGGAGTACGACGAGGGAAAAGGCGACCGCGAGCGAGCGTCGGTGGCAAACGCGACCGAGGAGTCGCTCGGGCATCAGGCCGCGGATCCGCAGGTCGTCACGCGCGGTGCCGCGATCTTCGCCAGCAAGTGTGTCAGCTGCCACCAGCCGGACGGCAGCGGCCTGATCGGACCGAACCTCACCGATCAGTTCCAGCTCCACGGCGAGACGCGGATGGACATCTTCGGGACCGTGCGGCGCGGCGTGCCGGGCACCGCGATGCTCGCGTGGAGCGAGTTGATGGCGCCAACCGACATCACGAACGTGGTCGCCTTCGTGCTCACGCTTCGCGGCAAGAATCTGCCGGGGAAGTTGCGCGAGGGACTTCGCGTCGAAGCCTTCAAGCCGGTGCTATGACGATGTCAACGCCGTCGCCTTCGGAGCGCGTGCTCTCGACGCTGAACGAGGATGGATCCAGGCACTGGATCCGTCCGCGGCCTGCGAAGGGTCGGTTTCTCGCGCGTCGACGCGTCGTCGGGTACGGCCTGATCGCGCTGTTCGTCGTGCTGCCGTTCGTCAGGATCGGCGGGCGTCCCGCCCTGTTGCTCGATCTCGTGACGCGCGAGCTGTCGCTGTTCGGCACGGTGTTCCGGCCGACCGATGGCTTCTTGCTGATGCTGCTCGGGCTCGTGATCGTCGTCGGCGTGTTCCTCATCACGGCGCTGTTCGGCCGCGTGTGGTGCGGCTGGGGATGCCCGCAGACCGTGTACCTCGAGCTGGTGTTCCGGCCGATCGAGCGCGCCCTCGAGCGCTCGAAGGTGCCCGCGCGCACAGCCATCCGCTGGGTGATCTACGGCGCGCTGTCCCTCCTGCTCGCGAACGTGTTCCTCGCGTACTTCGTCGGCGTCGACCGGCTGGCGACCTGGATGCTGAGCTCGCCGTTCGATCAGCCGGTCGGATTCTCGGTCGTGATCGGGGTCGCGGCGCTCGTGTTGTTCGACTTCGGGTATTTCCGCGAGCAGACGTGCATCGTGGCGTGTCCGTATGGTCGCCTGCAATCGGTGCTGCTCGATCGCCAATCGCTGATCGTCGGCTACGACGCGCAGCGCGGCGAGCCGCGGTGCCAGCCGAAGAAGAAGCTGCCGGTGATCGGCGAGCGTGGTGACTGCGTCGCGTGCAACGCGTGCGTCGCGGTGTGCCCGACCGGGATCGACATCCGCGACGGCCTGCAGATGGAGTGCATCGGGTGCGCCCAGTGCATCGACGCCTGTGACACCGTGATGGACAAGCTCCGGCTGCCACGCGGGCTGATCGGCTACACGTCGCAGGACGTGCTCGCCGGCAAGCGCAAGCACCTGGTGCGGTTGCGCACGATCATCTACCCCGCGCTGCTCGTCGTCTGCACCTCGCTGCTGGTGTGGGCGGTCGGCTCGCGGGCGTCGACCGAGATCTCGATCGGCCGGATGTCGGGGCCGAGCTTCATCGAGCTCCCCGCTGGACAGATCGCGTCGGCGGTCCGCTTGAAGCTCGAGAACGAGTCCGACGTCACCCGCCACTACACGATCCTGGTCGATGATGCAGACGCGAAGCTGCGCGCGCCGCAGGCGAGATGGGAGGTCAAGGCGCGGCGCGCGGTCGACGTCCCGCTGTTCGTCGACGTGCCCCGGACGAGCTTCCAGCGCGGGCGGCGCACGGTGACCTTGAAAGTCGCCGACGACGCCGGCTTTCACCGCGCGCTGAGCGTCACGTTGCTCGGCCCCGAAGGAGGGACGCCATGAGTCCAACCATCCGCTGGCTCGTCGCGATCGTCGCCCTGCTGCTCGCGAACATGATCGCGATCGTCGTCCTCGCCGTGTCGGCCCACGATGGCGGTGGCGCGCAGGTCATCCCCGACTACTACGGCCGCGCCGTTCGCCACGATCAGACGCTCGCCACCGCCGCGCGTAGCACCGCGCTCGGCTGGCATGTCGAGGCCACGCTCGAGCAGGGCGCGATCATCGTCGAAGCGCGCGACGCCCAGGGAGCGCCGCTCGTTGGTCAGGTCCGCGTCACCGGATACCCGCGCGCCCACGCGGCTCGCGCGTTCGAGATCGGGCTCGACCCGATCCGACCAGGCACCTATCGCGCGGCACGTGCCAACGATCGCGGCTGGCACGATCTCACGATCTCGATCGCCACGGCCGAGACGCAGGACACCCAGCACTTTGCGACCGAGGCACCGTGACCGCGATGCTTCCTGCGATCCTGATCGCGAGCCTCGCGGGCAGCCTGCACTGCGTCGCGATGTGCGGCCCGCTCGTCGGCCTGCACGGCGGATCGCGCACGGTGCGGCTCGCGCTGGTGCACGCGCTCGGCAGGTTGACGACCTACGCGATCCTCGGCGCGCTGGCCGGCGCGGTCGGAGGCGCGATCGAGCTCGCCGGGGATCTTCGCGCCGTGCAACACGTCGCATCGCTGGTCGCCGCGGGCGTGATCATCAGCTGGGGCCTCTACCAGCTCGCGGTCGCGGCGGGCCTGCGCGTCCGCAGCCGCTCGCCGGAGCGCGGGCTGTTCGGTGCGGGCCTGGTCCGGATCCACAGCCGGCGGCCGGTCGTTCGCAGCTGGCTCGTCGGAGTGCCGACCGGGTTCCTGCCCTGTGGCTGGCTGTGGGCGTTCGTCGTCGCGGCCGCGGGAACTGCCAGCGCACTCGGGGGCGCGCTGGTGATGACCGTGTTCTGGCTCGGGACCGTGCCCGCGATGACTGGCGTGCTCGCGCTCGGTGGCCCCGCGATCGGTTGGCTGCGTCGCCGGATGCCGGCGGTCACCGCGGTGGCGCTGATCGTGCTCGGCCTCGGCACGCTCGCGATCCGGTGGAGCCATGCCGGCGCGGCGCAGGTCACGCACCCGCACTGTCACGAGGGCGCACGATGACGGCACAGGCGGCGCGGCGCGGCGCCGAGAGCGCTTGCATCCACTGCAGCCTCCCGATCCCAACCGGACTCGCGGGGGAGTTCTGCTGCGCGGGCTGCGAGCTCGTGCATCATGCGATCGCCGAGCACGCGCTCGGCAGCTTCTACACGCTGCGCGACGCCAGCGACGCGCATCCGGCGCACACCACCTCGCGCGACTACGGCGAGCTCGACGACCCGGCGTTTCACCGCATCCACGTGCGCGCCGCCGGGCCGCACGCGAAGGTCGTGCTGTACCTCGAGGACCTCCGGTGCACCGCGTGCGTGTGGCTGATCGAAGCAACGTCGCGCTGCGTGCCGGGCGTCGCCGATGTTCGCGTCGACCTCGGCCGGGGCCGCGCCGATGTGACGTGGGAACCCACGCGCTGCTCGCTGTCCCAGATCGCGCGCCACCTCGATCGGCTCGGCCATCCGGTGCATCCGTATCGCGGGCTCGATCGCGACGTACAACGGCGGCGCGAGGACCGTGCCCTGCTCGGCAAGCTCGGGGTCGCTGGCGCCGCCGTCGGCAACCTGATGCTGCTCGCGATCGCGCTCTACGCCGGGATGTTCGGCGGTATGACCCGCGCGGATGCGACGTTCTTTCGCTGGGCCTCGATGATCGTCGCCGTCCCCGCGCTCGGCTTTGCGGCGACACCGATGTTCAGGACCGCACTGGGTGCGTTGCGTGCACGCCGGCTGCACCTCGATCTACCGCTCTCGATCGGGATCCTCGCCGGGCTCGGCTGGGGCAGCGCCAACGTCATGCGTGGTATCGGGGAGATCTACTTCGACTCGCTCGCGATGCTGGTGTTCCTGCTGCTGGTCGCGCGCTGGATCGTGCTGCGGCACCAGCGGCGAGCGGCATCCGGGGCCGAGCTCCTGCTCGCGCTCGCGCCGAGCCGGGCCCGCCGGGTCGACGCGACCCAGGTCACCGAGGTGCCAATCGAGGCGCTGGCGATCGGCGATCGCGTCGTCGTGCGCGCCGGCGAGACCATCCCGGTCGATGGCACGGTCGCGAGCGGGCGCTCCACCGTCGATCGAGGCCTGCTGACCGGCGAGTCGCGACCGGTGGAGATCACCGCGGGCTCGCCGGTGCACGCCGGCACGATCAACCTCGCAGGGCCAGTCGAGATCGACGTGCTCGCCACCGGCGAGGCGACGCGCGTTGGCTCGCTGGTCGCAACGATCGAGGCCCTGTCGACCCGCAAGGCGCCGATCGAGCGCTTCGTGGATCGCGTCGCGGGCCGGTTCGTGGCGGTCGTCACCACCGCGGCCGCGCTGACCGTGATCGGCTGGTCGACCGTGTCGCTCGCCACCGGCGCAGAGCACGCGATGGCGCTCCTCGTCGTCACCTGCCCGTGCGCGCTCGCCCTCGCGACCCCGCTCGCCGTCACGGTCGCCCTCGGTCGTGCTGCGCGGCGCGGCATCCTGATCAAGGGCGCGGATGCCCTCGAGCGACTCGCGACCCCGGGCACCATGTTCCTCGACAAGACGGGCACCCTCACCGAGGGCAAGCTCGCCGTCGTCTCGTGGCGCGGCGATCTCGATGCGGCGACGCTGGCCGCGACGGTCGAGGCCGGAAGCGATCATCCGATCGCGCGCGCGCTCGGCCGCCACGCCGCGCCACGCGGCACCGCGAGTGCGATCGAGGAGCAGCTCGGCCGGGGCATCACGGGGCGCGTCGGCACCCAGCGGATCGACGTCGGCGCACCTGCCTGGGTCCGCCAGCGCGGCACACTGCGGCCCGTGATCGAGGTCTGGATCGCCGAGCTGGCGGATCGCGCCGAGACGCCGGTCGTGATCGCGGTCGACGGCCAGGCCGTCGCCGTCGCCGGGCTCGCCGATCCGATCCGTGCCGATGCGGCCGCCGCGATCGAGCGACTCGGTCAGCTGGGCTGGCGGGTCGAGCTGCTGTCGGGAGACGACGCGCGCGTCTCCGATCGGGTCGGCGCAGCCCTCGGGATCCCCGCCGGATCCCGCCGCGGCGGCATCTCACCCGAGGGCAAGGTGGCAGCGGTCACCGCCGCGCGCGCCCACGGCCCGGTCGTGATGGTCGGCGATGGGGTCAACGATGCCGCCGCGATGGCCGCGGCGACGACGAGCGTCGCGGTGTCGGGTGCGGCCGAGATCGCGATCGAAGCGGCCGACGTCTACCTCCGCGAGCCCTCGATCGTCGCGATCGCCGATGCCGCCGCGGGTGGGCGCGCCACGCTGGTGACGATCAAGCGCAGCCTGTACTTCTCGCTGACCTACAACATCGTCGCCGGCATGCTCGCGATCACCGGCCTCATCCACCCCCTGCTGGCGGCGGTGATCATGCCGCTGAGCTCGCTCGCGGTCCTCGGCAACTCGCTGCGCACGCGCGCATTCAGGAGCTCGTGATGGGTGCGCTCTACTTCATCCTGCCGCTCGCCCTGATCATCGCCACGGGTGCGGTGACGGCGTTCCTGTGGGCGGTGCGATCGGGACAGCTCGACGACCTCGAGACCCCGCCGCGCCGCATCCTGTTCGAGGACGTCGCGGCCTCGCCGCCTACGTCAGCAATTCCTCCAGCACGGCGGTCAGCTCGTCGACCCTGACCGGCTTGGTGAGGTAGCGATCGAAGCCGGCCTCGCGCGCGCGAGTCGTGTCCTTTGCGAGCGCCGCCGCACTGAGCGCGATCACGGGAATCGCGCGGGTCTCGGACGAGTCCTTCAGCTGCCGCACGGCATCGAAGCCGCTGATCCCGGGCAGGTTGATGTCCATGATCACGAGCGCTGGCTGGTGCGCGCGGATCACGTCGAGCCCGATCTCCGCGGACGGTGCCGTGATCAGGTCGATGCCAGGGATGTCTTCGACCAGCTCGCGCATGAAGGCGATGTTCGACGGGTTGTCCTCGACGTAGACCACCTTGCGCCGGCTCTCCATCGTGGCGAGCGGCGAGCTCGAGACCGCGGGCTTGCCCGCCGCGCGGGCGAGTCCACTGGCGGAATCGATCGGGACTTCGACCCAGAAGGTCGAGCCGCGTCCGGCCTCGCTGACGAAGCCAACGCTGCCCTCCATCAGCTCCGCGAGTCGCTTCGTGATCGCGAGCCCGATCCCGGTACCCTCGATCGGTCCCGACTCCTGCCCCGCCCGGTTGAACGGCTCGAAGATCCGCGCGCGCTTGTCGACCGGGATCCCGATCCCGGTGTCGGCGATCGACACCCGGACCATCGCGTCGTCCCGCGTGATCCGGAACGTGACGTGCCCGCCCGGCCGGTTGTACTTGATCGCGTTGGAGCCGAAGTTCATCAGGATCTGGGCGAGCCGGGTCCGGTCGGCGACCACGGTCGGGACGTGTTGCATCGGCGCCACCGCGAGCTGGACATTGACGCGCGCGGCGAGTGGCTCGAGGGTGTTGGTCACCTCGTCGAGCACCTCGCGGACGTTGACCGGCTCGGTGGAGATCGTGACGCCGCCGGCCTCGATGCGCGAGAGGTCGAGCACGTCATCGATCAGGCGCAACAGGTGCTCGCCACCGCGGACGACGTGCTCGACCCGCTCCTGCTGGCGATCGCTGAGCGGCTGCTTGCGGTCGCGCTGCAGGAGTTGCGCGAACCCGAGGACCGCATTCAACGGCGTGCGGAGCTCGTGACTCATCGAGGCAAGGAACTCGCTCTTCGCGTCGTTCGCCGCCTCGGCCTGCTTCCGCGCGCGGAGGAGCTCGCTGGAATGTGACCGGTCCTCCGTGACATCCATGATCAGCGAGACCGTGCCGTGGTCCGCGGTTGCCCGATCGATGATCCGGAGCGCGCGGCCATCGCGCAGCTCGAGCTCGAAGGCACCGGCGGGCGCGCGGTGGTACGCGAGCCAGCTCGCGCGCACGTGGGCCGGGTCGCCGCGACACTCGACCAGCTCGAGCGCGTGGTCGAGCATGTCCTCGAACGGACGCCCCACAACCGCGCCACCGACCACCGGACCGATCAGCTCGCGAAACGCGCTGTTGACCAGCACGAGCCGGTCCTGATCGTCGAACAGCGAGAACGCATCCTGGATGCTGTCGACCGCGCTCCGCAGGTATGCGTTCGCGCGCCGGGCCTCGTCCTCGACCCGCTTGCGGTCCGACACGTCGCGAATCGCGGCTGCCACCATCTCGCCACCTGACGAGGCGATCGGCGACAGGCTGATCTCGACCGGGAACTCGGTGCCGTCGCGGCGCCTGCCAGCGAGCGCGAGTCCGGACCCCATCGGACGCGCACGCGGCGAGCGCGTGTAACCCGTGACGTGCGTCGGGTGGTGCGGCCGAAACCGCTCCGGGATCAAGATCTCGATCCGCATGCCGACCAGCTCGTCTCGCCGGTAGCCGAACATCCGCTCGGTCTGCTGGTTGACGAGCACGATCGTTCCCTCACTGTCGGTCACGAGGACACCGTCGGGTGCCGCTTCGAACAGCTCGCGAAATTCAAGCCGCTCCATCGTGGAACCTCACGCAGAACCGCGCACCGGGTGCGCCGTCCTCGATCCAGATCCGACGCCGTGCGCCTCGACGGCGACCTTGCAGAACGCGAGGCCGAGGCCACGCCCGGTCCGCGCCGTTCCTGATGCCTGGACGAACCGGTCGAACACCTGCTCGCGCAGCGCCGGTGTGATGCCCGGACCCGCATCGGCGACGCGCAGCTCGACCGCGCCTTCGCTCCAGGTCGCGACGATCGCGACCGTCGTGCCTTCAGGCGCGTGGCGGATCGCGTTGTCGACCAGGTTCTCGATCAGGCGGCGCACGAGGTCGCGGTCGGCCAGCACGGCGAGCCCATCCGCTGCCGCGGTGAGCGTGACCTCCGATGCCTGCGCGCGGGGCCGCATCTCGGCCACGACCTCCTCGAACAGCGGCCCGAGCTCGATCCGCTCGCGCTGCGGATCGAGCCGTGCCTCGTCGGACTTTCCGAGGTCGAGCAGGTTCATGATCATCCGCATCAGCGCGCGACTCTCCATCCGGATCCGCGCGGCCGCACCCTTCCCGCGCTCGCTCGCGGCGGGGTCACGCGCGATGCGCCGCCCAGGTCGATCGCATGGACCGGATTCTTGAAGTCGTGGACGAGGAACTCGACCAGCTGGTCCTTGTGCAGCTGGAGCCGCATCACGTCGTCGCGCTGCTGGCGGATCAGCTCGTAGAGCTCGCTGCGTTCGACCGACATCCGGCGCAGCTTCGTGGCTGCCATCACCCGGGCCACCAGCTCGCTGGGGCGATACGGCTTGATCACGAAGTCGTCACCGCCGGCCTCGCGTGCGCGGTCGAACGTGTCGACGTCGCGCTGCGCCGTGACAAACACGATCGGCACGTCGGCCCCTCCGGGAAGGCTCCGGATCCGCGCGCATGCCGCGATCCCACCAATCCCGGGCATCCGGATGTCGAGCAACACGCAATCCGGGCGCGCCCGGGTGAACGCCGTGATGGCGTCCTCCCCGCTTGTCGCGATCTCGACGACGAAGCCCTCGTCCTCCAGCGTCGCCCGCGCGAGCGCTCGATTCTGCGGGTTGTCGTCGACGACC